>NZ_JBHFII010000039.1:14703-18615 GCF_057334215.1 Achromobacter maghribensis | reverse complement strand
GTGCTAGGCCGGGCCCGGTTCCGTCGCCAGCGATGCCATGTCGATCACGAAGCGGTACTTGACGTCGTTGTTCGACAGGCGTTCGTAGGCCTCGTTGACCGACTGGATCGGCACGATCTCCACATCGCTGACGATGCCGTGCTGGGCGCAGAAATCCATCATCTCCTGAGTTTCTTCCATGCCGCCGATGGCGGATCCCGCCAGCGACTTGCGTCCCAGGATCAGGTTCGCACCCGGGATCGGGTCCAGCGGCGTCAGCGCGCCCACCAGCGCCATGGTGCCATTCAAGCCCAGCAGCGCCATGTACGGGTTCACGTCGTGGCTGACGGGCACCGTGTTCAACAGGAAATCAAACGTGCCCGCATGCGCCGCCATTGCCTCGGGGTCGCGTGAGACCAGCACTTCGTCCGCGCCCAGGCGCTTGGCATCGCGCCCTTTGTCGGCCGACGTGGTGATCATCACCACATGCGCGCCCAGCGCGTGGGCGAACTTCACCCCCATGTGACCCAGTCCGCCCAGGCCGATGACACCGACTTTGTGGCCGGGCCCGACTTTCCAGTGGCGCAGCGGGGAATAGGTGGTGATGCCGGCGCACAGCAACGGGGCGACGGCCTTCAGGTCAAGCGTGTCGGACACTTTCACGACGAAGTGCTCGCGCACGACGATGCGGTCGGAATAGCCGCCAAAGGTCAACTGATCGCTGCCACGCTCGCGGTCGTTGTAGGTGAGCGTGGCACCTTCTTCGCAGTATTGCTCCAGGTTCAGGCGGCAGGCTTTGCAGTGCAGGCAGGAATCCACCATGCAGCCCACGCCAGCGTAATCGCCCGGCTTGAACTTGGTGACGTTCTTGCCGACCTGGGCGACGCGACCCACGATTTCGTGGCCCGGCACCATCGGATAGACGGAATTGCCCCAATCACCGCGCGCCTGATGCAGGTCGGAATGGCAGATGCCGCTGTACAGAATGTCGATCAGCACGTCGTCGTCGCCGGGTTCGCGCCGGGTGAAACTGAACGGGACCAGCGGGGTGTCGGTACTGTGGGCGGCGTAGCCTCGGGCTTGGATCATGATGGCCTGGAATAAGGGTTGTTAAGCAGGCATTCACAATATTCCCGGGGGAACTGGGTATCAAGCTAGAATTTCCGCATGTTTTGTTGAAAGAATTTGCACAATCATGCTGCCCGATAACCTGTCCCACTTGGCCGCCTTTTCGGCGGTGGCCCGGCATAGCAGCTTTCGCCGTGCCGGAGAAGAGCTCAGCCTGTCCACGTCGGCGGTCAGCTACGCGATCCGCAACCTGGAAGAACGGCTGGGGGTAAACCTGTTCAACCGGACCACGCGTAGCGTGGCGCTGACCGACGCTGGCCAGCGCCTGGCCGAACGCCTGCTGCCGGTGCTGCACGACCTGGGCGACGCGCTCGAGGAAATGAACCACTTCCGCGGCGCGGCGTCCGGCACATTGCGCATCAACACGTCGCGTCCGGCGTCCTACATGCTGCTGATGCCCTTTGCCGCGCGCTTCCTGGCGGCCTACCCGGATATCCGGCTGGACATTGCCGAAGACGACAGCTTCGTCGATATCGTCGCGTCCGGTTTCGATGCGGGCGTGCGTCTGCTGGAGGCCGTGCCTGAAGACATGGTTGCCGTGCCGATCGGCCCCAGCCTGCGCATGGCGGTCGTCGCGTCGCCCGCCTATCTGGCAGGGCGCGAGATTCCCCTGCATCCCAACGACTTGATGCGGCATGAATGCGTGCGCTACCGCTTTACCAGCGGCCGTTACTACAAATGGGAATTCGAGAAAGATGGCGTGGCGCTGGAAGTGGACGTGCCAGGGCGCATCTCGTTAAGCGACGTGCATGCCGAGGTGCGCGCCGCCGTCGATGGCATCGGCATCGGCGCCGTGCCGGAATACTACGTGAACGATCTGCTGGCAACGGGCCGCGTAGTGCGGCTGCTGGAGGACTGGTGCCCGCCGATCCGGGGTTTCATGCTGTATTACCCACGGCAGCGGCGGGTATCGTCGGCGTTGCGGGCGTTCATCGACATGGCCAAGCGGGAAGGCGGCGCCTGATCATCACCGTGCTTCAGGCGCCGTTGCTGGCGTTACGGACGTGGGCGCGCGCCTTCCAACAGGGCCTGCACCAGCCGGTTGTCCTGGTCCGTCAGGCGGCATACGAACGAAATCTGGCGGTAGGGCGCCTGTTTGCCCAGCGGCAGCACGCGTACCGGATGCACATTCAGCAGGTTCGGCCCGGGCTCGGGCAGCACGCACACGCCCAGGCCGGCCGACACCAGCGCCGTCAAGGCGGCCAGCGACTGCATCTCGATGCGGCAGCGCGCATGCGGCGCATGCTGCGCGACGTAGCGCGCGGCAAGCCGGCCACCGATGGTGGTCTTGTCGAAACGGATCCATTCGTACTGCTGGAACAATTCGGCGACGCGCGTGCCGTGCGAGTCGGGCGGCGCGATCAGTACCAGCGTTTCTCGGAACAGCGGGGTCCAGGCCAGGCGGCTGGAGCCGCCCGTTTCCGGTTGCGTGATGATGGCGGCGTCGATCTCGCCTTTTTTCAGCTTCTCGGTAAGCTCCGTGGCCCGTCCGCGCACCAGCCGCACGTCCAGCAACGGATAGCGTTCGCGCAATGTGCGCAGCAACGGCGGCAATAGCGTCACTTGCAACGGTTCGATCGTGCCCAGCCGAACCCTGCCTTCCACGGCGGGCGTGCTGCGCCGCCGCAGTTCGTCCAGGCGCGCCAGCGCGTCCTGCAGCACCGCATCAACTTCCGCGGCAAAGGCGTTGGGTCGCACCTGCAACGCGGACCGATCGAATAGCGGCTGTCCGAAGTACGCCTCCATTTGCTTCATCTGCAGGCTGACGGCGCTGGGCGACAGGCTCATGTCCGCCGCGCCTGCCGCGAAGCTGCCGCCGCGCAGCACGGCATTCAGCGTACGGAAAGATTCGATCTTCATCAGAAATCCTCACGTAGTGTTTTAAGAATCCTCGCTTTATATCACCAGGCGGGCGTCCTAGTATTCGCTTCAGACAAAACGACAAGCGGCTGGAACGCCGGCGGGCGACGCCCGGCGCCAGACCGCAACCGAGGAGACTCTCATGACAAAGACCCTTGCCGGCCTGCGCGCCGCCTTGCTGCCTGTTCTGGCGCTGACCCTGGCGCTGGGCGCGCCGGGCATGGCCGCGGCGCAGGCGGCGCCCGCCGTCCCCGCGACCATCACGATGGTCGTGCCGTTCCCGCCAGGAGGCAGCAACGATGTATTTGCGCGCGTGCTGGCGGAAAAGCTGGGGGCTCGCCTGTCGGCCACCGTCATCGTGGAAAACCGCCCGGGCGCGGGCGGTGCGATCGGCGCCGAATATGTGGCCCGCGCGCCCAAGGACGGTTCCGTGCTGATGCTCTCGTCTTCCACGCTGACGACCAACGCCGCCGTGCAGACCAATTTGAAGTATGACGTGGTGAGCAGCTTTGCGCCGGTGGCGATGCTGGCGCGCAGTCCGATGGCGCTGGTGGTGGGCAAGGACTCGCCCTATCAGTCCGTGGCCGATCTGCTGGCGGCCGGCCGCAAGGAACCCGGCAAGCTCACGTATGGCAGCGCCGGCCTCGGGTCGGTCAACCAGATGGCCAGCGAAATCCTGGCCGGCGGGGAAAAGACCTCGTTTACGCACGTGCCTTACAAGGGCATGTCGCATGCGCTGAACGACCTGGCGGGTGGCCGGGTGGACTTCGTGATCGGCAGCTTCGCGTCGACGGCCTCGCTGCTCAAGGGCGGCAAGCTGCGTGTGCTGGCCGTGACCTCGCCCGAACGGTCGCAGTTCTATCCGGCGCTGCCGACGATCGGCGAAGGCCAGCCCGGCTATTCGGTGGAACTGTGGTGGGGCGTGCTGGCGCCGGCGGGCACGCC
>NZ_JBHFII010000039.1:2654-14677 GCF_057334215.1 Achromobacter maghribensis | reverse complement strand
CCCCCCGCTTCCCTGGTGGACAAGCTGAACGCCGAGATCCGCGGCATCGTCAACGACCAGAAGATGCGCGCCATGTTCGCGGAAGAAAGCGCCGTGCCGGCCGAACTGACCGTGCCGCAATTCGCTGAACTGGTAAAGGCCGATGCCGCCAAGTGGAAGCAGGTGGCCCGCGACCGCAACATTTCCATCCAGTAGACGACGTCTCCGCATCAACCCTGATTTCCTGAGTGCCAAGCATGAGAAGCAAACTGTTCGTACCCGGATCGCGCCCCGAATTGTTCGCCAAGGCGCTGGCGGGCACCGCCGACGCCTTGTCGTTCGACCTGGAGGACGCGGTGGCGCCGTCGCGCAAGGATGAGGCGCGTGGTCATCTGGCCCGCTTGCTGGCGGCGCCCGAAGCCGCCGCATCGGGCAAGACGCTGATCGTTCGTGTCAACGCGCTGGATTCTGGACAGTTTCATGCCGACGTGCAGGCCGTCGTGCGGCCGGGGTTGCATCTGGTGAACCTGCCCAAGGCGGAGCGCGAGGCCGACGTGGTGGCGGCAGCCAGCGCGGTCGAGCAAGCGTGCCGCGCCAATGGCGTGGAAGGCCCCGTGGGCTTGCTGCTGAACATTGAGTCGCCGCGCGCATTGCGCCGCGCAGCCAGCCTGGCGGCGGCGCATCCCAGCGTGGCGGGCCTGCAATTGGGGTTGGGCGACCTGTTCGAACCTGCCGGCATCGCGCGCCGCGAACCGGCGGCGGTGCAGCAGGCGATGTTCGCGCTGCGCATGGCGGCGGCCGAGGCGGGCGTGTTTGCCTACGACTCCGCCTTCGCCAATATCGAAGACGAAGCCGGCTACCGCGCCGAGGCGGAACTGGCACGCAGCCTGGGCTATATCGGCAAGAGCTGCATCCATCCGCGTCAGGTGCCACTGGCCAATGCGGCATTCCGTCCCACCGATGAAGAGATCGCGCATGCGGGCCGGGTGGTGCAGGCCGCGCGGGAAGCGGCGGCCAAGGGCACGGCGGCGTTCGTGGTGGATGGGCGGATGATCGACGGCCCATTCCTGCGCCGCGCCGAAGCGGTGTTGCGGGCGGCGGCCGGGTTGGGCCTTACGGACGCTTCGAACAGCGCCAACGCGGCGGAGGCGCAATGATGGCCCCCGCGCTGCAATCGACGGGCGGTCCGCTGACAGGCGTGCGCGTGCTGGACTTAAGCGCCTATATCGCCGGGCCGTATGGCTGCACGCTGCTGGCCGATCAGGGGGCGGACGTTATCAAGGTCGAGCCTCCCAGTGGTGACAACCTGCGCAAGTACCCGTCCACGCTGGATGCCGAGAGCCGCGCCTTCCTGGGCGTGAACCGTGGCAAGCGCGGACTGGTTCTTGATCTGAAAAACGCCGATGCGCTGGCGGTGCTGCATGAATTGGCGCGCCAGGCCGACGTACTCGTGCACAACTTCCGGCCCAGCGTGCCGGCGCGCCTGGGCATCGCATACGAGCAATTGGCCCAGATCAACCCGAGGCTGATCTATTGCGCCGTCACGGGCTATGGCGAAACCGGTCCCTTGAAGGACAAGGCGGGCTACGACCAGGTATTGCAGACGATGACCGGCATGTGCGCCCTGCAGGGCAAGGCCGAGGGCCCGCCCGAGATCCTGTACGGATCGGTGGTGGACTACTACGCCTCGTCCATGGTGGCCGCCGGCGTGGCGTCGGCGCTATATGAACGCGAACGCAGCGGTCGCGGCCAGTTCGTGGGCGTTTCGCTGTTGCGCAGCGCGCTGGCCCTGCAATCGGCAAGGCTGGTCTGGGCGGAAGGCGAACCGCGCGATATCGGTCGGGACATGCGGTCGGGCGGCATCACGGGCATTCATCCCACGGGCGAAGGCTACCTGTACATCTCGGCCAATACGCCGCATTTCTGGCAGGCGCTGTGCGCCAAGACCGGCTTGCCGGAGCTTGCCGCCGATGAACGCTACGACTCGGTGCGCAAGCGCGCCGAACACCGCGACGAGATCGTGCCGCGCCTGCATGAGGCGCTGCGCGCGCGCACCGCGCTGGAATGGGAGGCCTGGTTCGGCGAAGAAGTCCCCTGCGCCGCTGCGCGCGGCGTGGAAGACATGTTCGACTTCCCGCAGGTGCAGGCCGAACACATGGTGGCGACGTTCGCGCATCCCGTGGTGGGCAGTTACCGGGGGTTCGCGCAGGCCATCAAATTCGGTCGCAGCCAGCCCGACAGCCCGCGCGCCGCGCCCGCCTTCGGGGAACATAGCGAAGCGGTGCTGAAAGAAGCGGGCATCTCGCCAGAACGCGTGGCGGCCCTGCGGGACCGCGGCGCGCTGGGATAAGGCGCCGGGGCTACTCGGCCACTGCCGGTGCCCCGCCCAATGCCGCCAGGCATTCCTGCAACGGGGGAATGTCGCGCGCCAGCGCGTCGACGGCGGCGGCGTCCACGTTGGCCAGGGGCGGAATCTCGGCCAGCACGCGCACGTCGCCAAAGCGTTCGATGGCTTCCTTGTTGCCGGCAGACAGCGGGCCGCTCATGATGACGCCCAGCACGGGGATGCCCCGGCGCTTTAGCGCCTCCAGGCTCAAGAGCGTGTGGTTGATGGTGCCCAGGCCGCTGCGCGCCGCCAGCACCACCGGCATGTCCAGGCGGGCGATCAGGTCGATCATCATGTGCGTGTCGTCGATCGGCACGTACAGGCCGCCCGCGCCTTCCACGATCAACGGGGCCCGGGTCGCCGGCGGCACGATGGTGGTGGCGTCAACCACCGTGTCCTCCAGCGTGGCGGCGGCCCAGGGCGAAAGCGGCGCCTGCAGCACGTAGGCGGGAAGGTGCAGGCGTTCGGGCGGCAACCGGGCCAATTGCGCGACGGTTTCGGTGTCGCCGGGTTCTTCGGACACGCCGGTCTGCACCGGCTTCCAGTAGTCGGCATCCCAGGCGCGTGCCAGGATGGCCGACACCAGCGTCTTGCCGATGCCGGTGTCCGTGCCGGTCACGAAAACCCCCATGGGGCGTTGCGTCGTTTTTTTCCACATACCGTAGGCCAGGTGATACGTCACCGTGGCTCCTTGTTCGTCAAATGCCGCCAGCACGCGGCGCAGCGCGGTCGGCCCCAGCGGCGCGCGACCCGGGGCCGGCGTGGTGGCGCCGATGCCTTTCAGCCCCTTCAGGAAAGTCAGGCCGTCAGGATGATCTTGTATCAGCCGTTCGCTGCGCACGCCACCGGCCAGATTACCCATGGCCGGACGGATGGCGGCGCGCGCGGGGTAGCGTGGCGTGGCGGCCACAAGGCCTGCGGCGTGATGCGCGGCGTGCCATTCGTCGAAGGTGCCATCGGCCAGGGTCGCCACGGCCAGATGGCCGCCCGGCGCCAGCAGGGCGGCCAAGCGGCCCAAACCCGCGTTAAGGTCCGTGAACCACTGCACGGCCAGGCTGGAGAAGATCAAATCGAAAGGGCCTGCCAGCGCAGGGGGATGCTCGCCGTCCAGTACCTGGTAACGGGCCGTGCCGGGCAGCGCCGGCCCGCGCTGCGCCGTATCCAGCATGGCGGGCGAGATGTCGGTGACCGTCCAGTCGGCGGGGCCCAGGCGGCGCGCCAGCGCCTGGGTCAGCAACCCGGTGCCGCAGCCGATCTCCAGGATGCGCGGGCGGGGGGGCAGGCGCAGCCGGGCGATATCGGCGGCCAGCCGTTCCGCCGTAACGCGCTGGATGGGGGCATGGTCTTCATAGCGGAGCGCGGCCGCGCCGAAGCGGGCGGCGATTTGCGGATCGCGCGGGGCTCGGGTCAATCGGCGGATGAATCCGGCGATATGACGGGCGCACCACGGCGCATCCGACACCGGCAACAGATGACCGGCTTGCTCCCGTTCATGCCGCTCGCTGTCCGGACCGCCGTCGAAGGCCGCCTGCGTCATCGATGCCGGAACAATCGGGTCATCCTGTCCGGTCAAGACCAGCAGGGGAACCGTTAGCGCGGCCAGCGCGTGGCGCTGGTCTTCGTCGCGCAAGGCCTGCAGGTCTTGCGTCAATGGCGCCAGCCGGGGTTCGCCGAAGGCAGAGGCGTCGCCGCAGCGCTGGCGGAACTCCTGCAAGACGGCGGCGGGATCGGCCGACAGCCGCTTCACCATGCGGTCGAGCATGCGGCGCGGCACGCCGGCGTCGAAGTCCGGCCCGGCGCCGAAGCGCGGGAAGCCGTTGATCGACACTAGCCCGATGCAACCCGCCGGCAGCTCGCGCAGCAATCGAAGCACGCCCATCGAGTGACCGATGGCGATGACCGGGCCATCGATCTTCGGGAAGCAGGCCGGCCCGAAGTAGCCGGCGTCGGCGACCAGGTGGGGCCAATCGCGCAGCGCGGCGCGTAGCGGCGCCCAGACCGAGGCGTCGAAGGCCCAGCCGTGGACGAACAGCAGGGTGGGGCGCGCGGGCAGGGCGCGGGCCTCGGTCATGCCAGTGCCGCCGCAAACCCGGCGATCAGTTGCTCCACATCGGTGTCGCGGTGGGCGGCGCTGAGCGTCACCCGCAGCCGGCTGGTGCCGGCGGGCACCGTGGGCGGACGGATCGCCACGGCCAGCAATCCCCGGCACTCCAGGTCCGCCGCCATCGCCAGCGCGCGGCCCTCGTCGCCCACGATGGCGGGCACGATCTGCGTGGACGAGGCGCCGGTGTCCAACCCCAGGCCCTGCAGCGCGGCGCGCAAGTAATCGCCCGCCGCCTCCAGCCGGGCGCGCTCGGCGTCCAGCGTGGGCACCAGGTCCAGCGCGGCGTCCATTGCGCCCAGCACGGCAGGCGGCAACGCCGTGGTGTAGATGAATCCGGAGCACGTATTGATCAGGTAGTCGCACAGCGCGCGGGATCCGGCCACATAGGCGCCGAATCCGCCCAGCGCCTTGCTGAACGTGCCCATGGCCAGATCGATGTGGCCGGGCGCCAATCCGGCCAACCCCATGCCGCCAGGGCCAAGCACGCCGGTGGCGTGGGCCTCATCCAGATAGACGAACGCCTGATAACGGTCGGCCAGAGCGGCCAGCCGGGCAACATCGGTCCGGTCCCCGTCCATGCTGAATACGCTTTCCGTGACGATGAACCTGGCAACGGACTTATCCGGCCCCGTTTCGGCTCTGGCCGCCAGCAGGCGCTCCAGGTGGTCCAGGTCGTTGTGCCGAAAGCGGATTTGCTTCACACCGGCCGCCTGGCAGCCATGATGCAAACTGGCGTGGTTCAGCTTGTCGGCATATAGCTCAACTTCGCCCCGGGCGGCGGCCGCGCGCAGTAGCGCGGGCAGGACGGCGGCGTTGGCCTGCCAACCGGAAGCCAGCAGCAGCGCGGCCTCCGTGCCCTTCAGGCGGGCCAGCTTGGCTTCCACTTGCTCGTGCAGATCCAGGTTGCCGCAGACCAGGCGCGAGGCCTGGGCACCGGCGCCATGCCGCGCGGCCCATTCCCGGGCGCGTTCAACCAGCAGCGGATGCTTGGACAGGCCCAGATAGTCGTTGCTTGAGAAATTCAGCACGGGCGCGCCATTCAGCACGATCCGGCCCGGCGGCGCGGCCGAGGCGGTGCGAAGGCGGCGGCGCACGCGGCGGTCGTCGGCGGCGGCCAACTCGGAGGAAAACAGGGAATCCAGCTTTGACATCAATCGATCCGGCAGCGGCCGGGCAGGGGGGGCGCCCGCGCCAGGCCGTAGAATGCGGGCCATTGTAGTGGAGGCGCGCGCGGCGGTTTCCCGGGGGACACACCCCTTGGAAACCCGCGGGCCGCCGCCAATTTTTGCGGAGTCCATCATGCACACGCCCGACTGGGTGGCCCAGGGCCAGCCCCATATCTGGCTTCCCTATGCCCAAATGAAGACGGCCACGCCGCCGCTGCCGGTCGTGCGCAGCCACGGCAGCCGGCTGGAACTGGCCGACGGGCGCAGCCTGATCGACGGCGTGGCGTCCTGGTGGACGGCCTGCCATGGCTACAACCATCCCCACATCGCCCAGGCGGTGCGGGCGCAGCTGGACGCCATGCCGCATGTGATGTTTGGCGGACTTACGCACGAACCCGCGCTGAAACTGGCGAGCCGGCTGGCCGGCTTGCTGGGGCCGGGGCTGGACCGGGTCTTCTATACCGACTCGGGCTCGGTGGCGGTCGAAGTCGCCATGAAGATGGCGGTGCAATACTGGCTGAACCAGGGCGAACGCGGGCGCAGCCGTTTCCTGGCGTTTCGTGGCGGCTACCACGGCGACACGTTTGGCACCATGGCGGTGTGTGACCCTGAAGAGGGCATGCACAGCCTGTACCGGGGCATGCTGGCCGAACACGATATCGTCGACCTGCCCCGAGACGAGGCCGCGATGGCGGCGCTGGACACCTTCCTCGAGACGCGCGCGCCGCAACTGGCGGGCATCCTGGTCGAGCCGCTGGTGCAGGGCGCGGGCGGCATGTTGCTGCACGGCCCTGAAGTGCTACGCCGCCTGCGCCGGCTGGCGGACCGCCACGGCCTGCTGCTGATTTTCGACGAGATCTTCACGGGCTTCGGGCGCACGGGCACGATGTTCGCGTTCGAGCAGGCCGGCATCCGGCCCGACATCATCACCTTGTCCAAGGCGTTGACGGGCGGCACGCTGCCCCTGGCCGCCACCGTGGCCAGCAATCGGGTGTTCGATGCGTTCTGGTCCGACGATCCGGCGCACGCACTGATGCACGGGCCCACCTTCATGGGCAATGCGCTGGCTTGCGCGGCGGCCAATGCATCGCTGGACCTGTTCGAGTCCGAGCCCCGCCTCGCCCAGGCGCAGGCGCTTGAGACCGCGCTCGCGGCGGGCCTGGCGCCTTGCCGCGATTTGCCCTGGGTGCGCGACGTGCGTGTGCTGGGCGCGATCGGCGTGGTCGAACTGGACGCCATCGCCGACCGCGAAGCGCTGAAGCGCCGGCTGGTCGAGGCCGGCGTCTGGGTGCGTCCGTTTGGCAATGTGGTCTACCTGACGCCGGCATTGACCATCCCCGAGGACGAACTGGCCGCGTTGATGCGCGCCGTGGTGGGCGTGCTGCGTCAGCAGCGCCCCTGATCCCGCCGCCGGTTTGCTTCCCGTGCAGGGGGGCAAAGCGCCTTGATCCAGATCAAGGCGTGCATCCGCAGCGCTGGGTACCATCGGCGCATGCGAGCAAAATCGATCTTCGCCGTCCCCGCGTGCCTGTCCGATGCCGACCGCCAGCAGCGCCGTCATGCGCTGGTGCGCCTGTCGCTGGCCTGGCTGGCGATGATGCAGGTCATGATGTTCGCGTGGCCCGGCTATCTCCGGCACGACAGCATGCCCGCCGACGCCCTCGAAACGCTGGACTGGGCCATCGTCCTGATGAACTGGGCCAGCTTCGCGCTGACCATCCCCGTGGTGCTGTATTCGGCCTGGCCCATCTGGCGCCATGCCGGCGACAACCTGCGCCACGGCCGCGCCGGCATGGACGTACCGGTGGCGCTTGGCATCGTCGCCGCCTTCATCCCCAGCGTCCACGCCACCTGGACGGGCCGTGGCGAGGTCTATTTCGACTCGGTCACGATGTTCGTGGCCTTCCTGCTGACCGCACGCTATCTGGAACTCTGCGCCCGCCAGTCCTTCGGCGGCGCGTCGGGCGGCCGGCGGCACGAACGGGTCGAGGCCCAGCGCCTGGACCTGGGCGCCCGCGCCGACCGGCTGGCATCCCGCTTTGTCATGGCGCAGGTGGCCCTTGCGCTGGCCGCGGCCGCCGCCTGGGCCTATATCGATCCCGCGCACAGCATTCCGGTGATGGTGGCGCTGCTCGTCATGAGCTGCCCTTGCGCCATGTCGATGGCGGTGCCCACCGCCATGGCGTCGGCGCACTCGGCGCTGGCGGCGCATCCCACCATGTCCGACGCCGCGCTGAACGCGCTCTTGCAGCAGGCGCGCCACAAGGCCCGCCAGAACCTCTACGGGTCGCTGGTCTGGCACCTGCTCATGACCCCGCTGGCGCTGGTAGGGTGGGTCACGCCATGGCTGGCCGCGATCACCATGCTGGTGTCATCGCTGGCGGTGGCCTACAACTCCTGGCGCCTGTGCCGCACCGACTGGTCCGGCGACGCCACCACTTCCGGCATGCTGGAAGCCGCGCAATGACCATCCTGTACCTGTTGCTGCCGCTGTCCCTGCTGTTCGTGCTGGCCATCGGCATATCGCTGTGGTGGGCCGTGTTCAACGGTCAGTACGACGACACCGACAACGCCGGAACGGCCATCCTGCGCGACGACGACAGCGGCCCCGCCAGCCGCAGCTGAGCGCCGCCGCGCCGCAACCCCGACAAACGGGCCGCCACCCGTTTTTGCGTCGCGTCGTCTGCAACATTCGTAGATAACGTTGCTGTTCCGTTGTGCCCGCGCCGCGTTCCCCGCCCGGCCAGCTGGCGCTTGATCCATATCAACGCCGACTTGTGTGACTAGTCCCATCATCTGAGCCTGGAGCTATTTGTTACTTTAGGGGAAGGGTGATGAACGATTGCGCCGCAATCGCAAGCAAGGCCGATACCTTCAACTACAAGATCGTGAGGCAGTTCGCGCTCATGACGGTGGTTTGGGGCATTGTCGGCATGGCTGTGGGCGTTTTTATCGCCGCGCAGCTGATTTGGCCTCAGTTGAACTTTGACATCGCATGGCTGAGCTACGGCCGCCTGCGCCCGCTGCACACGAACGCGGTGATCTTCGCCTTCGGCGGCAGCGCGCTGTTCACGACGTCGTACTACGTCGTCCAGCGCACCTGTCAGGCACGCCTGTTCTGTGGCCCCTTGGCCGCCTTCACGTTCTGGGGCTGGCAGCTCGTCATCGTCGCCGCGGCGATCACGCTGCCGATGGGCTTCACCAGCAGCAAGGAATACGCCGAACTCGAATGGCCGATCGACATCCTGATCACGCTGGTCTGGGTGGCCTACGCCATCGTGTTCTTCGGCACGATCATCAAGCGCCGGTCCAAGCACATCTACGTGGCCAACTGGTTCTTCGGTTCGTACATCCTTACCATCGCCATCCTGCACATCTTCAACAACATCGAAATGCCGGTGTCGTTGTGGAAGTCGTACTCGGCTTACGCCGGTGTACAGGACGCCATGGTGCAGTGGTGGTACGGCCATAACGCGGTGGGCTTCTTCCTGACCACCAGCTTCCTGGGCATGATGTATTACTTCGTGCCCAAGCAGGCCGGCCGTCCGATCTATTCGTACCGTCTGTCCATCGTCCACTTCTGGGCGCTGGCCTTCACGTACATGTGGGCGGGCCCGCACCACTTGCTGTATACGTCGCTGCCCGACTGGACCCAGTCGCTGGGCATGACGTTCTCGCTGATTCTGCTGGCGCCTTCCTGGGGCGGCATGATCAACGGCATCATGACGTTGCAGGGCGCCTGGTACAAGCTGCGTACCGACCCGATCCTGAAGTTCATGGTGACGGCGCTGTCGTTCTACGGCATGTCGACCTTCGAAGGTTCGATGATGTCGATCCGCACGGTCAACGCGCTGTCGCACTACACGGACTGGACCATCGGCCACGTGCACTCCGGCGCGCTGGGCTGGGTCGCCATGATTTCGTTCGGTTCCCTGTACTACCTGATCCCGCGCCTGTATGGCCGCGAAAAGATGCACAGCGTGAAGGCGATCGAACTGCACTTCTGGATCGCGACCATCGGCGTGGTGCTGTACATCGCCGCCATGTGGATCGCCGGGGTGCAGCAGGGCCTGATGTGGCGCGATACCGCTTCCGACGGCACGCTGGTCTACAGCTTCGTCGAAGAACTGAAGACGCGCGTTCCGTACTACCTGATCCGACTGTTGGGTGGCACGTTGTTCCTGTCCGGCGTGTTCGTCATGGCCTGGAACGTGTGGATGACGGTGCGCGGTGCGCAACCGGTCAACCCCGCCATTCCGCAAGACGATCCCCATGCCGCTCGCCCGTCGGTCATTGCGACCGCCGAGCCGGCTACTGTTTGACGAGGACATCATGGCCAACAAGAAACCTGGCTTCTTTTCTCACCAGACGCTTGAGAAGAACATCGGCTGGATGATCATCGCGAGCATCCTGGTGGTGTCCTTCGCGGGCCTGGTCCAGATCGTTCCGCTGTTCTTCCAGCACAGCACGACCCAGCCCGTCGCAGGCGTGGAACCCTACAGCCCGTTGCGGCTGATGGGCCGCGACGTCTACATCCGTGAAGGCTGCGTCGGCTGCCACTCGCAGCAGGTACGCGTGCTGGCCGCGGAAGTGCAGCGCTACGGCTCGTACTCGACCGCGGCGGAATCGGTCTTCGACCATCCGTTCCTGTGGGGCTCCAAGCGCACTGGCCCGGACCTGGCACGCGTAGGAGAGCGCTACTCCGACGACTGGCACCGTATCCACTTGCGCGATCCGCGCAAGGTGGTGCCGGAGTCGAACATGCCCGCCTATCCGTGGCTTGAAAAAACGGTCATCACCGGCCAGAACGTGGCCGAGCGCATGCGGGCGCTGCGCGCCCTGGGCGTTCCCTACACCGACGCCGACATCGAGGCCGCACCCAAGGCCATCGAAGGCAAGACGGAAGAGGACGCACTGGTTGCCTACCTGCAAGCGCTGGGCGTAGGCGTGCGCAAGGCCCAGGCCAAGCTGGCCGAAGATGCCAAAAAGGCCGAAGACACGAAGAAGGCCGCTCAGCCGACCGCGCAGTCGGCGGCGCAACCCGCCGCGCAAGCGGCAACGGGAGGCTGATCATGGTGGGCTACCTGAGCGCGATCGTCACCGCCATTTCGATGGCAACCTTTTTCGGCATCGTCTGGTGGGCCTGCTCGCGCGGCCGCCAGGGCGCCAACCGCGAATCGGCCATGCTGCCGTTCGCCCTGCCCGACGAGTTCGGCCAGGAACAACAAGATGGAGCGAATCGGTCATGAGCGATTTCGTAAATGGCTTCTGGGGATATTTCATCTCGGTCGTCGCGGTGGGCGGCGTGGTCTGGTGCCTGTGGCTGCTGTACACGCAGCGCCGTTGGCTCAGCACCAAGCCGGCCAGCGGCCAGGTCGAAGACACCGGCCACGTCTGGGACGGCGATCTGACCGAGCTTAATAATCCGGTCCCCACCTGGTGGACCTGGATGTATCTGCTGGCGTGCGTGTTCGCGCTGGGCTACCTGTTCTTCATGCCGGGCCTGGGTTCCTACAAGGGCCAACTGGGCTACAGCAGCACGGAGGAAGTCGCGCGGCATCAGGCAAAGATGGCCGAGGCCGTGCGTCCGATCTATGCGCGCTTCGAAACCATGACGGTGCCGCAGGTAGCGCAAGACCAGGCCGCCCTGGACATGGGGCAGCGCCTGTTCTTGAACACGTGCGCGCAGTGCCACGGTTCGGACGCAAAGGGCGGGCCCAGCTTTCCCAACCTGACCGACGGCGACTGGCTCTACGGCGGCTCGCCCGAGATCATCATGGAGACCATCACCAAGGGGCGCCACGGCGTGATGCCGCCTTGGAAGGCCGCCATCGATGCCAAGACGGCCGGCGATATCGCCCAGTACGTGCGTTCGCTGTCCGGCCTGACCTCGGACGACATCCGTGTCTTCCGCGGCAAGCGCGAGTTCGGCAACTACTGCGTGGCCTGTCACGGTGTGGACGGCAAGGGCAACCCACTGCTGGGCGCGCCCAACCTGACGGACGACGTGTGGCTGTACGGCAGTTCGGAAGCCACGATCGTGAAGACGATCCTGGACGGTCGCGACAACCGCATGCCGGCGCACGAACACATCCTGAACCCCGAGCAGATCAAAGTGCTGACGGCCTGGGTATGGGGTCTGTCGAACAAGCCCGGGGGCGCTGCGACGACGGCGGCGCCGGTTGCCGCCAACACCGCGACGCCTGCCGTCGCCAACCCCGCGGCGAATGCTGTCGCCCAGTAACGCGGCAAGCGGTGCTTAAGTGGGGGGCGCATCATGCGGCCCCCACATCATTGGACTTACAGGACGGAGCAGCAAATGGAAGATGGGTCAACCGCAAGCGTCGGCAAGCCGCCCGACGGCGACCCGCCACCCTGGCGGCCGCAC
>NZ_JBHFII010000039.1:0-2606 GCF_057334215.1 Achromobacter maghribensis | reverse complement strand
CCCCCCCCCCCCCCCCGCGCCCCGGGCAGGAAACGCTGGAGCAGACTCTGGCGGGTGTACGCAGCAAGATTTATCCGCGATCCGTCAGCGGCATTTTTGCCCGCTGGCGCATCGCCTTCGTCTTTATCACCCAACTGATCTTCTACGGGCTGCCCTGGTTGCAATGGAACGGCCGGCAGGCCGTGCTGTTCGACCTGGGGGCGCGCAAGTTCTACCTGTTCGGGCTGGTGTTGTGGCCGCAGGACGTCGTCTATCTGGCCGTGCTGCTGGTGATCTCGGCGTTGGCGTTGTTCCTGTTCACCGCCGTGGCGGGCCGGTTGTTCTGCGGTTACGCCTGTCCGCAAACGGTCTACACCGAAATCTTCATGTGGATCGAGCGCAAGGTCGAAGGCGATCGCATTGCGCGCATCCGCCTGGATGAGTCCCCCTGGACCTGGCGCAAGGTGCGCCTGAAAATCACCAAGCATTTCCTGTGGATCGCGTTGGCCTGGTGGACAGGGTCCACGTTTATCGGCTATTTCGCGCCGATCCGCGAGCTGGGCCATGAACTGTTCACGCTGCAGCTGGGGCCATGGCAATGGTTCTGGATGTTGTTCTACGGCTTTGCCACGTGGGGCAACGCGGGCTTCATGCGCGAATCCGTCTGCAAATACATGTGCCCCTACGCCCGTTTCCAGAGCGTGATGGTCGACCCCGACACCTTTGTGGTCACCTATGACAAGCGTCGCGGCGATCCGCGCGGCGGTCGTTCGCGCAAGGTCGATCACAAGGCGGCCGGGCTGGGCGATTGCGTGGATTGCAGCCTGTGCGTGCAGGTCTGTCCGACCGGCATCGACATTCGGGAAGGCCTGCAGTACATGTGCATCGGCTGCGGCGCCTGTATCGACGCCTGCGAGCAGGTCATGGACAAGATGCAATACGAGCCGGGCCTGATCCGCTACACGTCGGACCGCGCCATGCAGGATGGCCTGTCTGCAAAAAGCGCGCGTTCGCACTTGCTGCGCCCGCGCGTGCTGATATACGGCACGCTGATCCTGATCATGGCGGTGGCGTTCGTGGCGTCGCTGGCGATGCGCAACCCCTTGCGGGTAGACGTCATCCGCGACCGCGGGGCGCTGGGGCGGGAAGTCGCGGGCGGCCAGATCGAGAACGTCTACCGGCTGCAGATCATCAATACCTCGGACACGGCCATGCGCCTGCGCCTGTCGGCCGACGGCATGCCCGGATTGGCCGTGATGATGGGGCAGCAGGGCTCGGACGTGGTCGAAGTGGAACCCGCGGCCAACAAGCTAGTTCCCATGGTGATCCGGGCGCCTGCCGGCGCCGAACCCGGCGCGCACGCCATTACGTTACGCGCGCGCGGCAACAATGGTGAAAACCAGCCGATCGAAACCGACGAACCCGCCAGCTTCTACGTGCCCGACTGACTACGTAAAGGACAAACTCGATGACCCTTGCACAAACTGCCCCGGCGCCCAAGCCCTGGTACTACGAACCCTGGCCCTGGATCCTCATGGCCGGGCCGTTCGCGGCCATGGTCGGGTGCTTCATCACGATCTACTTCGCCTATGCCAACTTTACCCACGAGCCTATCGTGGAAGGCGTGATCAAACGCGGCCTGGTCATTGAACAGGCCGCGCCAAAAGTCGGCGAAGGCGCTGGCGCCGTGCGCGCCAATCCCTGACGGGAGGACTCAGATGGGCTTGCGTTCATTGATGTGGATACTGTGGCCGTCGTTCCTGGCGGCCGCTGCCGGAAGCGCGTTGATATTCGCCCTGATCGACCCGCTGGACGTGACGATATTCGGGCACGTTCCTACCGGGCGCATGGGCTTCTACACGGTGTCGTTCTTCGTGTTGTGGGTCATGGCCGGCCTGTCCAGCACGCTGACGGCATACCTGATGCCGAAAGCAGCCGAGGACGACACGCTGTAATGTGCCGCGTGGCCATGCAGCAGGGAAGGGCCCGCCAAGGTGGCGGGCGCTGCATCAGACCTTTTTGACAAACTCCGACTTCAGGCTCATCTGGCCGAAGCCGTCGATCTTGCAATCGATGTCGTGGTCGCTGTCGACCAGGCGGATGCCCTTGACCTTCGTGCCCATCTTGATCACTCCGCCCGACCCCTTCAATTTCAGGTCTTTGATGACGGTGATGGTGTCGCCGTCTTGCAGGACGTTGCCGGCCGAATCGCGGTAGACGCGGGCATCATCGTCCGAGGGCGCGGCGTCTTGCGCCGACCATTCATGCGCGCATTCCGGGCAGACGTAGCCGCCGCCATCTTCGTAGGTGAATTCGGACTGGCATTTCGGACAGGCGGGCAATGCACTCACAGGGAAACCTCAGGTGAAACGCGCGAATCGCGCAATGCACGATTGTACTGTCCTGAGTGCCATTTTTCGCTGGAACGTGCGCCTATCTTCACGCATTTTCATGCAGCAAGTCGACAAAGTGCTGGCCAGCGGCACTTAAGGGGCGGTCGCGCGGCACGATGCTGCCGAATGCCGCCAGCGACTGCTGGATTTGATAGGGCAGGATCGCCAGCAAGCCATGCCGGGCATAGCGGCTGGCAACCGACTCCGGGATCACGCCCAGCATGCGCGACTTCA
>NZ_JBHFII010000038.1:5509-8931 GCF_057334215.1 Achromobacter maghribensis | reverse complement strand
GTGGAACGCGCGGGCGCGACGATGCAAGAGATCGTGGCATCGGTCAAGCGCGTGACGGACATCATGGGCGAGATCTCGGCGGCGTCCGAAGAGCAGTCCAGCGGCATCGACCAGGTGAACCGGGCCGTGTCGCAGATGGACGAAGTGACGCAGCAGAACGCGGCGCTGGTGGAAGAAGCCGCGGCGGCCGCAGGGTCGCTGCAAGAGCAATCCCAGCGTCTGGCGGAAGCGGTCGCGGTATTCAAGATCAATGCGGGCGAAGTGATTGAAGTACCGGCGCATCGCCTGTCTTCCGCGCGTTCGTCCGATGACGATTCCCGCTTACAAGCGCCCGACGCGTTCGCGCTCGGACACCGAGGAGTGTAGTGGCAACCGCAGCAACTTCGGCGCCGTCCACTACGGTGGACCGCCAATTCGATTTCCGCGACGCGGACTTTTCCCGCGTGCGCAAGATGATTCATGCGCGCGCCGGGATTTCCCTGGGCACGCACAAGCGCGAGATGGTCTACAGCCGTCTGGCGCGGCGCCTTCGCGCCCTGGGCCGGCAGGATTTCGGCAGCTATCTGGACCAGCTTGAAAACGAACCTGACGCGGCCGAGTGGGAAGACTTCGTCAACGCGCTTACGACCAATCTGACGGCGTTCTTCCGCGAGTCGCACCACTTTCCCATCCTGGCCGATTTCGCGCAGAAGCGCGGCGGCCCGGTGTCCGTATGGTGCTGCGCGGCCTCCACCGGCGAAGAGCCGTATTCCATCGCCATGACGCTGGTCGAGGCCATGGGGCCGCGTGCCAGCGCCTGCACGGTGCTGGCCACCGATATCGACACGAATGTACTGAACCGGGCGCGGGCCGGGGTGTACCCCGCCGAACGGGTCGCGAAGATGGAAGACGATCGCCTGCGGCGGTTCTTTCTCAAGGGGCGCGGCGCGAATGCGGGCCAGGTCCGGGTGCGGCCCGAAATCGCAGACATGGTGCGCTACGAGACCCTGAACCTGTTGGCGCCGTCCTGGGCGATCAACGAGAAGTTCGACGTGATCTTCTGCCGTAACGTCATGATCTATTTCGACAAGCCGACGCAGGCGAAGATCCTGGAGCGCTTCGCGCCGCTGCTCAAGCCGGGCGGCTTGCTGTTCGCTGGACACTCCGAGAACTTCACCTACATCAGCCGGGATTTTCGTCTGCGCGGGCAGACGGTCTACGAATGTGCGAGTAAGGCCTGAACAGGCCGAGGCAGCAAGCAATGAAAAAAATAAGCGTTTTGTGTGTGGACGACTCCGCGCTGGTGCGTGGGCTGATGACGGAGATCATCAATAGCCAGCCGGATATGGAAGTGGTCGCGACCGCGCCGGACCCGCTGGTGGCGCGCGAACTGATCAAGCGCCATAACCCCGACGTGCTGACGCTGGACGTGGAAATGCCCCGCATGGACGGGCTGGATTTCCTGGAAAAGCTGATGCGCCTGCGGCCGATGCCGGTTGTGATGGTGTCATCGCTTACCGAGCGCGGCGGGGAGATCACGCTGCGCGCGCTGGAGCTGGGCGCCATCGATTTCGTCACGAAACCCAAGCTGGGCATCCGCGACGGCCTGCTGGAATATACGGAACTGATCGCGGACAAGATTCGCGCCGCCTCGCGGGCCAAATTGCGCGCGCCGACGCCGCACGCCCCGCAAGCGGCGCCTGCGCCGATGCTGCGCCGGCCGCTGGCAAGCTCGGAAAAACTGGTCATCGTGGGTGCATCCACGGGCGGCACCGAAGCCATCCGTGAAGTCCTTCAACCGTTGCCGCCAGACAGCCCGGCCATCCTGATCACGCAGCACATGCCCGCCGGTTTCACGCGGTCGTTCGCACAACGCTTGGATGCGCTGTGTGCCGTGACGGTGCGCGAAGCGATCCACGGCGACCGGGTGTTGCCCGGCCACGTATACCTGGCGCCGGGCGGCGACACGCACATGCGGTTGGGCCGCAGCGGCGCCAACTATGTGATCGAGCTTGAAGCCAGCGAACCCGTCAACCGCCACCGCCCGTCGGTGGACGTGTTGTTCAATTCGGCCGCGGTTGCCGCCGGCAAGAACGCCATCGGCGTCATCTTGACGGGCATGGGCAAGGACGGCGCTGCCGGCATGCTGGCGATGCACCGGGCCGGCGCGCACACGATCGCGCAAGACGAAGCCAGCTGCGTGGTGTTCGGCATGCCCCGGGAGGCCATCGCCATTGGCGCCGCGGACGAAGTGGTAGCGCTGTCGGCGATTAGCGAACGCATTCTGACTCGCCTGGGCGACCGGGGACACCGCGTTTGACGCGGATGCATCCACGATCGATCTCAAGCAAATTTTTTCTGGAGTGAAAGATGGTAGACAAGGGCCTGAAGATTCTGGTGGTGGATGACTTCCCCACGATGCGGCGGATCATTCGCAACCTGCTTAAAGAGTTGGGTTTCGAGAACGTGGACGAGGCCGAAGACGGTGCGATCGGGTTGGAAAAGCTGCGTAACGGCGGCTTCCAGTTCGTCGTTTCCGACTGGAACATGCCCAACCTGGATGGCCTGGAAATGCTCAAGCAGATCCGCGCCGACGCGGCACTGGCGTCGTTGCCGGTACTGATGGTGACGGCCGAAGCCAAGAAGGAAAACATCGTGGCGGCGGCCCAGGCCGGCGCCAACGGTTACGTGGTCAAGCCTTTCACCGCGGCGACGCTGGAAGAAAAGCTCACCAAGATCTTCGAGAAAATTGCTGGCTGAGGTGTGCAATGAGCACAACGCAAAACGTTGAACACGCCGCCGAGAATCCTGACCTGATTCACCGCATCGCCTCGTTGACCCGCATGCTGCGCGACAGCATGCGCGAGCTGGGCCTGGACCAGGCGATCAAGGACGCGGCCAATGCCATCCCGGATGCCCGGGACCGCCTGCGCTATGTGGCGCAGATGACCGAGCAGGCCGCCAACCGCGTATTGAACGCCACCGAGCAGGCCGGCCCCATTCAGGACGGCATGTCGCGTTCGGCGCAGGCGCTGGATACGCGCTGGCAGCAATGGTACGACCAGCCGCTGGAGGTGCCGGAGGCGCGCGAACTGGTCAAGGACACGCGCGCGTTCCTGGCCGATGTGCCCAAGCAGACGCAGCAGACCCAGTCCAAGCTGATGGAAATCATCATGGCGCAGGATTTCCAGGACCTGACGGGCCAGGTCATCATGCGCATGATGGACGTGGTGGGCGCGATCGAACGCGAACTGCTGCAAGTGCTGCTGGACAACGTGCCGCAAGAGCGCCGCGACGAGGCCAACAGCCTGCTCAACGGGCCGCAGATCAGCCCGCAGGGCAAGACGGATGTCGTCACCAGCCAGGACCAGGTCGACGATCTGCTGGCCAGCCTGGGCTTCTGACCGTTTCCGCGCGCCACGGGCCCTGCGGCCGGTGGCGGG
>NZ_JBHFII010000038.1:0-5489 GCF_057334215.1 Achromobacter maghribensis | reverse complement strand
CCCCCCGCGGCGCGCATGCATTGCGACCGCGCGTGAATGAACGTATACCCCAAGGGCGCAAAGATGCCCTGATCGATAGACTTAAGGCACAACAAAAACGGGGCCTTGCAGCGAGAGACATGGCGCGCGCACCGCGCGCCAGGCAACGGATGCCCAAAGAAGGCGATCCGGGCCAGCACAAGGAGGTCCATCTTGGCCAGATCCGTATTCCGCCTTGGCGGCATGTGGGGGTTGTTGCGCCGGCTCAACCGCGGCGACGCCGCGCTGTCGGAGCGCACGCTGCCGATCACCCCCGCCGTTTTTCCGCTGCACCGCTTTTTGGGGCAGATCCGCCGGCGGATCATGACCGTGCGGCAATCCAGCATTGAAATCGCGCTGAACGCGGCACGCACGCAGTTCCAGGCGGGACGTTGCGCGTTGCTGGCGCAGGAGCAGGCGCGGGCGGCGGGCGCGCTGGCCGATAGCGGCGCGCAGATCGCCGCCTTGTCCACGTCGACGTCCACCCACGCCCGCGAGATCGCCCAGCTATCGGGCCAGAACCTGCACGCCGCCGAAGCGGCGCTGGCCGAGCTGTCGGATGTGCGTGCCCGGGTGGACCGCATGACCCGTGAAATGGCCGCATTTACCGAGGTGGTGGGGCAACTGACCGGGCGGGCGCGCTCGGTGGGCGACATCAGCAAACTGATCAAGGATATCGCCTTGCAGACGCAACTGCTGGCGTTGAACGCGGGCGTCGAGGCGGCGCGGGCTGGCGATGCCGGCCGCGGCTTCGCGGTGGTCGCCACCGAGGTGGGCCGCCTGGCCGAACGCGTGAATGCCGCCAACAACGATATCGGCCGGCATACGGTTGAAATGCTGGAACTGGTGGACACCACGCAGCGGCAGACCGGCACGCTGCGCGATGACGTGGACGCCTCTGGCGCCGTGCTGGACCGGACGTGTTCCGACTTCCAGCGTTTCGTGCGCGACTTCGATAGCATGAACCGTCAGGTGGGCGAGGTGGTGCAGGCGATCGGCGACGTCGACGCCACCAACCATGGCATGAGCCAGGAAGTGGGGCGGATTGCGGCGCTGAGCGCCGACGTGCAAGAGCGCGTGGGCCATATGTCGGGCGAGATCGACCGGATCCGCCGTCAGACCGAGAGCGTGCAGGAAGTGCTGGCCGACATGCGCACGGGCAATACGGCGTTTGATCATCTGTCCGACGCGGTGGACGATTTCCGGGCCGCGGCTGTCGGCTTGCTGGAAGCGGCGCGCCGGCGCGGCGTGGACGTCTTCGACCGGCACTACCAGCGCATCCCCGGCAGCGAGCCCGCGCGCTACCACACGCGGTATGACCGCGAGATCGACGAACCGCTCACCCGGCTGCTGGATGACGTGCTGGAAGGGGTGCCCGGCGGCATTTACACCATCCTGGTGGATAACCGGGGCTACGCACCCGCGCACAACAGCCGGTTTTCGCACCCCCCGACGGGCGACGCGGCGGTCGATATCGCCCGGGTCCGGCACAAGCGGATTTTCGATGATCCGGTCGGCGCCCGGCTGGCCGCCAATACGGGGTCGATGCTGTTTCAGACCTATTCGCGGGATACCGGTGAAATCGTCAATGATATTTCGGTCCCCTTATATTTGGGGTCGGAACATTGGGGCGCGGTGCGCATCGGCCTGGACTATGTGCGCTTCCAGGCCGCCCTGGAAGGCGCGGCGCCGGTGCAAGAGGCCGTTCCGGCGGGGCGCTGACCGCGCTGGCGGGCGCTTGTGGCGGGGCATCTGGAAGAGGGCGGGCGGCCGGGCCGGACACGCAGCCGGGAATAGCGCCGCTTTCCCCCCGTTTCTTGGCTTATCGCCGATCACCGGGGCCTCCTAGAATCTCGGCGGGCAGCTCGTAATCCGAAAATCCGCGAGCCGCAACGACACCGCAGAGCATGGCCGAAGAAAGCGACCTCGAAAAATCCGAAGCCGCCTCTCCCAGGCGCCTGGAAAAGGCGCGCGAGGAGGGGCAGATTGCGCGTTCCCGGGAATTGGGCACGTTCATGATGCTGGCCGCCGGTGTCGCGGTGATCTGGATGGGTGGCGGCTCGCTCTACCAGGGCCTGAGCGGGGTATTGCGCAACGGCATGGCGTTCGACCAGCGTATCGTGACCGACCCCGGCGTGATGGTGGAGTTGGCCGTCAGCGGTTTCGGCCACGCCTTGCTGGCGACCTTGCCCGTCTTCGGGGTGCTGGTGGTGGTGGCCGTCCTGTCCAGCGTGCTGCTGGGCGGCATTGTCATTTCGGGCAAGCCGCTACAGGCGAATTTCTCGAAGCTCAGTTTCTTTTCCGGTCTGAAGCGGATGTTCTCGTCGCAGACCGTGGTCGAGCTGATCAAGGCGTTGGCCAAGGCCCTGCTGGTGGGCGGCGTGGCCGTCTGGGTTATCTGGCGCTACCACGACGACATGCTGAGCCTGATGCACGTGGCGCCGTCGGCCGCGCTGATCAAGGCGCTGTCGCTGGTCGCCATGTGCTGCGCCTTCATCGTGGCGTCGCTGCTGGTCATCGTGATGCTGGACGTGCCGTGGCAGATCTGGAGCCACTTGAAGAAGTTGCGCATGTCCAAGGAGGATGTGCGCCAGGAACACAAGGAAAGCGAAGGCGACCCGCACGTCAAGGCGCGCATCCGCCAGCAGCAGCGCCAGGCGGCGCGGCGCCGGATGATGTCTGAAGTGCCGAAGGCGGACGTCGTGGTGACCAACCCGACGCACTATGCCGTGGCGCTGAAGTACGACGAGGACAAGAGCGGCGCGCCGCGCGTGGTGGCCAAGGGCACCGGACTGATCGCGGCGAAGATTCGCGAACTGGCCGCCGAGAACCGCGTCCCGACATTGGAAGCGCCGCCGCTGGCGCGCGCATTGCATCAACACGTCGAACTGGGGCAAGAAATCCCAGGCGAGCTATATACCGCGGTGGCCGAAGTGCTGGCGTGGGTCTTCCAGCTGCGTTCGTGGCGCTCGGGATGGGGAGTCGAACCGACGGCCCCGCCCCGGCTGGCCGTGCCCGCCGCACTGGACCCGCAGGCAAACACCGCAGCACAAGGAGTTTAAGGAATGAGCGCTTTGCTCACCATGTTGAAGAATAACGGGGCCGGCCATGCGCGGCTTCTGGCGGGGCCGATCCTGATCGTGATGGTGTTGGGCATGATGGTGCTGCCCCTGCCCACGTTCCTGCTGGACCTGCTGTTCACCTTCAACATCGCGTTGTCCGTGATGATCCTGCTGGTGGCCATGTTCACGAAGAAGCCGCTGGATTTCGCCGCCTTCCCGGCCGTGCTGCTGTTCGCCACCTTGCTGCGCCTGTCGCTGAACGTGGCGTCGACCCGCGTCGTGCTGCTGAACGGCCACACGGGCCCGGATGCCGCGGGTAAGGTGATCGAGGCGTTCGGCCACTTCCTGGTGGGCGGCAACTTCGCCGTCGGGATTATCGTGTTCGTGATCCTGACCATCATCAACTTCATCGTCATCACCAAGGGTGCCGGCCGGATCGCCGAAGTGGGCGCGCGTTTCACCCTGGACGCCATGCCCGGCAAGCAGATGGCGATCGACGCCGACCTGAACGCCGGCTTGATCGGTGAAGACGAGGCGCGCCGCCGCCGCGCGGAAGTCTCGCAGGAATCGGACTTCTTCGGCTCGATGGACGGCGCCAGCAAGTTCGTCCGTGGCGACGCCATCGCCGGCCTGTTGATCATGGCGATCAACATCATCGGCGGCCTGATCGTGGGCGTGGCCCAGCACGACATGTCGATGAGCGATTCGGCCCGCGTTTACACGCTGCTGACGATCGGCGACGGCCTGGTCGCGCAGATTCCGGCGCTGGTGATCTCGACCGCCGCCGGCGTGGTCGTGTCGCGCGTGTCGACCGACCAGGACATCGGCCAGCAGATCATTAGCCAGCTGTTCTCGAACCCGGCCGTGCTGTTCCTGACGGCCGGCATCATCGGCATCATGGGCCTGATTCCCAATATGCCGCATATCGCGTTCCTGACGCTGGCGGGCGCGCTGGGCTGGGGCGGCTGGATGCTGCACAAGCGGCGGCAGGCGGCGGCGCAGGCTGCCGAGCAGATCCCGCCGCAAGCCGTCACGCAGGCGCAGGCCGCCGCGGCGGAGGCAAGTTGGGACGATGTGTCCATGGTGGACCAGTTGGGCCTGGAAGTGGGCTACCGCCTGATTCCGCTGGTGGACCATGCCCAGAACGGCGAGCTGCTGCATCGCATCCGCAGCCTGCGCAAGAAGTTTGCGCAGGACGTCGGCTTCCTGCCGCCGGTCGTGCACATCCGCGACAACCTGGAACTCAAGCCCAACGATTACCGCATTCTGTTGTCGGGCGTGGAAGTGGGGCATGGCGTGGCGATGCCGGGCCAATGGCTGGCCATCGATCCGGGCGGCGTCACCATACAGATCAAGGGCACCCCGACGACCGATCCGGCTTTCGGCTTGCCGGCGCTGTGGATCGACGGCGGCTTGCGCGATCAGGCACAGGTGGCGGGCTATACCGTGGTGGATGCCGGCACGGTGGTGGCGACGCACTTGAACCACTTGATGCACCGCCACGGCTCGAATCTGCTGGGTCGCCAGGAAGTTCAGCAGTTGCTGGACCGCATTGGCCGCGACGCGCCGAAGCTGGTCGAGGACCTGGTGCCCAAGACGTTGTCGCTGACCGCGCTGCAAAAGGTGCTGCAAGGGCTGCTGTCCGAAGAAGTGCCGATCCGCGATATGCGGACCATCATCGATACGCTGTCCGAGCATGGTCCGCGCCTGGCGGCGCAGGCGGCCGGCGCTGGTGGCCAGCCCGATATCAACGAATTGATCATGCTGACCCGCCGTTCGCTGGGCCGTGCGATCACGCAGCAATGGTTCCCGGGCGAGGGCGAGCTGCGGGTGATCGGGCTGGACGTGAAGCTGGAGCGCGTGCTGTCGCAGGCCATGACCACCAGCGGCGGGCTGGAGCCCGGCCTGGCCGACACCTTGCTGCGCGAAACGCAGGCGGCGGTCGAGCGCCAGGAATCGCAGGGCAACGCGCCGGTGTTGCTGGTGTCGCCGGTGCTGCGCGCGCCGCTGTCGCGGTTCCTGCGTCATCACCTGCCGCAGCTGGGTGTGTTGTCGAATACTGAAATACCCGATGAGCGCATGGTCCGCGTGACCGCTCTGATCGGCGGGAGCAATGGGCAATGAAGATAAGCCGTTTTTTTGGCGTCAACAGCCGGGAAGTGATGCGCCAGGTGCGCCAGGTGTTGGGGCCGGACGCGCTGATCGTGTCGAATCGCAGCGTGGACGGCGGTGTGGAAGTGCTGGCCACGGTAGAGGGCGCGTTCGACGATGCGGCGGCCGAGACGCCGCAACGGGAAGCCATGCCGCATGCCGCGCCCGTGTCCCTGCCGCAGCCGGGCTATGCCGCGCCGTCGCGGTCGATCGCAGCCTACCAATCTGCCTACGCGTCGTCGGCACTGCCGGAAGACG
>NZ_JBHFII010000037.1:10887-48623 GCF_057334215.1 Achromobacter maghribensis | reverse complement strand
GTGCCCGCCACATCCAGCAGGTTCACATGCCATTGCGCGGCCAGGCGGCGCGCCAGCGGGCTGGCGAACAGACGCCCGCCCGGCACGGCGGTGGTGGAGGGGGCGGCAGCCGGTGCTGCGGCAGCCGATGCTGCGGCAGCCGATGCTGCGGCAGCCGGCGCTGCGGCGGTCGATACCGCGGCGGTTGCTACCGCGGCAGCCGGCGCCGCGGCACTGGATCCTGCGGCAGCCGGCGCAGCAGCGGGGGCGGCCACCGCCGGTCCGCCGTGTTCGGCCAGTGCGCGATCGATCGCCGAGGCGTCGTCGCCGTCGGCCAACAGCACGCCGATCACGGTATTGATCGGCACCGACGCGGCGCCGGCCGGGACCAGGATTCGGCCCAACACGCCGGCGTATTCAGCGTTGATCTCGACAATGGCTTTTTCGGTTTCGATTTCAGCCAACGCGTCGCCGACGGCGACCTTGTCGCCTTCTTTCTTCAACCACTGGTGCAAATTGCCGCCTGCCGTATCGGCGGCGACGGAGGGGAGCTTGATAAGGTGTGCCACGATGTTCGTCCTAGTTTTCGGCGGCGATGGCCAGATCGGGCCGGTAGGCGGCGGGGTCGTCGTATTCGACCAGTTCCAGCACATTGCCTTCGGGGTCGCGGAAGAACGCCAGCCAGGTGCCGGGGCGCACTTCCATCGGCGCGGGGGCGCTGTCGAACACCACACCCTTGGATTGCAGGCCGCGTACCACGCCGGCCAGGTCGCGCACGATGAAGGTGAGGTAGGTGGCGCCCTGGCGGTCCAGGATCGCCGCGCCGCGCACGGCGGCATCGGGCGCCGTGCTGGGCTGCAGCAGCTTGATGCGTTCGCCGTAGGACGTCTGCAGGCGCGCCACGTCGTAGCCATGCACCGTCAGCCCGGTGGCGCGCGCCTTGTCGGCGGGTACGCTCACGCGGCTGACCAGCGTCAAGCCGACCACATCCGTATAGAACGCCAGCAACGCGTCCAGGTTCTTGCAGCAGATGCCGACTTCCATCGGCACGGTCATTTGCAGCGTGCTCATGCCTGTTCTCCCAGATCCGCCAGCACGTCGGCCAGGCCCGCCAGCACTTCCTCGGTATCCGCGAACGCCGCGCGTTCCAGCACCTTCGAAATGCTGGGCGACGCTTCGCCGCCGGTGACGCGCTTGATCGGCTGGTCCAGCCAGTCGAAGTAGCGGCGCTGGATTTCGTCGGACAGCATGGCGCCGTAGGACGTGCCGCGCGCGCCTTGCTCGACGATCAGCACGTTGTTGGTTTTCTGGATGCTGGCGCCGATGGTGTCCCAGTCCAGGCTGGCGCGATCCAGCGTGCGCAGGTCGATCACTTCGGCGTCCACCCCGGCTTCCTCGGCGGCCTTGAGCGCGCGGCTGACCATCGACAGGTAGGTCAGGATGGTGACCTTGCTGCCAGCACGGCGCACGCGGGCGCGGCCGAACGGAATGGCGTAGTCCAGATCGCCGGCGGGCACGTCGCCCGACGACGCATACAGGTCCACGTGTTCGATGACCAGCACCGGGTCCTTGGAGGCCAGCGCGGTGTTCATCAAGCCCACGTATTCGAAAGGCGTGGACGGGGCCACGATGCGCCAGCCCGGCGCCGTGGCGAAGATGCCGGCCGGGTCCATCGAGTGCTGCGAGCCGTAGCCCGTGCCCATCGCGACCTTGGTGCGCAGCACGAAGGGCACGTCGATGTCGCCGCCGAACATGTGGCGCGCCTTGCCGATCTGGTTAAAGATCTGGTCGGCCGCGACCCACATGAAGTCGGGGTACATGAATTCAACCACCGGCTTGTAGCGGCCGTCCATCGCCAGGCCGCCGCCCAGGCCGGCGAAGGCGTTCTCGGAAATCGGAGTGCCCAGCACGCGGTCGGGGTATTTGTCTTTCAGGCCGCGCGTGGCGCCGTTGGTGCCGCCCTTCAGGCGGTGCACGTCTTCGCCCAGCACGACCACGCCGGCATCGGTTTCCATGCGGCGGTCCAGCACGTCGGCCACGGCGTCAACGAACTTGCGCTCGACCTTGTCGCCGCCGTAGCCGTCGACGTCCTGGTAGCGCAGCCCGGCCAATTCGGCGCCGTCGCTGCGCAGGCCCACATCGCGGAAGTCGGGGCGGGGCCAGAGGTCTGCGCGCACGCGGCGTTTGCCGCCGTCGGCGGCTTCGGTCAGGCGGCCGCACACGTCCTTCATGACGTCCTTGCAGCGCTGGCGCAGCGCGTCCACGTCGGCTTGCGTGATCAGCGCGCGGCCGATCATTTCGGTTGCAATCTTGTCCAGCGGATCGCGGCGGCGCCATTGCGCTTCCTCGTCCTTGGTGCGGTAGCCGAAGGCGCTGCCGGGGAAGGGGCCGTTCTGGTGGAAGAAGCGGTACACGTCCACTTCCACGATCGTCGGGCCATTGCCGGCGCGCATGTGCGCCACGGCTTCCGACATGGCCAGGTGCACGGCCAGCGGGTCCATGCCGTCCACCTTCCACGACGGGATGTTGAACGCCAGGCCGCGCGCCGACAGGCGCGGTTCCGCGGTGGACTCTTCCACCGTGGTCGAGACGGCGTAGCGATTGTTTTCGATGAAGAAGCACAGCGGCGTCTTCCACGCGGCGGTCAGGTTCATCGTTTCCAGCACGGAACCGATGTTCACCGCGCCGTCGCCAAAGTAGGTCACTGCCACGCGGTCGGTGCCGGCGTGCTTGTGCGCCCAGCCCGCGCCGGCGGCCAGCGGCACGCCGCCGCCCACGATGGCGTTGGTGCCCAGCGCGCCCGCCTCCAGCCAGCGCAAGTGCATGCTGCCCCCGCGGCCGCGGCAAAAGCCCTGGGCCAGCCCCATGATTTCGGCCAGCGTCTTCTGCAGGACGTCGTCGATGGCGGGCGTGAGCGGATTGCGCGGGTCCAGACCCAGCGGGGCGACGTGCTGCAGCGCCTTTGCCAGAAACTGGTGGTGGCCGCGGTGCGATCCGTTGATCTGGTCGCCCGCGCCCAGCGCCAGCACCGACCCGACGGCGCCGCCTTCCTGTCCCACGGACGAATGCGCGGGGCCGTGCACCAGGCCTTCGGCGGCCAGGTCCAGCACGGCCTCTTCAAAGGCGCGAATCCAGTGCAGCTGCGTGAGCATGGTGCCGAGCAGGGCGGGGTCCGCCTGCTGCCAGTCCTTTGCGTCGACCGTCAGTTGCCGCCAGGGCGCTTGGGACTCAAGCGGTTGGTAGGTGGCCATGAGTGAATCTCCAGAGTATTTTTAAGCGTCGATGCGGTTAAAGGTAGCTGTAGCGGCTCCAGCCGCCGTCGGCCACCAGGGTGTGTCCGGTGATGTAGGCGGCCTGGCGCGACGCCAGGAAAACCGCCAGGTCGGCCATTTCGGCCGGCTGCGCCATGCGGCGCAGCGGGGTGCGTTGCTTCAAACGTTCGGGGTCGAGCCGGCCGCGCGCCGCCAGGTCGCGCACCAGGTCGGTTTCGACATAGCCGGGCGCCAGCGCGTTGACGCGCACGCCCATCGGGCCCCATTCCACGGCCAGCGTCTCCGTCAGCAGCACCACCGCGCCTTTGGTTGCGCAGTAGGCCGCGCGGTCGGGCGCCGCCACCACGCCATACATCGAGGCCAGGTTGATGATGCTGCCCGAGCCCGCCGGCACCATGCGGCGGCCGGCGGCCTGCGCGCACAGGAACACGCCGGTCAGGTTGATGTCGACCGCGCGGCGCCATTCCTCCACGGTGACTTCCAGCGTGGGCTTGTTGGCGGATATGCCGGCGTTGTTGACCAGCACGTCGATGCGGCCCCAGGTCTGTTCGACCTGGGCGAAGGCGCGTTCGACGGCCTCGGCGTCGGTAACCGAGGCCTGCACCGCGATGGCGTCGCCACCGGCCACCTTCAGTTCGGCCACCGCCGCATCCAGGGCGGCCGCGTCCATGTCCAGCAGCGCAACGCGCGCGCCTTGGCGCACAAAGGCTTGCGCGGTCGAAAAGCCGATGCCTTTGGCGCCGCCGGTGATCACGACGGTCTGGCCGCGCAGGTCGCTGTGGATGACTTCAGTAGGGTTGTCCAAGGTGTTTGCCTGTAGTGGGGTTGCGTGACGGCGGGTCAGACGGCCAGCCATTCCTGCACGATGTCCTGGCGCTCGTGCAGCTGCGCGGGCGGCCCTTCGAATACGATGCGGCCGTGGCCCATGACGCTGACGCGGGTCGACACCTTCAGCGCGATGGTCAGTTTCTGCTCCACCAGCACCACCGACACGCCGCGCTGATGGATATCGCGGATCACATCGGCGATAACCTCCACGATCTTCGGCGCAAGGCCCTCGGTCGGTTCGTCGATCAGCATGACCTTGGGGTTGCCCAGCAGGGAACGGCACATGGTCAGCATCTGCTGTTCGCCGCCCGACAGATTGCCGGCGCGAGTGTTGCTGCGTTCCTTCAGGCGCGGGAAGTAGTCGAACATCTGCGCCACGGTCCAGAAGGGGGCGTCGTCGCGTTTGGGCTGTTCGCCCATGCGCAGGTTCTCGTCCACCGTCAGGTTGGCGAAGACTTCGCGTTCCTCTGGCACGAAGCCCAGGCCGGCGCGCGCGATCTCGAAAGGGCGCTTGTTGGTGATGTCGCGGCCTTCGATGGCGATGCGGCCACCGGTCACGTCCACCAGGCCCATGATGCTCTTCATGGTGGTGGAGCGCCCCGCGCCGTTTCGGCCAAGCAGGCTGACGACTTCACCGCGCCCGATGGACAGGTCGATGCCGTGCAGGATGTGGCTCTTGCCGTAATGCGCGTGCACGCCTTGCAGGCTGAGCAAGGGGGATTGCAGGTTTGATGCCACGTTCATACCGTTTCCTCTCCCAGGTAGGCTTCACGCACGCGGGCGTCGCCGCGGATCTCGGCGGGCGTGCCCGTGGCCAGAATTTCGCCGTACACCAGCACGCTGATGCGGTCGGCCAGCGAAAACACCACCTGCATATCGTGTTCGACGATCAGCAAAGTGCAATCCCGCGTGACGTCCTTGATGAGTTCAACCGTGTAGTCGACTTCGTGCTGCGACATGCCGGCCATCGGCTCGTCCAGCAGAATGACTTTCGGGCGCGAGGCCAGCGTCATGCCGATTTCCAGCGAGCGCTGCTCGGAGTAGTTCAGGTCGCCGGCGGCCGTGTCCTGCTTGGCCGTCAGCCGCACTTTTTCAAGCAGGCGGTCCACGTCTTCGTTGACGGCGCGGTTGCGGGCAATGGGCCGCCAGAAGTTGTAGACCAGCCCGTGCATGCGCAGCACCGCCAGGCGCAGGTTCTCGCGGACGGACAGGCGCGGGAATACGTTGGTGATCTGGAACGAACGCGCCAGCCCCAAGCGGTTGATGGCTTCGGGCGCCAGGCCGCCAATGGAACGCGAGCGCAGGCTGATGTCGCCCGATGTGGGCGCGAACGAGCCCGACATCAGGTGGAACAGCGTGGACTTGCCGGCGCCGTTGGGGCCGATGACCGCGTGCCGTTCGCCGGCGTCGATCGCCAGGTTCACGCCGCGGATGATCTGCGCTTCGCCGAAGGACTTGCGCACGTCGGTCAGGGTCAGGATGTCGTGGCTCATTTTGCGGGCTCCAGCATCGGGGCGGCGGCGTCGTCGTTGCGCCACAGGGCCAGCGCCCAGCGGCAGGCTGCAAGACCCACGACGAACAGCGCCAGCGGGATCAGCCAGGTGGACACGGCAAGCGGCGCCCACGCCTGGCCGAAGAGCGGAATGGGCGGCCAGCCGGCCTCGGGATTCATGGCCAGCAGCGCGCGGTAGTCGCGGGCAAACATGCGTTGCAGCAGCTCCACCGAGAAGACGGTGGCGGCAGTCAGCAGCAGGCCGCCCGCTACCGACAACGTGGCGCGCGGCAGCCAGTTGGCCGGTCCGCGCTCGCGTAGCGATTTGGCGGCGCGCTGCACCAGGCCGACCAGGCCGTCCGGCACGAACAGCATCACCAGCACGAACAAAATGCCCTGATACAGCAGCCACGACCGCGTGATATCGGCCAGCGTCTGCGACAGGAACGTCAGGATGGACGCGCCCAGCACCGGGCCCAGGAAGGCGTTGACGCCGCCGATATAGGCGAACAGGACCGCATCGGTGGACAGCTTCACCTCGAACAGCACGTAGTTGCCGGCCTCGATGTTCAGGGCCTGCAAGCCGCCCGCGATGCCGGCGAACATGGCCGACAGCGCGAATACCATCGTCTTCAGCGTATGCGGGCGGTAGCCCAGGTACCGCAGGCGGTTGGCGTTTTCGCGCAGGCCCAGCGTCAGCCGGCCCAGCGGGGTGCGGGTCAGGCCGTACAGGGCGGCCAGCGAAATCAGCACCCAGGCCAGTACCAGGAAGTACACCTCGATGTCCGATCCGAAGGTAAAGCCCCAGGCCGGCATGCGCATGGCGGATACGCCGGCTTCGCCACCGAATACGCCTTTCAGGTGCGGCGCCAGTGCGTGCAGCAGTTCCGCAAGCGCCAGCGTGATCATCGAAAAGTACACGCCGGAACGCATGGTGGCGAACCAGCCCGCGACCAGGCCGAACAGCAGGCCGGCCACGCCGCCCACCAGCGGCATCAGGGGCGTGGGCAACAGGCCCGCGCCGCCCAGCGCGTTCATGGCGTGGATGGTGGCGAAGGTGCCTACGCCGAAGTACGCGGCATGGCCGAAGGACAGCATGCCGCCCTGGCCCGCCAGCAGGTTGAAGGCGCAAGCGAAGAGCGCGGCGATCAGCATCTGCACGGCTGCCACCAACTGGCCCGGCGGCAGCAGCCAGGGCAGCGCGCACAGGATGCTGACGCAAATGACAAGCAGCAGGGCGCCCGAGGCGATACGGGTTTGGCTCATGCCTGTTCTCCCTTCAGGCCCGACGGCTTGACCAGCAGCACCACCAGCATCAGCAGGAAGGGCAGGGTCGCCGCCAGGCTGGAAATTTTCACGGTCATCAGACCGCCCACGCTTTCGGCCCACTCGCCTGCGCCGAATACGGCGAACAACGACGCCAGGCTGGCATCGATGCCCACCGAAAACGAGCTGATCAGGCCGATCAGCAGCGACGCGATCATCGCGCCTTCAAGCGAGCCCAGACCGCCCACGACGACCACCACGAACACCAGCACGCCAAGCTCCAGCGCCATGTTGGGGTTGGTCGTGTAGAAGGCGCCAGCGACGGCGCCCGCCAGGCCGGCCATCGCCGCGCCCACGCCGAAGACGCTCATGAAGACCAGCGGCACGTTGTGGCCCAGGGCTTCGGCCATGCGCGGGCGATAGATAGCCGACCGCACCACGATGCCGACGCGGGTGCGCGACAGCAGCAGGTAGATCACGGCGAACATCGCCAGCGACACGCCGCCCATCAACAGGCGATAGAAGGGATAGTCCGCGTCGAACACGCGGAAGGCCGCGAAATTCAGGAATTGCGGCACCCGGTAGTCCACCGGGAAGTCGCCGTAGAACAGTTTGATCAGCTCGGCGACGATGAACGCCAGGCCGAACGTCACCAGCAGTTCCTGCGCGTGGCCAAACTTGTGCACGCGGCGCAGGAAGAAGCGTTCGACCCCCATGCCCAGCACGCCCGCGATGATCGTTGCCAGCACCAGCGCCGTCCAGAACCCCGTGACGGGCGTCAGCGTGTAGGCGGCGTAGGCGCCGATCATGTAGAACGAAGCGTGCGCGAAGTTCAGCACCCCCATCATTCCGAAAATCAAAGTCAGGCCTGCCGACACCATGAATAGCAGCAGGCCGTAAATCACGCCGTTCAACAGCGAGACGGTAAAGAATTCCATGTCCGCTCCATAATTCTTGCGCTAGGACGCGAGGCGTCCTGCGAGCGATCGCGCACGTTGTTTTTACCGGCCCGCGCCGGTGTGCGCTTATAAGTGCTTGCGGGTGATCGGCGGGTTGCGCGCGGGGATGTCCGGCGTGCGCAACCCGGCGGTCCCCCTTCAGTCCGGCCGCTGCATCTTGCACGTCGCCTGTACCGGCGCCGACACGTCCGCCGCCGCCAGCACCTTCACCGGTTCGAAGCCCATGTCGGTGCCGTCGGCCTTGTACTTGGCGTTCTTGCCGACCTTGGAGACGACCATCGGCAACTGCACCTGGTGGTCTTCAGCGCGCATGGTGTAGGTGCCCAGCGACGAGGTGTAGGTAACCTTTTCCAGCGCGCGCGCCAGGTCCGGCACGGACAGCTTTCCGTCCTTCGGCGGCACCTGCTTCAGGGCTTCGCCCAGGAAGCGCACGCCGATGACCGTTTGCGGTTCCGTGTAGCTGGGGTAATGGCCGGTCTTGGCCTTATAGTCTTCGGCGAACTTGGCGCCTTCGTCGCCCGCGGCTTCGATGTTGTACGGGTGCGCGATGTAGTGGCCCAGGGCCACTTCGCCTGCGTTGGCCAGGTTGCCCACCTGATCCAGGAACACGGTCGCGAAGCGCACCTTCAGGCCGGCGGCTTGCGTGGCCTTCATCAGCAGCAACAGGTCGTTGGACCAGTTGCCGGTGACGACGGTGTCGGGCGTGGCGGAGCGGATGCGCGCAACGTAGGGCGCGAAGTCCTGGATCTTGTTGACCTCGTGCAGCGTCTTGCCCACCACTTCATAGCCGTACTGCTTGGCGAAGCGCTCGGTGGCGCCTTCCATGTCCTGGCCCCAGGAATAGTTCTGGTTGATGGCGTAGACGCGTTTGCCCAGCGTGCCGTCGGCCGACATCACCGAAGCCAGCGCCTTCACGCGCAGGTCGGCGTTGGTGGCAAAGCGGAAATGGTAGAAGTGGCACTTCTGGCCGGTCAGCTCCAGCGCTTCGCCGCCCACGTTCAGGAAGACGACTTCCTTGCCCGGGTTGCGCAGGTTGTGCTTGCGGACGTCTTCGGTCAACTGGCCCGAGATCGCGGATGACGAGCCCTGCACCAGGATCTGCACGCCGTCGGCGGCGGCGGCGCGAAAGCGGTCGGACGCGCCCACGGGGCCGCCCTGGTTGTCGAATTCAACCAGCTCCAGCGGCTGGCCATTCCAGCCGCCGGCCGCGTTGATGCGGTCCAGTTCGTATTTGACCGCGGCGCGGAATATCAGGCCGGTCGAGGCCTGCGGGCCCGACAGCGTTTCGATCAGGCCGATCTTGACGGGCGCGGCATGCGCGGATGCGGCAATGCCGGCCAGGCACAGCAGGCCGGTGGTGAAAGCCAATTTCATGTGTGTCTCCTCCGTGGGACGGGAGTGGTGAGTCCGTGAATCAAGCAAGCGCGCTTTATTGCGGCTCTTCTACGCCCAGAAAGCGGGCAATTTCGGTGAGTTGTCCTTCCAGCATGTACAAGCCGGGATGGGTGCGGCAGCCTTGCGCGGCGGCGGCGCGCAGCAAGGGCGTGTCGACGCGGCTCATCACGGCGTCGGCCACGACGGTGCCGGGGGCCAGTTCGTGCAACGGGAAGGGCAGGGGATCGGTGTCTTGCAAGCCCAGCGAGGTCGCGTTGACGGCGATATCACAGGGCTCGGGCACGGGGCCGGCCACGCGGATGTCCAGGCTGGGGTATTGGCGGGCCAGATGGGCGGCGAAGGCGCGCGCCTTGTCGGCCGACCGGTTGTAGAGGCGCAGGCTGGCGGGCCCGGCATCGGCCAGGGCGCAAGCAATGGCCTTGCCCGCCCCGCCCAGGCCGGCCAGATAGACGTGGCGCCCGGCGGGATCGTGGCCCTGGCTTCGCAGGCCGGTCACAAAGCCCATGCCGTCGAAGTTGCCACCGGTCAGCACGCCGTCTTGCAGGCGCACGGCATTGACCGCGCCGATCAGCTGGGCGGCGGGCGTCAGGGCGTCGCACAGGGTGGCGGCATGTTCCTTGTGGGGCACCGTCACGACGACGCCGCCCAGATTGGCCAGGCCGCGCAAGCCGCTGAACAGCGCGGGCAGGGCGTCGGCAGACACATGGAAGGGCACCATGACGGCGTCGATTGCGCGTTCACGCAACAGGGCGTTCAGCCGCTGCGGCGTCTTGACGTGCGCGATCGGGTCCGCCGCAATCGCGAATACGGTAGTGCTGCCGGTGATTTCCACCTGGTTGTCCCCTGCCTGTCATGTGGCCTGCGGCCGTGTTTTTCTGACCCTTCTTGCCTGAAAGCGCGACTTGAATTACGCTTTCGGAATAAGTTGTCAGGCAACTTTATCAAGTTGTCCGATAAATCATAGGGCATGCGTTTTTCTCGTGTCAAGCGACGGATTCAGGAGTTCAATCCAGGAAACCGCCGCTGCCGAAAGAGCAGGCGGCCCACTCATCGCGCGCTTTGGAGACAAGATGATTTCGTTTGAAGGACAGGTGGCCGTGATCACCGGCGCAGGCAATGGCATTGGTCTGGCGACCGCGCGGCTGATGGCCGCCCACGGCGCCCGGCTGGTGCTGACCGACATCGACCCCGCCCGCCTGGAGGCGATCGCGGCCGAGCTGGATCCCAGCGGCCAGCGGGTCTACACCCACGCGCTGGATGTCTCCGTATCGCACGACTGCGAACGCGTGTTCGAATCGGCGGCCAAGCGTTTCGGCGGCCTGGACCATCTGGTCCACTGCGCCGGCATCTACCCGGAACAACTGGTCAAGGACACCAGCGACGAGGCCTGGCGCACGCTGATGCGCGTGAACCTGGACGGCACGTTCTATGTGTGCCGCTCGGCCCAGCGCCATCTGCGCCATAACGGCTCGATCGTGCTGCTGACTTCGCTGGCCGCCCAGCGCGGCAGCTACGCGCACGCCGCCTATTCCGCGTCCAAGGGCGCCGTGCAGAGCTTCACGCGCAGCCTGGCGCTAGAGCTTGCGCCGCAGATCCGCGTGAATGCCGTGGCGCCCGGCATCATCGCAACGTCCATGACGCACGACCTGATCGGCCAGAAGGGCGCGCAACTGCTGGAAAGCACGCCTTTGCGCCGCTTTGGCACGGCCGAGGAGATCGCTGGCGCGATCGCGTTCCTGTGTTCGCCGCTGGCGGGCTTCGTGACCGGCGAAGTCATGCAGGTCAACGGCGGCATCTATATCGCTTAAAGTGCAGGACGCCGCCATCACGATCCGACGATTTTCCATGCAGCCCACTCAAGAACAGGACCCGCCGCGCGCCGCGCCCAAAAGTTCGCTTTCCGCGGCCTTGGGCGACGCGCTGGCCGAGCAGATACGCCAAGGGGTGCTGGCCCCGGGCGACCGCCTGCCCACCGAAAAGCAACTGACCGAAACCTATTCCGTCAGTCGCGCGGTCGTGCGCGAAGCGCTGGCCCGCCTGAAGTCGGAAGGGCTGATCACGTCGCAGCAGGGCAGCGGCGTGTTCGTCGATCCGAATTTCCAGCGCAACGCGTTTCGCATCGCCGCGCCAACGCCGGGCGACACCCAGGACCTTGAACACATCCTGGAACTGATGCTGTCCATCGAAGTCACCGCCGCGCGCTACGCGGCGCAGCGCCGCACCGAGCAAGACCTGAAGAAGATCCGCCAGGCGCTGGTGGGCATGGAATACGCGCTGATCAACGACAAGCTGGGCGACGAAGAGGACTATCAGTTTCATCAGGCGATCGTGCAGGCCACGCACAACCCGCACCTGGTCGCGCTGAACGACTACCTGGAGGCCAATGTGCGCCGGGTGATCCGCAGCGCCCGCCACAACACGGCGCGCAGGTATGCCGAGCGCATGGCGGCCGTGCAGAGCGAACACCAGGCCATCTTCGCCGCGATCGAAGGCTCCGACCCGGACGCCGCCGGCCGCGCGGCCGAACAGCACCTGCGCAACGCGGCGGACCGCCTGCGCCTGTTCCAGGCCGAACGCCCCGCACCCGTCTAAGCAGACGGGGCAAGGCGCGGCCCGGGCCTACGCGAAGGTCTGTTCCATTTCGCGGCGGAATTGCACCGCCGTCGACCGCTCGTCGTATTCCACATCGCGCCAACGTATGGCCTGCGACTGGCGTACCGGGTTCTTCAGTTTGACCTGGTGCGACAGGCCTAGCGGCAGATAGCCTTCTTCCACGGAGTCCGGCGCGGGCATCAGCCGGCCGTAAACCGTATAACCGCCTTCGCCGTCCAGCACCTGGCCGGCTTGCAGGTCGCGCTTGGCGGTGGCCACCACGTCGCCATGCCAGCCGGCCGGCGCGCCCGTGGGCTCGCGCCGCAGGCCAACGCTGGCCACGCTGATGCCCAGCTCCAGCCCGATCAGGTGATAGGGCTTGTACATGGCGGTGAAGTTGCCGCTGGGGTCGGTGACCAGCCCGTATTCCTGAAAGCAGCGCCGCACGTAATCGCTGTCGGCGGCCAGCGTCACGTAGACGCCCCAGCGCAGGTCGCGGAACACCGGCCGGCCATCGCGTTCCAGGGACGAAATCACTTCCACCTGTCCGCGATGGTGCAGGATGCCGCCATCTTCGCGCGGGCGCAGCACGCGGGCCAGGTCGTCCACGCCGCATGGCGGGAAATGCAGCCCCGACGGCGACGGCAAAAGACCCGTGGCATTGGACACCGCCGCCATCTCGATGGCGCTTTTGGTGCCGTCCAGGAAGCTGTTGAACATTTGCGCGTTGAAGTCGCCCGCCGCCACCATTTCGGCGGTGAAGCCGTAATAGGGCCACACGGTGTCCGGGGTGGACGTGTGGAATTCCGGCAGGTATTTGGTGCCCTTGCCCGCGGCCATCACTTCGAAGCCCGCGGCGCGTGCCCAATCCACCATTTCGCAAATCAGGGCAGGCTGGTCGCCGTAGGCCAGCGAATACACGATGCCCGCCTCGCGCGCGCGGCGCGCCAGCAGCGGGCCGGCCAGTGCGTCGGCTTCGACGTTGACCATGATGATGTCCTTGCCGTGTTCGCAGCAGGCCAGCACGTGGCCGATGCCGGCCGCGGCCTGGCCGGTGGCGTCGATGACGATGTCGACGTCCGGGCTGGCGATGATGGCGTAAGGGTCGTCGCTGAAAAAGACCTTGCCGTTCTTGAACGCGTCATTGGTGCTGGTGGCGTTCAGCGCGCTGGCGGGCCAGCCCACGCGGGTCAGGGCGGCGCGGGCGCGGGCAGGCGCCAGATCCGCCACCGCCACCAGCCGCATCCCCGGCGTGCGGGGCGCCTGGCTCATGAACATCGCGCCGAACTTTCCGGCGCCCAGCAATGCAACTCGCAAAGGCTTGTGGTCGGCTTCTCGCTGCTTGAGCAGACGGTGCAGATTCATGGTGCGGGCTCCTCCGGGGTGGGGGTACAGCCCACACAGAATAGTCCTAAATCATGACGGCTGAACAGGCGCCGCGTGGACTCATTCGTCTGCCGTATAGAGCTCGCCCGCCAGCACATTGCGCCAGTTCGCCCAGTTGATGCGGGGGCGGTCGCTAACCTGCCGGTTGTAGGGCGCATCGAACAAAATGTGCTTCCAGCGCGGCTTGACCGCGCCTTCGATCAGCGGCTTGTCGTCGATCAGCAGATGGCCATGCACCAGCGTCTTGTCCTTGGTCAGTACCAGCCGGTTGGTGGCTTCGCGCCCCAGGTGTTTTTCCACCCACAGGTACTTCTCGGCCACGCAGTTTTCGAACTGCGATAGCGGCGACGTGCAGATCCGCACGTCCATCCCCAAGGCCAGCAATTCCCGCACGGCGTCCAGGGCGCCCGGCACCGGCGGCAGGTTGCGGATGAACCCCGGCGCGGTGTAGATGGCCTCGGCCATCCCCCGCAGTTCCGGCGGATAGTCCTGGCGGATGTAGAAGGATTTCCGGTCTTCGAATTCGATGGGCGCGATGTCCGGGTGGCGGGCGCGCCAGGCGTCGATGAACGCGTGTTCAAAATCCGCCAGCACGCCGTCTTGGTCCAGCAGGATGATCATGGTGATCCCTGGTCGTTGCAACCGGGTGATTGTGCCAGAGCGGGGCTACCTGCCGGCGGGGCGAGATTGCGCGACGATGCGGTAGCGGCTACCCCCCGTCAGGGACTCGGATGCCACCAGCACCATGCGGTCGTAGCGCCAGGAAAGCGGCGCGGGCGGGGTGTCGGGCGGCTGCGCATGTTCGATGTTGCGCAGCAGGGTCACGTGTGGGCGGAAGGGTTGCGGCGGGGCGGTCAGGCCAAAATCGGCCAGCCATTGCCACAGGTTGTCGTGCGCGGCCTGCAGGGCGGCGGGTGTCTGGCGCGGGCCGGCCCATAGGATGCGCTGGCGGCTGAACACGCCGTAGTGGTCCAGCGCCACCTCGCCCGCGGGTAGTGGGTGTTCCGGCGTGGCGGCTGCCAGCGTGTCGGCCAGTTGCGCGTCGACCGGGCCTAGAAAGGCAAGGGTCAGGTGCAGCGTCTCGGTGCGCATGACGCGCCCGCCGGTGGTTGGCCGGGCCTGTTCCGCCCACCCCGCCAGCGACGCGGCGAGCGAGGGCGACGGCCACAGAGCGAAGAAAAGACGGACGCTGGACATGCCCTGATTGTAGGCGCGTCGCGGGAATCAGCTGTCGGTGGTTTCCGATTTGCGCAAGCGGCTCAGCGCGGTATCGAAGCGTTCCACGCCAGGACGGGCAGGCTTGTCGAAGCGTTCGACACCAGGGCGCGCGGGCTTGTCGAAACGTTCGACACCGGGCCGGCTGAAGCGTTCGACGCGGGGCGGGCTTTGCGTCTTGGCCTGGGCGCTTTGGGCAGCCACCTGTTCGCGCTTGGCGATGATTTCTTCGGCGCGCTGGTGGTGCGGCGCCATCTTGCGCACCATCACGCGGCCGTCGCGCGGGAAGTAATTGATGCGGCGCGCGTGCACGTCGCCCAGGTCTTGCGCCTTGACCGGAATGCCTTCGGTCCTGAGGTAGTTCAAGACGAATTCGCCGTTGCGTTCGCCGATGTTCATCTGCTGCATGGCGCTCAGCACCGCGCCGCCGCCGAACACCTTGGCTTCCAGCCGGTCGCGCACGGCGCCCGCCTTCAGCAATTCGTTGATCAGCACTTCCATCGCGAAAGCGCCGTAGCGCATGGTGGCGGACGCAGGGGATTGCATGTCGCCTTCCGGCAACATGAAATGGTTCATGCCGCCCACGCCCTTGATCGGATCGTGGATACAGGCGGCAACACACGACCCGAGTACGGTCGAGATCATCAGGTCTTCGGCGGTGACGTAGTACTCGTTGGGAAGTACTTTCACCGCCTGACACTGGAACGCGCTATCGAAATAGTGGCGCGTTGCGCGGGCTTCAAGACGGGCGGCCATGGGACTTAAAGGGCAAGAACAGCGATTTGGACACGTAGGACGGCGCTCGGCAAAACAAGGAATGTTTCAAAAAGTGTAAAAAAATGTCGCTTTATTCTTGCATATCCCAGCACACAACGGGAGAAATGCTTGTAACCGTGACGGCGCACCACGTCCCCGATTTTTCGGCCGCTCATAAGATGGCTTGGCACCATCGTACCCGGCGGATTGCGCGCCTTTCCCCGGATCACGGGGAGGATCGGGCTTTATACGTGGCTTTAGGGCGACCGTGTGGCGGCCGCGCCGCAGGGCGGGCCTTCAGCACAGCCGTTGGGAAAGGCTGCCGGCAACGGGCCGGCAGCGTCAGAAGCGCGTGCTGCGCGTGACGGACCAGCGTGCCGACAGCGCGCCCAGGGCGGCCGAGGCGACCACGGCCGCGATCAGCACCGATGCGCCGGGCAGGTGCAGCGCGAACTCGGCGCCATAGCTGCGCGCCAGCCCCAGCAGGGCATCGTTCAGCGGGGACAGCGCGATGGCCGCCACGCCGATGGCCAGCAGGGATGCCACGGCGCCAGACAATGCGCCCAGATACAGGAACGGACGACGCACGAAGGATTCGGTGGCGCCCACCAGACGGGCAACGCCGATTTCCTCGCGCTGCGACAGCGCTTGCATGCGCACGGTGTTGAACACCGTCGCCAGCACCACAACCGCCACGCAGGCGGCCAGGAAGCCCAGGCCGATGCGGGCGAACCTCAGGATGGCCTCCAGCCGTTGCACCCAGGCGCTGTCCAACTGCACCAGGTCCACGTGGTTCCATTGCTTCCAGGCGCCGGCCAGTTTGTCCGCGCGCCCGGCCAGGTTGTCCCCGTCGGCCAGCGTGACCACCACGGCGTCCGGCAGCGGGTTGCCCGGCAAAACGGCCAGCGCCTGCTGCCAGGCGGGGTTGGCGCGCAGGTCGGCCAGCGCCGCATCGCGCCCCACTACCCGTACTGCCCGCACGTCTTGCGAATAGTCGTTCTTGATGCGCTTGGCCACCTCGTCGGCGGCGCCGGAGGGAGCATCCACGCGCATGAAGACGGTCACTTCCGGGGTGACGGACATCTCGCGCGCCACCGGCTGGACCGATACCAGGATGGCGCTGCCCAATAGCGGCAGCGCCAGGGCCAGGGCCATGACCAGCAGGTTGGCCAGTGACGAGAACGGCTGCTTGGCCAACCGGCGCAGGGTCACCATGAGCGCATAGCGGTGTTGCCGCAACCAGGCGTTCATGCCGATTCTCCCGGGTAGCCGAAGCCAGGTTCGGCGCGGGTGCCGCCGGTGCGCGCGGGGGCGGACTGAGGCGGTTGCCCGGCGTCCGGTGGCGAAGCCGGGCCGTGGGAATCGGCAAACTTGCCCGGATCGATGCGCAAGGTGCGGCTGGCGTAGCGCGCCATCAGGTCCTGGTCGTGCGAGGCGATCAGCGTCGTCACGCCGACACGGTTGAAGTCGCGGAACACGTTCATGATGCGCTGCGCGTTGTCGTGGTCAAGGTTGGCGGTGGGTTCGTCGGCGATCAGGATGGCGGGCCGGTTCACAATGGCCCGCGCGATCGCCAGACGCTGTTGTTCGCCGCCCGACAGTTCGATGGGATTCAGGTCTTCCTTGCCCGACAGGCCCACCTTGTCCAGCGCGGCCCGGGCACGGGCGGCGGCCGAATCCCAGGGATGGCCCTGGACGGCCAACGGCAGCATCACGTTTTCGAACGCGCTTCGATCGAACAACAGGTGGGTGTCTTGCAGGATGACGCCGACCGCGCGGCGCAGATACGGCCGGGCGCGCGCGGGCAGCTTGTCCAGCCGTTGCCCGTTGACCTGGATGGACCCGCGGCTGGCGGGTTCCAGCCCGCCGATCAGCTTGAGCAGCGTGGACTTGCCGGCGCCTGACGGCCCGGATACGAAAACGAATTCTCCCGCGCTGACGCGGAAGTTGATGTCGGCCAGAATATTGCGGCCGCGACCATATGATTTGAATACGTGCTGGAATTCGATCATGGCGGCTGTCAGATGAAGCCGCAATAGTAACTCGGGGACAGTAAGCGGCCTACGCCTGTTCTTGGGCGGGCTGTGAAAAAGCGTATCCATGTGACCGCCCGGACACGTTTTCGCCAGAACGAAATGAATGCGTCTTGAGACAAATCGGATACGCTACAACACGTCCCCGTTTTCGTACGAAAACACGGATTGATTTCGCCAGTGTCCCTAAATTTCAAGGGAATTCCCCGATGTGCCGGCCGCTGCGTGGACGCTACCATCCGCCCCATGCGTCGGCCCAACCCGGTCGAGGCAAGGCTCGATTTGTCCCACACGGAGATCACGATGAAAGTACTGAAACTCGCTGCAATTGGCGCGGCACTGTTTGCCGCATCCACGGCTGCCAATGCGGGCGCGACCTTCGATAACGTTAAAAAGAAAGGGTTTGTCCAATGCGGGGTTTCGACGGGCATTCCGGGTTTCTCGATCGCCGACAGCAAGGGTGAATACAAGGGCATCGACGTGGACCTGTGCCGCGCCATCGCATCCACGATGTTCGGCGACGCCTCCAAGGTCAAATTCACGCCGCTGAACACGCAGCAACGCTTCACCGCGCTGCAGTCGGGCGAGGTCGACGTGCTGACCCGCAACACCACCGTGACGCTGACCCGCGACACGACGCTGGGCCTGATCGGCGTGGGCGTGAACTACTACGACTCGCAAGGTGTCATGGTCTCCAAGGACCTGAACGTCAAGAGCGCCAAGGAACTGAACGGCGCCACCATCTGCGTGCAGCCCGGCACCACCACCGAATTGAACCTGGCTGACTGGTTCCGCGGCCAGAAGATCGAATTCAAGCCGGTCGTGATCGACAAGTACGACGAAATCATCCGCGCCTTCTCGGCCGGCCGCTGCGACGCCTTCACGACCGACAAGTCGCAACTGGCTTCCACGCGCACCACGCTCGAGAACCCGGACAAGTACGTCATCCTGCCGGAAGACTTCTCCAAGGAGCCGTTGGGCCCCATGGTCCGCCAAGGCGACGAGCAATGGTTCAACGTGGTCCGCTGGTCGCTGAACGCCATGCTGGAAGCCGAGGAATACGGCATCACCAAGGCGAACGTCGAAGAAATGGCCAAGAGCCCCAATCCCAATATCCAGCGCATCCTGGGCGTGACCCCCGGCATGGGCAAGAACCTGGGCGTGGACGACAAGTGGGCATTCAACATCATCAAGAACGTGGGCAACTACGGTGAAAGCTTCGAAAACACGCTGGGCAAGAACAGCGCGATGAAGCTGGAACGTGGTTTGAACGCGTCGTATAAGCAAGGCGGTTTGATGTACGGCTGGCCGGTGCGCTAACACACGGCTGCCTGGCAAAACGGAGCCTCGGGCTCCGTTTTGCCTAGGGCCTATCAAGGCCCTACCCCGCCATAGAGCGGGCGGCAGGAGTGGGGGGCGTGGCCTTGCCGGCGTTGCCACCCGGTGTACGACTTCTGTAGATTCAACATGACGACTTCCAATAAAAACGCCCCGATTTCGGCGCCCCGCCGGCGGCTGAACTGGAACGACCCCGGCGTGCGCTCCGTGGTCTACCAGGTGCTTGCGCTGGCAGCGGTAGCCTGGGCTGTGTGGTTCCTGGTTTCCAACACGCTTCACAACCTGTCCGTGCGCAATATCGCCACGGGCTTCGGGTTCCTGAGCCGTGAAGCCGGGTTCGCGATCGGCGAAACGCCCATCGCCTACAGCCCCGCAAACGATTACGGCCGTGCCATCCTGGTCGGCTTGCTCAACACCCTGCGCGTCGCCGTCATCGGCATCGTGCTGGCCACCATCCTTGGCACCCTGATCGGTATCGGCCGCCTGTCCAAGAACTGGCTGGTGGCGAAGATCACCTCGGTGTACGTCGAGGTGATGCGTAATGTGCCGCTGCTGCTGCAGCTGTTCTTCTGGTACGCGCTGATCACGGAAAACATGCCGGGCCCGCGCCAGGCGCACAATCCGATGCCGGGCGTCTTCATTTCCAACCGCGGCCTGAAAGTCCCCGGGCTGGAAGGCAATTCGCTGGACTGGATGCTGGCCGGACTGGGACTGGCCATCGTGGCCATCATCTTCCTGGGTCACTACGGCAAGAAGCGCCATGAGGCCACCGGCCATATGTTCCCGCTGGGTCGCTGGGCCATCGGCCTGCTGATCGGGTTGCCGATCGTCGGCTGGCTCGTCAGTGGCGCGTCGCTGACGCTGGACATGCCGGAACTCAAAGGCTTCAACTTCTCGGGCGGTTTGACGCTGTCGCCGGAATTCGCCGCGTTGCTGGCGGGTCTGGTGATCTACACGTCGGCGTTCATCGCCGAAGTGGTGCGGTCGGGCATCCAGGCCGTGAACAACGGCCAGTGGGAAGCCGCCGGTTCGCTGGGGCTGCGCCGCAAGCAGGTGCTGCGCCTGGTCATCCTGCCGCAGGCGCTGCGCGTGATCATCCCCCCGATGACCAGCCAGTACCTGAATCTGACGAAGAACAGCTCGCTGGCGGTCGCCATCGGCTATCCGGACATCGTGTCGGTGGTCAACACCACGCTGAACCAGACGGGCCAGGCGATCGAGGGCATCCTCATCATCATGGGCGCCTACCTGACGGTCAGCCTGTCGATCTCGATATTCATGAACTGGTACAACAAGCGCATCGCGCTGGTGGAGCGTTGAGATGAGCAGCACTACGCATACCCCCAGCGAAGGCCTGCCGCCGCCCAGCACGCACGTGGGCGCATGGGCATGGATCAAGTCCCGCCTCTTCTCGTCGCCGCTGAACATCCTCATCACGGTACTGCTTGCGTGGTTCCTGCTGATGGCGGTGCCGGCGCTGCTGGAATGGGCCTTCTTCAAGGCTGACTTCAATGCGGCCAACGCCCAGGAATGCCGGGCTTCCGGTGGCGCCTGCTGGGCGTTCATCATCGAGAAGCATCGGCTGATCCTGTTCGGCACCTATCCGTTCGACGAGCAATGGCGTCCGCTGATCGCCACCATCATCCTGGTGGCGGTCATTGTTTGCAGTGGCATCCGCCGTTTCTGGAACTGGAAGCTGGCGGTCATCTGGGTCGTCGGCCTGACCGCCGTGGCGCTGTTGATGTGGGGCGGCGTGTTCGGCCTGACCTACGTGGAAAACGCACGCTGGGGCGGCCTGCCGCTGACGCTGATCCTGTCCACGTTCGGTATCGCCTTCGCGTTCCCCATCGGCGTGCTGCTGGCCCTGGGCCGGCGCTCGAAGATGCCCGCCATCAAGGCGCTGTGCGTCGTGTACATCGAATTGATCCGCGGCGTGCCGCTGATCAGCCTGCTGTTCATGTCGTCGGTGATGTTGCCGTTGTTCCTGCCGGAAGGCTTCTCGATCGACAAGCTCTTGCGCGCGCAGATCGCCATCATCATGTTCGCCGCCGCCTATATCGCGGAAACGGTGCGCGGTGGTTTGCAGGCCATCCCGAAAGGGCAGTACGAAGGCGCGGATTCGCTGGGTCTGAACTACTGGCAGCAGATGCGCAAGATCATCCTGCCGCAGGCGCTGAAGATCGTGATCCCGCCGCTGGTCAGCATCTTCATCGCGCTGTTCAAGGACACGTCGCTGGTGGTGATCATCGGCATCTTCGATTTGACCTTGGCGGCCAAGGCGGCGTTGTCCGACGCGGCATGGCGCGGATTCGGCGTAGAGGCGTATCTGTTCATCTCGCTGATCTACTTCGTGTTCTGCTTTTCCATGTCCAAGTACAGTCAGGCGCTTGAAAAACGTCTTGCGACTGATCACAAACGCTAGCCAATGCCGCGCGTCCGCCGCATGGCGGGCGCGCGCAGCGATATTTACGGGAGTACAGGCATGCCGGATGCCATTATTCGTTTGCAGGACGTGAACAAGTGGTATGGCCAGTTCCACGTGTTGCGCAACATCAACCTGGACGTGGCGCAAGGCGAGCGCATCGTGGTGTGCGGCCCCTCGGGGTCGGGCAAGTCCACGATGATCCGCTGCATCAATCGTCTGGAAGAGCACCAGAAAGGCCACATCATCGTGGACGGCACGGAGCTCACCAATGACCTGAAGCACATCGAGACGATCCGCAAGGACGTGGGCATGGTGTTCCAGCACTTCAATCTTTTCCCGCACCTGACGGTGCTGGAAAACCTGACGCTGGGCCCCATGTGGGTGCTGAAGAAGCCGCGCGCGGAAGCCGAGGCGACCGCGATGAAGTATCTGGAACGCGTGCGCATTCCGGAACAGGCCAAGAAATTCCCCGGCCAGCTGTCGGGCGGCCAGCAACAACGTGTGGCCATCGCGCGTTCGCTGTGCATGAACCCCAAGATCATGCTGTTTGATGAGCCGACGTCCGCGCTTGACCCGGAAATGGTCAAGGAAGTGCTGGACGTGATGGTCAGCCTGGCCCAGGAAAGCGGCATGACGATGATCTGCGTGACCCACGAAATGGGCTTCGCACGCAAAGTCGCCAACCGCGTGATCTTCATGGACCGAGGCGAGATCATCGAGCAGAACAGCCCGGACGAGTTCTTCGATAACCCGCAGAACGACCGCACCAAATTGTTCCTGAGCCAGATCCTGCATTGATCGGCTGACGACAAAAAGCCTTCACGGCAAGCACCCCAGCAACTGGATTACGGTCCGGCTGCTGGGGTGTTTTTTATGGATGTATCGCATTGACGGCAAGATTCCTCGTCGCTACAGATCTACTTCAGGACCGAATGGATAACGAACCGGTCCATCTCGCCTTCAGGCAGGTAGGGCTCGGCCCGCAAGGTCACGGTGCGCCCCGCGAAACGCTCATCGGCCTCGTCCAGCATGCGCACGCCGGTAATCGGCTCGGCGATGCAGAAGCCGTCCACTGACATGGCAAGATTGTCGAAGGCCGCCTCTGTGGCGGCGTAGCGCGCGGGCCGCCATTCAAGCGCTCAAGCAACGCCAACGCCCCCAGCGCGCCGAGCGATTGTATGTCCTTGCCATCAAGAAATAGCGGACGCTGATTCTGAGCCGGCATGATTTCGGCCAGGCGCTCAGCCTGGTATCCCAATACCCCAAACAGACGTTCAATTTCGTGGCAAACTTTTATAATAAATACTTCGTATAGGAAACATCGCCATTGTCGCGCGCCCTTCAATATCTCTCGTCGCCGGCCTTACGTTGGGCATTGCCGACGCTGGTCCTTCTGGCCGCCACCGGGTGCGGGTCTAATTACGTCGATAGCTCGGCCAAAGCACCGCTGCGCAAGCTTAACCCCGCTCCGACGCAGGCCTATGAGATACGGCTCACACTTGCTAATGCATCCGATCTCTCAAGCGCAGACGACGGCAAATCGCCGTTTACGGTAGTCGAGGGCACTGTGCAGTTCGACGCCAGCAACGGCGCCCGCTGCGGGAAATCCAACGCCCTGTCCGGCCACGTGCCGACATTGTCCAGCCACGAACCGTTCCGCCTTTCCCGTATATCCGCCACCGAGTACGTGGGCACCGTGTATGCCGACATGCTGCTCGATGAGGACTATTACGGGCGGGGGGTATGCCATTGGGCATTGACAGAGGCCCGCGTCGCTTTGCGAGCGCGGGCGGACATCGCCGATACGCGATTCGTAGCCGGGCTGCCTGCGAAAGAAGTGCTCGCGGGCGCTACACAGGCGCGCTATTTCTGGAAAGGGTATTACCCTCGATTCGAGAACGGGCAACATTCTGATTATGGAAGTAGCCAGTTGGATGCCGTTCCGGCCGATAAGCTTAACGAGTTTTTCACCGTGACACTGAAGGCCAGGAAGATCGCTGGCGACGTTCAACGCTAGTGAATGCAGGACGGAAGGAATTGGCTCCCCCCGCTATCACCGATTAGACCTTGCCCGGATAGCGGGGCGCTAGCCTATGCCCCTCGATAGCTCCGAGCTGCAAGGCGCCAGGGTTTCGAATACATTGACGCCCTAGATAAATAAATGCGAAAGCTTCGCGGCCAGATTTGCGTCGGGGAATCTGGAGGCACTTGGCAAGTTTTTCGATGGCGTGCCCGTCAAAGAGCACCCATTTCTCAACGATGGAACCTTGGGATAACGGTCAAAATGAAGAAATTGGCACTGCTTGTCGTCTTGTCATCACTACTGGGGGGATGCACCTCTGGACAGATGAACATGCTGATGGGCACTCGGAACAAAACCTACAACGACGTCAATGCACCTTGGGTCGGCAGCACGGAAGAGCAATTGATTTCCAAGTGGGGACCGCCCAAAAAGAGCTATACGCTTGAAAGCGGCGCAAGAATCATTTCGTACGAAGAGATCTGGGGCCCACTCTCCGCATACCACGTATGCATAGAGAAATTCATGATCGAAAAGGGTGTCGTGACCAAATGGGGGATTTCGGATTGCCCAAAACGCATTTCCGGCACGCTACCGAAAGACACCCCTATTCCACAACCGACTCTGTAGGGCAACGCGTCCTGATTCGCAGACCCAGGCTATGGGCATGTCGTCTATGGCAAACCGCACGGACGGCCAATAGCCATCCATGAACCAGGTCGCCCCGCGCGCCAGAGGAAATGCAGCGCCGCGTTGGCATATGGGGCTGCGGTTGCTACGACGTTACGCCAGAAGCGCCGCCATGGCGCGGCCCGCAATCATGTCTTCGAACAGGGCCGCGAGATTCGGGGCGACGTCGCGCGTGTCCTCGAATTCCGGCTCGATGCCGTGCACGATACGGCCCGAGTCGCGCTCTATCGCCAGGAATTCGTAATCGCCCGCAACGCTCATGTAGATCGGCGTGTGCTGTTGCCAGAAGTCCAGGACCGCCTGCCGGCCGGCGTCGTCCAGCGCGGCCTCCAGGCTGATATCGCGCAGGGTGTGCCAGGGAAAGGCGCTGTCCGCCGTGCAGGCATGGTCGGCTGCGCTCAGGAACCAGCGTGTCTGGTTCGCGTTGTTCAATTCGGTGAATGTCGCCAGGAAAGCGCCATAGCCGTACGCCTCGCCCGGCGCGGCCGCTGGCGTCGAGGTGGGCGTGGCCCGCAGCACCGTCCAGCCATGAGCAGCGAGATGATCCAGGAAGCGTTGTGGCTGCGATGTCATGTCGGTTTCCTCGGATGGGGTATCTATGATATTGCAGTCTGACGCCTTATTTTTTGAGCGCGGGAGCGGTTCGCTTTCAAGCACCCCAAGCGTTGGCTTGAATCGCGTGATCTTCGGCTTAATTCCAGGCGTATCCTTTTGTTACGTCGACCCGCTTGCTGCGGTATGCTACTGACCGCCATAGATCTGGAGTGAGGAGAAAAACACCATGACGAACACCCCCCGTAGCGCGGTCCGCCGCGCCTTGCTGCAAGGCGCCGTGGCGCTGGCCGCCACCCTGCCTTTCGGCGCGCCAGCCCTGGCGCAAGCCACTGATTTCCCGACGAAGCCGATTCGCTTCGTCGTGCCGTACCCGCCCGGCGGCCCGCTGGACACCATGGCCCGCATGCTGGCCGAAAAGGTGCGCGGTTCGCTGGGCCAGCCCGTGATCGTTGAAAACCGCTCGGGCGCGGGCGGCAACATTGGCGCCGACCTGGTGGCCAAGGCGCCGGCCGACGGCTACACGCTGGTGATGGGCGCGGTGGCCACGCACGCGATCAACCCCTGGTTGTTCGCGAACCTGCCCTACGACCCGGTCAAGGATTTCGCGCCCGTGACCATCGTGGCGTCGGTTCCGAACGTGTTGGTGATGAACGTTGAATTCGCCGAGAAGAACAAGATCAAGACGCTGGCCGACCTGGTCGACTACGCCAAGAAGAATCCGGGCAAGCTGAACTACGGTTCGGGCGGCAACGGTAGCGCCGGCCATCTGTCTGGCGAGCTGCTCAAGGCGCGTGCAGGCATCAGCGTGGAACACATTCCTTACCAGGGCGCGGCGCCCGCGCAGTTGGCGTTGCTGTCGGGGCAGTCGGATTTCATGTTCGACAATCTGGCGGCGTCGGCGCCGTTGATCAAGGACGGCAAAGTGAAGGCGCTGGCCGTGACGACGGCAAAGCGTTCGTCGTTGCTGGCGGATGTGCCGACGGTTGAAGAGTCGGGTGTGAAGGGCTTTGACCTGGGCACGTGGTTTGGCGTGTTCACCACGGGTGGCACGCCGGCGCCGGTGGTGGCCAAGTTGAACAAGGCCTATGCCGATGCGATGCAGCAGCCGGATGTGAAGCAACGCCTGTTGACCATGGGCTCGGAAGCCAGCCCGATGACGCCGGAAGCCTTTGCCGATTTCGTGAAGAGCGAAAAGGCCAAGTACCAGGAAATCGTCAAGATCTCGGGCGCCAGCTTGAATTGATGGATCGTTGATCCGACGCCACGGCAGGTCTTTGGGGGCAGCATGCGCTGCCCCCTTTCATTTGCTGCCTACATCTTGCAATCCGCCGCGTGCACGTCGGTGTGGTCGCGGGCCAGGACTTTCTGGTTCTTGTACACGAGCTTGCCGTCCGGGCCGGCTTCGATGTGCAGCAGGTACCAGTCCTGTATCGGGTGCTGGTTGGGACCGAACTTGAATTTGCCGCGCACGGTGGGGAAGTCGGCCTTCCGCAACGCGTTGCGGAAGTCGTCGGCGCGGCCGGTGACGTCGCCGTTGACGGCTTTAAGCGCGGACGCGATCAGGTTGGCGGTGTCGTAGGCTTGCGCGGCATACGCCGTGGGCGGGCGTTTGTAGGCCTTGGTGAAGGCGTCGACGAAGTGCTTGTTCTGCGCGTTGTCCAGGTCGGCGCTCCATAGCGAACTCAGATAGAAGCCCTTGCTGGCCGTGCCGGTGGCGGCCAGCATGCGGTCGTCCATCGAGTAGATGGGCGTGATCATCCGGATCTTGTCCGACAGGCCGGAGTTGGCGAACTGCTTGGTCAGGTTGATGCCTGCGCCGCCCGGGTGGAACTGGAAGATGGCATCGGGATTCAGCGAACGGATGCGGGCAAGCTCCACCGAGAAATCGGCTTGTTCCAGCTTGGTGTAGATCTCTTCGGCGATCTCGCCCTTGTAGGCGCGCTTGAAGCCGGCCACGGCGTCGCGGCCGGCCTGATAGTTCGGGGCCATGACGACGACGCGCTTGGCGCCCAGTTCGTTGGCGGCGATGCCGGCCGTGTCGGCGTAAGAGTCGTTCTGGAAGGCGACGGCGAAATAATTCGGGTTGCAGGCCTTGCCGGCGTAGTTGGAGGGGCCGGCGTTCAGACTGACGTAGAAGCCGCCGGCGTTCAGCACCGTGGGGCCGACGGCCGCCATGACGTTCGAGAAGTTCACGCCCGTGAAGAGCCGCACGCCGTCCTGCACCATCTTGTCGGCGATCTGTTTGGCGTTGGCGGGTTTGAGCGCATCGTCTTCGACGCGCACGTTGACGGGCACGCCGCCCAGCTTGCCGCCGCCTTCCTTCACGGCCAGCATGAAGGCGTCGCGCTCGTCCTCGCCAATGTAGCCGGCGGGGGTGGAAAGCGTGCCGATAAAGCCGATGTCGACCGGCTTTTGCTGCGCGTGGGCCGCGGATGCGGCCAAGGCCAGCAGGATGGCGGCCGTGCCGCCGATAGCGCTCTTTTTCATGTTGTCTCCTCTTGTGCTGTTGTTATGCCGCCGTGAGGCAGTTTTCCACCTTCCAACCGTACAGCCACTGCAACGCGTCATAGAACTGGGACTGGCTGCGGCCGGTCCATAGCATGTTGCGCACGGTGCGTTCGACGCCCCGCGCGTGATAGAGCCGGCCCATTTCCCGGGTGGACCAGACCACGCGCGCGCTGCGCGGGATGCGGACCGATTCGTAAAGGCGAAAGGCGGCCTCCAGGTCGTGTCCGCAATGCCGCACGGCCTGGCCCAGCGTCACCGCGTCTTCCAGCGCCATGCACGCGCCCTGGGCCATGTATTGCGTCATGGGATGGGCGGCATCGCCCAGCAAGGTCACGCGGCCCTGGCCCCACTGTTCGACCGGTTCGCGGTCGGCGGTGGCCCAGCGCTTCCAGGATGTGGGGCGATCCAGCATCTGGTGCGGGCGCGGATGGATGCCCTGGAAGTACGACAGCACTTCTTCCTTGCTGCCTTCGCGCACGCCCCATTCCTCTTGCTCGCGGCTGTGGAAGGTGACGACCAGGTTGTACTGCTGGCCGCCGCGCAGGGGGTAGTGCACCAGATGGCAATGCGGGCCGGCCCACAGCACGGGCGCGTTGATGCGCAGCTCTTCGGGCATGTTGTCGCGTTCGACCACCGCGCGATAGACGACGTGGCCGGTCACGCGCGCGGGGTCGCCCACCGTGCGTTCGCGGATCACCGATTTGACACCGTCCGCGCCCACCACGGCATCCGCGCGGTAGCGGTTGCCGTCCGTATCGGTAACCTCGACGCTGCCGCCGTCTTGCGACATGCCCGCGATCTGGGTGGACGTGCGAAAGCGGATCAGCGGGTTCTGCTGCACGGCTTCCAGGATGGACAGGTGGATGTCGGCGCGATGGATCACGGCGTATGGGCCGCCGAAGCGCGTTCGGAACGCGTCGCCCGTGTCGATGCGCACGACTTCCCGGGCGTCGACCGCGTCCATCATGATGATGTGATCGGTGAAGACCGCGCGCGTGCGCGCCGTCTGTCCGACGCCCAAGGCGTCCAGGGCCGCGAAGGCGTTGGGCCCCAACTGGATGCCGGCGCCGATCTCGCCGATATGCGCGGCCTGCTCCAGCAGTTGCACTGCGATGCCTTGCCGGGTCAGCGCCAGCGCGGCGGCCAGGCCGCCGATGCCGCCGCCCACCACGATGACGGATCGGGTTGCCTGAGTGGTTGTCGTGGACGTGTTCATGGTTGTTCTCCGCGGCCCGTCATTCCTGGCCGCCCAGGAAGGCGCCTTGCCGCTTCAACTGGGCCTGCAAGGCCGCGATGGGCACGTCGGCAGGCGCGATATCGGCGCGCAGGGCCATCGCTGCCGCGGTGCCCGCCGCTTCTCCCATGACGAAGCAGCTGCCGCTGACACGCGCGGCCGACTGGCCTTCGTGGGTCATCGATGCGCAGCGTCCCGCCACCAACACGTTGTCCGCGACGCCGGGGCCGCGCTTGGGCACCATCATGCGGAACGGCAGCTGGTTGTAGCCGCGCGATTCGGGAATGGGCGGCCACAGCCATTGCACATCGCCTGCCGTGTGCATTTCCAATGGCCAGCCGTTCACGCCAATGCTGTCGTCAAAGTCGGCGCAACCCAGCACGTGTTCCTTGGTCAACACGGCTTCGCCGACGATGCGGCGGGTTTCGCGAATGCCCAGCTGCGGCGCGATGTCCAGCACATACGCGTTCTCGAATCCCGGCACCTTGGCGCGCAGGAACGCCAGGTATTGCACGATCTGGCGGCGGCCTTCCAGTTCGCCGGCGGACAGCGAGCCGGCGTCGGTGCCATCGGCTGCGTTGCCGTCGGCATTGGCCAGTTGCGTGACGTTGACGCGCCATTCGTAGTCGTGCTTTTGCGGACGGACGATGGCGCCCCGGCGCGGGAACGTGAATTCGCCGCTGGCCGCGGCCTGGTCCATCAAGACCGGGATGGTCTTCCAGGCTTCCTGGGCGCGCGCGCCGTCCACATTGCCCACCTTGAACATCAGGGTGGGGTAAAGCATGTGGCCGTGTTCATCGCCTTTTTCGAAGGGCAGGCCGCCCCATTTTGCGATGTCGGCGTCGCCCGAACAGTCGATGAACACCTTGGCGCGCACGGCGCAGCGGCCCGATTTGGTTTCCAGGAACAACGCGTCCACGCGGCCATCTTCGGCGCGCGTCAGACCGGTAGCCAGCGCGTGGAACAGCACCTGCGCGCCACTGTCCTGCACCAGCCCGTCCGCTGCGCACTTGAAGGCCGATATGTCATAGGCCTGGGCGTGGATCTTGCCCAGGATCAGATGGGGGTCGTTCAAGCCGTCCATGGCGCGCATGCGGTCAAGCAGGTCGTTGGTCATGCCATGCACCACTTGCCGGATGTCGCCATGGATGTTGGCATGCAGGCCGCAGAAGTTCGACACGCCTGCCGCCGTGCCCATGCCGCCCAGGAAGCCGTAGCGTTCCGCCAGCAGGACGCGGGCGCCGTTGCGCGCGGCGCTGGCGGCCGCCAGCACGCCGGCGGGGCCGCCGCCCAGTACCACGACGTCGTACTCGCCGTAGAGCGGGACCTGGCGCGCGGGTTCGTTGATGACCATTCGATTCTCCTTGCTTGCGTGGCGGCTCACTGGCCTTTGATGCCCAGCTTCGTGATCAGGGGGGCCCAGCGCTTCAGTTCGTCGTCCATGTAGGCGCGGAACTCGGCCGGCGTGCTGCCGACCGGATCCATGAACGGCGTTTGCAGCCGCTTGGTGACTTCCGGGTCGCGGATAGCCTGGATCAGCGCATCCGACAGCTTCTTCTGGATGTCGGCCGGCACCTTGGACGACACCACGAAGCCGATCCACGCGGATCCCTCGATACCCGGCACGCCCACTTCAGCAAGCGTCGGGATGTCCGGCAGCAGCGCGGAACGCTTGGACGAGGTGACGGCCAGGGCTTTCAGCCGCCCGTCTTTCACCATCGGCATGACGGCGATGGGGGGCAGCGCCGCGAACTGCGTATCGCCCGACAACAGCGAAGTCAGCGCGGCGGGCGACGAGGGGTAGGGCACGTGCGTGGCGCGCGCGCCGATCTGCTGCAGCAGTAGTTCTACGGCCAAGTGCGATACGGTGCCTGCCCCGGGCGACGGGAAGTTGTATTTGTCCGGATTCCGCTTCAACGCATCCAGCAACTGGCCGACATTGCCGATCCCGGCCGACGCCGGCACGACCAGCACGTTGGGCTGGTGCACGGCCAGTGTCAGCGGTGACAGATCGGTCGCCGGCGCATACGGCAACTTATCGAACAACAGCGTGTTGTTCACCAGCGGGCCGGTGATGGACACGCCGAAGGTGTAGCCGTCGGGCTTGGCGTTGGCGATGGCGAAGGTGCCGATGTTGCCGCTGGCGCCCGGCTTGTTTTCGATGACGATGGTCTGGCCCAGGATGGCGCCCGCCTTTTCGCCGACGATGCGGGCGACCTGGTCGGGACTGGACCCGGGCCCGAAGGGCACGATGGCTTTGAGCGGCTGCGTGGGCCACGCATCGGCGGCAAGCGCCGAGGTCAGCGGCGCCGCGGCGGCCAGCCCCATCAGGGCGCGCGCCGCCACGCGGCGGGCCAGCGTCAGCGGACGGAGCTTATTCATGCGCGTCTCCCACGTCTTTCATGGTGTTGAAATAGGTTTGTTCGTTGGCGATGAACGCGGCGACCATCGCGCGGTAGGCCGCGTCGACGACCGCTTCAAGGTTGGCGAAGCCTGGGTTATGCCGTTGCGCCAGCGCGCGCGCCTTGTCGAACACCTGGGCCTGGCGCGCGGGCGCGCTGACCTGGAACGCATCGCGCTTGAAGCGGGCGGCGTCTTTCACGTACATGGCGCGCTCGGCGATCAGGCGCACGATCTCGTCGTCCAGCCGGTCGATGTTGGCGCGCACCTCGGCCAGGTTGGCGCACAGCGGGCGGTAGTCCGGGTCGGTGTATTCGCGCAGCGGCGCGCCGTGGGTGTCGGGTTCTTGCATTGGCGTCGTCATTGGGTGTAGTCGGGTTGGCGCGTGGGTGCCGCTTGCTGGAAGGCGGGCTGCGCGTTGCAATGGTCGAAGATGCGCAGGATGCGCGGGTAGGCGGCCAGGTCGCAGCCCATTCGCTGCGCGTTGGCCACTTGCGGCACCAGGCAGCAATCGGCCAGCGTGGGTGCGTCGCCGAAGCAATAGGCGCCATGCCCGTGGCGCGCCAGCAGTTCCTCGACCGCGGTCAGGCCTTCGCGGATCCAGTGGTGGTACCAGGCGTTCTTCTGTTCGTCGGTTGCACCCAGCACGTCTTGCAGATAACGCAGGATGCGCATGTTGTTGACGGGGTGGATGTCGCAGGAAATGGCGTCGGACAGTTCCAGCACGCGTGCGCGGGCCAGGACGTCGGCCGGGATCAGGCGCGGCTCGGGATGCGTGGCGTCCAGGTAGTCGATGATGGCAAGCGATTGCGACAGCCGGATATCGCCGTCGGCCAGCAGCGGCACGCCCGCCGATGGGTTCTGCGCCACATAGTCGGCGGCGCGTTGTTCCTGCCGGCGCAGGTTCACGGGCAGATACGTGTAAGGCAGGCCCTTGAGCGCCAGCGCGATGCGCACGCGGTAGGACGTCGAGCTATTGAAGAAGCTGTGGAGTTGCATGGGTTGTGCGTCGGTAGGGGCGGAAAGTCGAGGAATGGCCTTATTCGGCCGCGATGCCGGTGCGCGCGACGACGTCGTCCCAGCGCTTGGCGTCACGAGCGATCAGGGCGCCAAAATCGGCGGGCGTGGACGTCGCGGGGACCATGCCCTGCGCATCAAAGGCGGTGGCCGTGGCCGGCGTCTTCAGGATGGCGTTGATTTCCCGGTTCATGCGGTCGACGATGGCGGGCGGTGTGCCCTTGGGCGCCAGCACGCCGTACCACATGTCCACGTCGGCGCCTTGCAGGCCGGCTTCCGTCAGCGTGGGCGTGTCCGGCAATTGCGGCAGGCGCTTCGGGCTGCCCGTGGCAATCACTTTCAGCTTGCCCGCCTTGATTTGCGGCAGCGCCACGTGCACCGGCAGAAACATGTAGTCCAGGCGGCCGCCGAGCATGTCGGTGACGGCGCCCGCCGTGCCCTTGTAGGGCACGTGCAGCATGGTGGTGCGGGTGCGGTCCAGGAACAGCGCCATCGAGAGGTGATGCGGCGTGCCCACGCCGGGCGTGCCGTAGCTGAGTTTGCCCGGGGCGGCGCTGGCCGCGCGCACCACGTCGTCGACGGTATTGGCGGGGTTGGACGGATGCGTGACCAGCAGCAGCGAACCCCAGGACGTCAGGCCGACTGGCGCAAAGTCCTTCTGCGGATCGAACCTTAGCTTGCCCTTGTAGAGGCTGGCGTTCATGACGAACGTATTCACCGTCACCAGAAAGGTGTAGCCGTCGGCCTCGGCGCGCGCGGCTTTTTCGCTGCCGATGTTGCCGCTGGCGCCGGCAAGATTCTCCACCACGACGGGCTGCCCCAGCGTTTGGGGAAGGCTTGCCGCCAGTTGGCGGGCGATCAAGTCGATGCCGGTGCCCGGGGTGAACGGAACCACCAGCGTGATGGGCCGTTCCGGCCATGCCGCGTGGCTGGCCGCGGCCGCAAGCGTCAGCACCGCGGCGCCAAGAAGGCGGATGAACTTGCACATGGTTTGTCTCTCCAGTTGCTGTTGCCGGTCATGCGCCGGCTTGATGTCGGCGGCGGCCAAGGCCGCGCCGGGTCGCGCTATACGTAGGATGCCCGGGCTTTCAGCGCCTCGGGGTCGAAACCGGCCACCTGCTTGTAGCGCCGGGAAATGCGCTCAAGTTCGTCTCGGCTGATCACGTCTTCGATGCGCGTGTAAGGACGGTCGGCGGAACGTTCATGCACCTCGCGCAGGATGGCGTCGGGCGGATTGCTGCGGTTGGTCAGGACCACGCGGGTGGTGGCCTCCACCCGGGCGCGGTCATAGGCCTGCAACGCGTCGGGGATGAGCCCCTGGCGCTTTAGCTGGCCCGTCAGATAGCGGGCGTCTATCACCGCCTGGCCCGCGCCGTTCGAGCCACGGGGCACCATCGGATGCGCGGCGTCGCCCAGCAAGGTCATGCGGCCTTTCGTCCAGGTGGGCAGCGGGTCCTGGTCCACCATCGGATATTCCAGAATGGCGTCGGCGTCCTGGATCAGACGCGCGACATCCAGCCAATCGAAATGCCAATCGGCGAACGCGGGAAAGAAATCCTCAAGCCGGCCGCTGCGGTTCCAGTCGCGAACGGCGGGTTCGGCGGCTTCGATCTCGGCCACCCAGTTCACCAGCTGGTTGCCGTTGGCGTCGATGTTGTCGCGGATGGGATAGATGACCATTTTTCCGGTCGACAGCCAGCCCGCCCGGACCATGCTGGCGCCGGACAGGAACGGCTTGCATCGTGTGGTGCCGCGCCACATGTTCACGCCGGAATAGCGGGGCGCGCCTTCTTGCGGATAGAGCTGCTTGCGCAGCACCGAGTGGATGCCATCGCAGCCGACCGCGATGCGTCCGCGCACGGGGGCCAGCGCATTGCCGTCGTTGTCCTGGAAACGCGCCGTCACGGTGTCGGCATCTTGCTCCACGCCGGTGCAGCGGGCGTTGACCGTCACGCAACCGTCGCCCAGGCGTTGCCGCACGGCTGCCAGCAGCGCCATTTGCAGATCGCCGCGATGGACGGAGTATTGCGGCCAGTCGTAGCCGGCATCCAGGCCGGCGGGCTCGCCGTAGATGAACTGGCCATGGCGGGTATAGAACACGGATTCGCGCGTGCGCACGGCAATCGCGTCCAGCGCGGGCAGCAGACCCAGCTCGTCCAGTTCGCGGGTGGCATGCGGCAGCAGGTTGATGCCCACGCCCAGCGGCTTGATCTCGGACACGGCTTCGTAGACGCGGCACGCGATGCCGGCCTGGTGCAGGCTTAGCGCCAACACCAGGCCACCGACTCCGGCGCCCACGATGATCACATCGGTGTCGTATCGCATGGCTACACCATTCGCACGCTGAGCGTGCCCAGGCCGTCGACGCCGCCCACCATCGTGTCGCCGCGCACCACGGGCCCCACGCCTTCGGGCGTGCCGGTGTAGATCAGGTCGCCGGCTTCCAGGCGGAAGTACCTTGACAGATAGGAGATGGTTTCGGCGATGGACCAGATCAGCTTGCCGACGTCGCTGCGTTGCTTGTCGGCGCCGTTGACCTGTAGCCAGATGGCGGCCTGGCCGATGCCGTTGACCGACCCGGCGGAGTGCAGCGGGCCGATGGGCGCGCTGTGGTCGAAGGCCTTGCCCAGTTCCCACGGGCGGCCGGCTTCACGCATTTTCATCTGCAGGTCGCGCCGCGTCATGTCCAGGCCCACGGCATAGCCCCAGACGTGCGCCAGTGCGTCGTCCACGGCGATATGGTCGCCGCCCTTGCCGATGGCCGCGACCAGTTCGATCTCGTAATGCAGGTTGGCGGTCTCGGGCGGGTAGGGCAGGTCCAGCGTTTGGCCGGCGGCGACCGGCACGACCGCGTCGGCCGGCTTGCAGAAGAAGAAGGGCGGTTCACGGTCGGGATCGAAGCCCATTTCGCGGGCGTGGGCGGCGTAGTTGCGGCCCACGCAGTACACGCGGCGGACGGGGAAGGCATCCTGGCTGCCAGCGATGGGCACGGCGACAGGAGCGGCGGGAGCAAACACGAAAGACATGGATCACCCTTGGGATACGGGGGTTGGGAAAATCGGAATAGGTCGCGCGGCGCCCGATCAGGCGATGCGTTCTTCGCGCCACAGGCCCAGCGCGTCCTGCACGGGGCGGTCCGAATAGCTGAACAGCGTGGCGTCTTCCAGCGCGGCAAGTTGCACGGGCAGCCAGGACGGGGCGACGAAGACGTCGCGCGGGCCGAAGTGGAATTCCTGGTCGCCGATGCGCGCCGTGCCGCGCCCTTCCACCACGCTGTAGACCGTGGAGTCGGTGCTGCGGTAAGTCTTGCCCTGGAAGCCGGCGGGCAGCAGTTGCATGAACGTGGCCATCGTCGGCATGGGGTAGCCGCCCGTGGCAGGGTTCAGGTAACGCAGCTTCACGCCGTCCCAGGGATCCAGTTCCCCGTGGCGGTACAAGGCGTCCAGCGCCTCGCGGCTGCGTTCGTAGGGATAGTTGAAGATGGGCGAGGTGCCGCTTGTGGCTTGATGGCGCACGGGCGCCATGTTGTGTCCGAAGCGGGCCATGCTGTCGCCCTCGGGCCGGGTGACGGGCTGCGTGGCCTGGGGATAGTTTTCGGCGAAGCCGGCGTCCAGGAACCGTAGCAGCGGGATGTCCAGGCCGTCCAGCCACACGACGGGTTCCCCGCCTTCCGCGGTTTCGGCATTGCCGTGGTCGTGCCAGGTCCACGATGGCGTGATGATGAAGTCGCCCGGGTGCATGGTGGTGCGCTCGCCGTTCACGGCCGTGTAGGCGCCGCGCCCTTCCACGATGAAGCGCAGCGCCGATTGCGTGTGGCGATGGCTGGGTGCGATCTCGCCAGGCAGAATCAATTGCAGGCCGGCGTACAGGCTCTGCGTGATGCTGGCCTGGCCCGGCAGCCCGGGGTTTTCCAGGATCAGCACGCGGCGCACGGCTTCTTCCGCGGTGATCAGCGAACCCGACGCCATCACGTCGTCGCGCACGTCGTCGTACTTCCACAGGGCGGGCACGCAGCGAGGGGCGGGCTGGCGGGGTACCAGGTTGTGCAGGGACTCCCACAAGGGAGCCATGTGCTTCTTGGCGATGCGCGTGTAATAGGCTGCGCGATCAGCGCTGCGGTCGGCAGCGTGATCGGCGCCGGCGGTGTGGCCGTCGGGCATGGTTGTCTCCTGTATGTCCGGCTATTGCCGGCTTCTACGGGTGGCCGCCGCGTGGGTCGCGGCTGGTCCGGGTATGGAGACGATTATGCGCAGGCAGCTATGTGTTTAATAATGAAATTATCTTATTATCCATACGAATAACAATATACATACGAGACAAACCTCCTTCCAACGAGGGCCCGCATGGACTGGACTCACCGCCTGCGGCTGCGCAATTTGAAGATGCTGCTCAGTCTGGCGCAGACCCGCAACATCAGCCATTCGGCCGCGATGCTCAACACCACGCAGCCGGGGTTGTCCAAATGGCTGAAAGACCTGGAAGACGATATCGGCCTGCCGCTGTTCGAGCGTCACGCGCGCGGCTTGCGCCCAACGCCGCATGGCGATGTGCTGATCGCCCATGCGCAGCGTGTGGAATCGCAGCTGGACCGCGCCAGCGCCGACATGGCCGCGCTGCGTGAAGGCGGCGGGGGCCGCGTGGTGATTGGCGCATCGGGCGCGTCGGCGTCCGATACGGTGCCGCTGGCGGTGATGAAGCTGCTGGAACGCATGCCGCAAGCGCGCGTGAAACTCGTCGAGGGCACGACGGACCGCCTGCTGGCGCAACTGGCCCAGGGAGACCTGGACATCGTGGTGGGACGCTCGGCGCCCGAACACCATGACCCCGCGATCCGGTTCGAAGCCTTGTACCTGGAACCGATCCACCTGGTGGCGCGTCCGCGCCATCCGCTCTTCGCCATCGAGCAACCCGGTTGGCAGGACCTGTTGTCGTACCGCTGGATCCTGTGGCCCAAGGGCACGCCCATCCGCAATGCCGTGGACGCCGCGTTGGCGGCGGCGGGGCAGGCGCCGCCGGCGGACCATATTGAGTCGAACTCGGTCACGATCAACCTCACGCTGATCAACAACAGCGACATGATCGGCGTGGCGTCGCATCGCGCGGCGCTGCGGTTTTCGCAGATGCGGGCGATGCGGATCATCCCGATGCGACTTTCCGGCTTCGGATCCGTGGCGATGTACTGGCGCGAAGACGCCTTCAGGCCCCTGGCGGTGCAGGAAGCGATGGCGGCCTTGCGCAACACCGTGTCGGAACACGCACCCGGCGTGACAAGGCCGTGATGCCTGCTTCCGGCGCGGGCCTGAATGCGTTGATCGCGCAGTGCCGCCGGGTAGAGGCGGCGCTGGCGGTCGGCGTCGATCCGGCCACGTCGGTGGCCATGCATCGGTTCCTGGCCGACATGGACGCCCGGCGGACGCCGCCGGGGATGTGGTCGCCGTTGGCGTTGTCGGTGCTGGTGATGACGGGCGGCCTGGGCGTGGGAATCGAAGTGCTGAGCCTGCTGCTTAGCGTGGCCGGCGCGGCCTGGGCGGCATTCGCCCTGGTGGCGGTATGCGCGGCGACGGCGCTGGCGTTGGCGATCGGGGTGGTGATGCTGATGGCGGGACGGTCGGCCGGGCTGGTGGTGGTGAAGTGGCTGGCGATCGGGCTGGTGGCGGTGGGCGGCCTGGGGCTCATCGCGTGGACGCAGGGAGATGTGCGGGCCGTGGGGCCGGTGGTGGCGCTGCTGGGTGGATTGGGGGCTTGGTTGGTGGCGAACAGCGGCGCGTTTTTTGTGTTCGTGGGGTATCGGGTGGGAAGGCGGTATCTCGATCGTCGGGGGTAGGGTGTTGATTCTTGAGGCGCCCTGCGCGGCGGCAGGATGAATTTGGATACAATGAATACATGTATTCGGTGGGAGGGGGTATGCCTACATCCATTCGGCTTGATCCGATGATTGAGCAGCGGCTTGATCATCTGGCGGAAGTGACGGGGCGCAGCAAGGCGTATTACCTGCGCGAGTTGATCGTGAGTGGTCTTGAAGACCTTGAGGATCGCTATTTGGCTGAGCGTGAGCTGGAGGCCGTCCGCAAAGGTAAGTCCAAGACCTACACCCTAGAGGAGGCGGAAAAGAAACTTGGCCTGGCTGATTAAGCTGAGCAGCGCGGCCACGCGTGATTTGTCCAAACTCGATAGACCCGCCGCCATGCGGATCACGGCATTGGCGGTATCGAGTCGGCGATTTCAGGATCATCGCCAGCATCGAACATCAGGCGCTCTGTGTTCTTGTCGTCAAGGTAGGTAATCGGCGTGACGTGTATCGCCGATAAGCGTGTGCCGCCAGACCGGCTTCTTTGTCTGCGGAAAGGAAAAGCGGGGGGGGCATCGAGATTCACTG
>NZ_JBHFII010000037.1:3347-10857 GCF_057334215.1 Achromobacter maghribensis | reverse complement strand
CCCCCGCTTTTTCTTTTCCTTCCGGGTCTTGCGCCTACTTCGCCGCCACCGCGTCCGGCGGAACCGGATTTTCCCAGCCGCCGCCGATTGCGCGGATCAGGCCTACCGCCGAGCGCGCTTGCTCGCCGCTCAATTGCACGGCGACGCGTTGTTGCAGCAGGACGCTGCGATCGGCTTCGATCACGTCCAGGTAGCTGATCGAGCCTTCGCGGTACTGCGTGTGCGACAGCTTGGCGGCGCGGGCCGAGGCTTCGACGGCGGCGTCTTGCGCCTTGGTCTGGTCCGCCAGGATGCGCAGGTTCGCCAGGTTGTCTTCGACTTCGCGGAACGCGTTCAGCACGGTCTGGCGGTAGACGGCGACGTCTTCCTCGTAGACGGCGCGGGCGCGGTCCAGGCCGGCCTGGCGGCGGCCGCCGTCGAAGATGGGCATCGAGAGCGCGGCGCCGACCAGCGGGCCCAGCAGGAAGGTGCGGCTGGACCACTGGAACAGGTTACCCAGGTCGGACGACTCATAGCCGAAGGCGCCGGTGATGTCCAGGCGCGGGAAGAACGCAGACTTGGCGGCGCCGACGCGGGCGTTGGCGGCGGCCATCGCGCGTTCTGCGGCAGCGATGTCGGGGCGGCGTTCCAGCAGTGTCGACGGCAGACCGGCGGGGATCGACAGCGCGACCTTCTGGATCGGCTGCGGCGGCATCGTGAAATCGGACGGGGCGCGGCCCAGCAGCACCGCCAGTGCGTGTTCGGTGGTGGCGCGGCGGCGGTCGATGCCCAGCGCTTCCGATTGCGCGGATGCCAGCTCGGCCTTGGCCCGCGCCAGATCCAATTCGCTGATGTCGCCAGCGTCGAAGCGGCGCTGGATCAATTGCAGGGTGTCGGTGCGCAGCTTCACCGTCTGGTTGTACAGCTGCGATTCCGCGTCCTGCTCGCGCACCAGGAAGTACGTGGTGGCTACGTCGGCCTGCAGGGCCAGCAGCACCGACCGGTACAGGGCCTCGCTTTGCTGGGCGTCGGCGGTGGCGGCGTCCGCGGTGGATGCCACGCGGCCGAACAGGTCGGCTTCATACGACACCGCGCCTTGCGCGCGCCACGTCGTCACGGGATTGGTGGACGTGCCGTCCGGCAGGCCTTGCGACACGGCCGAGGGGCGTTGGCGGTTAGGGCCGAAGGCCGCATCCAGCGTGGGGAAGAAGCCGGCGCGGGCTTCGCGTTGCAGCGCGCGCGACTGCGCCAGGCGGGCGGCGGCGGCTTGCAGGTTCTGGTTGGCCTGTTGCGCTTCTTCCTGCAATTGGTTCAGGCCGTCGTCGCCGAACACCTTCCACCAGGCGCCGCGCAGCGCGTCTTCAGACGGCTCTGCGGGCTTCCAGGTGCCGGCTTCGGATGCAGGCAGGGCGGCTTCCTTGAAGGCCGCCGGCGCGGCGGCGGACGGCTTTTCGTAGGTGGGGCCCACCGCGCAGCCGGCCAGCACAAGCAGGACGGCAAGCAGGGCGGAACCGCGGGTCAGTCTTTGGATCATGATGAATTCTCTTTGTCGCGCGCCCCGCCCGCTGGGGCAAGGCGCGCTGGCTTCTCTGTGGGTCTGCCGGCCTCAAGCGTGGGGCTGCGTGGCGGGCGGCGCATTCGTGTCGATGTGCGGCGCGCACTCCGGCGCTTCATGCGGGGCCGCCGAGTGCAGCGGCTTGCCGCCCAGCGAACGCAGCAGCACGTAGAACACCGGCGTCAGGAACAGGCCGAACAACGTCACGCCCAACATCCCGAAGAACACCGCCACGCCCATGGCATGGCGCATTTCGGAACCGGCGCCCGACGACAGCACCAGCGGCACCACGCCCATGATGAACGCGATGGACGTCATCAAGATCGGGCGCAGACGCAGGCGACTGGCTTCGATGGCGGCTTCCAGCGGCGTGCGGCCGCTCATTTCAAGCTCGCGGGCGAACTCCACGATCAGAATCGCGTTCTTCGCCGACAGCCCCACCAGCACCATCAGGCCGATCTGCGTGAAGATGTTGTTGTCGTTGCCCGTCAGGTAGACGCCCGTCAGCGCGGCCAGGATGCTCATCGGCACGATCAGGATCACGGCCAGCGGCAAGGTCAGGCTTTCATACAGCGCGGCCAGTACCAGGAACACCAGCAGCACGCTGATCGGGAACACCCACAAGCCGGCATTGCCCGCCAGAATCTGCTGATACGTCAGGTCGGTCCATTCGAACTTCACACCGCGCGGCAGCGTTTCGGCGGCGACGCGTTCGGCCGCGGCTTGCGCCTGGTCGGACGAGAAGCCCGGCGCCGGTCCGCCGTTGATGTCGGCGGCCGTGTAGCCGTTGTAGCGCACCACCATTTCAGGCCCGAAGGTCTGCTTGACCGTCACCAGCGACGACAGCGGCACCATGTCGCCCGCGGCATTGCGGGTCTTCAGTTGCAGGATGTCGTCGGCGTGGGCGCGGAACGGCGCATCGGCTTGCGCACGCACCTGGAACACCCGGCCAAAGCGGTTGAAGTCGTTCACGTACATCGAACCCAGGTAGATCTGCATGGTGTCGAACACTTCCGTCACCGGCACACCCTGCTGCTTGGCCTTCACGCGGTCCAGATCGACGTCCAGCTGCGGCACGTTGATCTCGTAGCTGGAGAACGACGGGCCCAGTTCAGGCGTTTGACGCGCCTTTTCCAGGAACGCCTGCTTGGCCTTGTCCAGTTCGGCATAGCCCAGCGCGGCGCGGTCTTCCAGTTGCAGCTTGAAGCCGCCCAGCGTGCCCAACCCCATCACGGGCGGCGGCGGGAACACGGCAATGAACGAGTCCTGGATCGTCGCGAACTTCTGGTTCAGCGAGGCGGCGATGGCGTTGCCCGAGAGCGCGGCGCCCTTGCGTTCATCAAAGGGCTTGAGCGTCACGAACACGATACCGGCGCTGGAGCTGTTGGTGAAGCCGTTGATCGACAGGCCCGGGAAGGCGATGGCGGATTGCACGCCAGGTTCCTTCAGGGCGATGTCGCTCATGCGGCGGATCACCGCTTCCGTGCGGTCCAGCGACGCGCCGTTGGGCAACTGCGTGAAGCCGATCAGATACTGCTTGTCCTGCGCGGGCACGAAGCCGCCGGGCACCAGGTACGACACGCCGATGGTGGCGGCCACCAGCACCGCGTACACGCCCATCGCACCGGCCTTGCGGCGGATCACGCCGGACACGCCCGTGCCGTAGGACTCGGACGCGCGGCCGAACATGTTGTTGAACCAGTTGAAGAAGCGGCCGAAGACGCGGTTCATGCCACGGGTCAGCCAGTCCTGCTTGTCGTGATGGCTTTTCAGCAGCAGGGCCGACAGCGCGGGCGACAAGGTCAACGAGTTAAAGGCCGAGATCACCGTCGAGATGGCGATGGTCATGGCGAACTGCTTGTAGAACTGGCCGGTCAGGCCCGTCATGAAGGCCAGCGGCACGAACACGGCGCACAGCGTCAATGCGATAGCGATGATGGGGCCGCTGACTTCACGCATGGCGCGGTAGGTCGCGTCGCGTGGACTCAAGCCCGCCGCGATGTTGCGTTCCACGTTTTCCACCACCACGATCGCATCGTCCACCACGATACCGATGGCAAGCACCATCCCGAACAGCGACAAGGCGTTGATGGAATAGCCGAACACCAGCAGCAGCGCGAACGTACCCACGATGGACACGGGCACGGCAAGCAGCGGGATGATCGATGCGCGCCACGTTTGCAGGAACAGGATCACCACCAGCACGACCAGCGCAATGGCTTCCAGCAGCGTGTGCACCACGGCTTCGATACTGGACCGCACGAACTGCGTGGGGTCGTATTCGATGCGGTATTCCACGCCCGGCGGGAAGTCTTGCGACAACTCGGCCATGGCGGCGCGCACCTTGGACGACACGTCTAGCGCGTTCGCGCCCGGCGACTGCATGATGCCCATGCCCACCGCCTGCTTGTTGTCCAGCAGCGAACGCAAACCGTATTCCTGCGCATCCAGCTCCACGCGGGCGACGTCGGACAGGTAGGTCACGGCGCCGTCGGGCGAGGTCTTCAGGATGATGTCCTTGAACTCTTCCTCGCTTTGCAGGCGGCCACGCGCATTCACGTTCAGTTGCAGCGGCACGTCGCCTTGCGTGGGCGATGCGCCGATCACGCCGGCGGCGACCTGGACGTTCTGCTCGCGGATGGCGGCGACCACTTCCGACGCGGTCATGCCGCGCTGGGCGACCTTTTGCGGGTCCAGCCAGACGCGCATCGAGTAGTTGCCCGAGCCCCACACCGTCACTTCGCCCACGCCCGTGATGCGGGCCAGACGATCCTTGACGTTCAGGATCGCGTAGTTGCGCAGATAGGTGATGTCGTAGCGGTCATTGGGCGAGATCAGGTGCACGACCAGCGTCAGCGTGGGCGAACTCTTGGCCGTCGTCACGCCCAGGCGCTGCACGTCGGGCGGCAGGCGCGGCAGCGCTTGCGACACGCGGTTCTGCACCAGCTGCTGCGCCTTGTCCGGGTCCACGCCCAGCTTGAAGTTGACGGTCAGCGTCAGGTTGCCGTCGCTATTGGCCTGCGACTGCATGTACAGCATGTCTTCCACGCCGTTGATGGATTCTTCCAGCGGCGAGGCAACGGTTTCGGCGATGACCTTGGGGTTGGCGCCCGGGTATTGGGCGCGCACCACCACCGACGGCGGCACGACTTCCGGATATTCGGAAATGGGCAGCTGGAACATGGCCAGCAAGCCAGCCAGCAAGACCAGGATGGACAACACGCCGGCGAAAATCGGCCGGTCGATGAAGAACTTTGAGATATTCATGAACGTTCTCTGTAGACGCGCAGGCCTTACTTCAGCTCGGCTGCGGCGGTCTTGACCGGGGCAGCCTTGGCGGCAACCATGGGCACGACGGTCGGGGCCACGGCGTCGCCGGGGCGGATGCGTTGCAGGCCATTGACGACGATGCGTTCACCCGCGGCCAAGCCGGTGTCGATGACGCGCAGGCCTTCCTGGTTGGCGCCCAGCTTCACCTGGCGGTAGACGGCGTGGTTCTTGTCGTCCAGTACCAGCACGTAGCGCTTGTCCTGGTCGGTGCCAATGGCGCGTTCGTCGATCAGCACGGCCGAACGCGGGTCGCTGCCGCCCAGGCGGACGCGGGCATACAGGCCGGGCAGGAGCGAACCGTCGGCGTTGTCGAATTCGGCGCGCACGCGGATCGTGCCCGACGTCGCGTCCAGGCGGTTGTCCACGGATTGCACGAAGCCGGTGCGCGAATAGCCTTCCTCGTTGGCCAGGCCCAGTTCGACCGGCACCGACCCTGCGCGGCCGTTGCGCGCCGGGTTCACATACCTCAGGAAGGTTTGTTCGTCCACGTCGAACGATGCGTACATCTTCGCTACCGACACCAGCCTCGTCAGCGGCACCGACGCGGCGCCGGCCGCGACCACGTTGCCCACGGTGACTTCAGCGCGCGAGACGCGGCCGGCCACCGGCGCTTCGATGCGCGTGTAGCCCAGGTTCAACTTGGCGGCGTCCAGCGCGGCTTGCGCGCCTTGCAGGTTGGCGGCGGCTTCGCGCGCGGCGTTCTGCTTTTCCTCGAAGTCGCGGCGCGCGATGGCGTTGTCCGCCAGCAGGCGCTGGCCGCGGGCCAGTTCCGTGGCGGTGTAGGACGCGCGGGCCTTTGCGGCCGTCAGGGCGGCGGCGGCGCGGTCCACTTCAGCCACGTAGGGGCGCGGGTCGATGGTGAAGAGCAGGTCGCCCTTCTTGACGATGCTGCCGTCCTGGAAATGCACTTGCGTCAGCGTGCCGGACACCAGCGGGCGGATGTCGACGCGGTCGATGGCTTCCAGGCGGCCGGAATAACGCTGCCAGTCCACGATGGTCTTGGTGACGACTTCGGCCACCTCGACGGGCGTGGCGGCGGGGGCGCCTTGCGCCATGGCGACATTGCCGCCGGCGGGGCCCCGGGTCAGGGCATAGCCGCCTCCGGCCGCAAGAACGGCTGCAAAGACGACGAGCATAGCGATACGATTGCGCGAAACCATGATGTTTCCTTGAGTGGTATAGGGGCGAAAGCGCGCTTGTTTGAGCCTGGGGCGGAGGCGGCTCCGGCAGTCCTGGGCATGGCAGTCCTTAACGTCCGCGGGATATATGCATATGCTGCAATGCAACATGCAACAGGGTTGCGATTCCCGGGCAGTGGCGCCTTGGCGGGGCGTAGTCACTGCGGTGGCGAAAGCTGAGGATTGACATGCCCTGTGGAGGCGCCGGGAGGCAAGGGCACTTCAAGATGGTTTGCATTCTGAGTGTTTTGTGGGGCCGGATAAACACGTCTATCTCGGCAACACTGTTCGACAGGAATGACTAATCAGCGGCGAAATCGGGTTATGCTCCGTTCACCCCGACTTATTTGCCCAAAAGGACACCGTCGCCATGGACCGTTTTCAGGCTATGCAGGTGTTTGTGCGCGTCGTGGACGCCAATAGCTTCACTCGGGCGGCCGACAGCCTCTCGCTTCCGCGCACCACCGTCACCACCATCATCCAGAACCTCGAACGCCTTCTGGGCGTGCGCCTGCTCAATCGCACTACGCGCCGTATCGGCCTGACGCCCGACGGCGCGGGCTATTACCAGCATTGCGTGCGCATCCTGGCGGACGTCGAAGAAACCGAGGCCTGTTTCCAGGAAGCGGCGCTGCGCCTGAAAGGGCGGCTGCGCATCGACGTCCCGACCTGCATCGGGCGGCTGATCCTGATTCCCGCATTGTGTGATTTCCACGACAAATACCCCGACGTCGAGCTGGTGCTTGGCCTGGGCGACCGTCCCGTGGATATGGTGCAAGAGGCCGTTGACTGCGTGATTCGCGCCGGCGACCTGGAAGATTCCAGTCTGGTTGCGCGACGCATCGGCACTTTGCAGACCGTCACCTGCGCCTCGCCCACCTATGTGGCGCGCCACGGCATGCCGCAAACCATCGAATCGTTGCGCGACCACCACGCGGTGCACTACTTCATGAGCCGCACGGGCCGTAACTGCACCTGGGATTTCAAGGTCGACGGCAAGCACCAGGAAGTGGACATGAAGGGCACGGTGGCGGTGAACGAAGCCGGCGCCTACCTGGACTGCGGCCTGAAGGGCTTCGGCCTGATCCAGGTGGCCCGCTACATGGCGCTGCCGCACTTGCAGTCCGGTGAACTGATCGAAATCCTGCCGCAGTGGAAACCCAGTTCCACGGCAATTTCCGTGCTGTATCCGCAAAGCCGCCAGCTATCGCCCAAGGTGCGCGCCTTCACCGACTGGGTGGCCGAACTGTTCGCCGGTTGTCCGTTGCTCAGTGGCCGCGATGAAACCGATCCGGCCGCCAGCTCGTGCGGCGTCTTCCAGCGTCAACTGGGCATGCCCAGCGCGATGACCTTGGCGCAGCCCCAGCCTCAGACCGAACCCGCACGGCTGCAAACGACGCCGCCGCGCCGCCGCAGCGCGCGCGAAGAGGCCGCCGAATACGCCTTGTAAGCGGTGGGGGGGGGGGGG
>NZ_JBHFII010000037.1:0-3319 GCF_057334215.1 Achromobacter maghribensis | reverse complement strand
CCCCCCCCCCCCCACGCCGGGAAAACCACGGGAAACCCCGTAGTAAATACAGGGCTTGCGTCCCTCGTATTTCTTGAAACGTCTGTATAGTCCGACAGTCAAAGCCTACAACGCCCTTACTGTCGATCCGCTCTATGCAGCCTGTTCTACCCGCTTACCTGATCGCCCGTTGGCTGCTGCTGCTTGTCTTATTGGCAGGGGTTTACTTCCTTAGCGGTTTTCTCGTTCCCGCGCTTGCGGCGCTGATCATCGGACTGGCCAGTTGGCCCTTGTACCAGCGTCTGGTCCGGCGCTGCGGCGGCCGCACGGCGGTCGCGGCATCGCTGGCGCTGCTGGTGGTCGTCGTGGTGCTGATCGTGCCGATGACCTTGGCGCTGTCCTACGCCATCAAGGAAGCCAGTACCTTTTTCGCCTGGGCCATCGCGGCCAACCGTCACGGCGTGGCCGTGCCGAACTGGATTACGTCCATGCCTGTCGTGGGCGAGCGTCTGGGCCAATACTGGGAATCGTATATCGGCCAGCCCCACGCGCTGGGCGCGCTGGTCGAAGCCGTCAGCGGCGAACATCTGGGCAATATCTACCGCATGGTGCTGGCGGCCACGGGCAACGTGTTCCAGTTGCTGCTGACCGTGCTGTTCATGCTGATCACGCTGTTCTTCGTCTACAAGGACGGCATCCGCATGGTCGCCCAGCTGGACGTGCTGGGCGAACGCATCCTGCCGGCGCGCTGGCAGCGCTTTTCGCGCGTAGTGCCGGCCACCATCAATTCCACCGTCACCGGCATGGGCCTGATCGCCCTGGGGGAAGGCCTGGTGCTGGGTATCGCCTACTGGGTGGCGGGCGTGCCGTCGCCGGTGCTGCTGGGCGTGGTCACGGGCTTCATGGCACTGATCCCCGGCGGCGCGCCCTTGTCGTTTACGCTGGTGTCGCTGTACCTGGTGGGCTCCGGCCATCTGGTGGCGGGCATCGCGCTGATGGTCTGGGGCAGTGTCGAACTCTTCATCGTCGACAAGACCCTGCGTCCGCGCCTGGTGGGCGGACCGGTCAAGCTGCCGTTCCTGCCCACGTTCTTCGGGCTGGTGGGTGGCGTGAAGACCATGGGCATCGTGGGGCTGTTCGTGGGCCCGGTGCTGATGGCCTTGCTGGTGGCCGTGTGGCGCGAATGGGTGCACCACGAAGTGCAGGAACGCGACGCGGCCCGGCTGCATCCCCCGATTGCCCCGCCAGCCCAAAAAACACCGTCCACCTGACGCCGGCGCGCGCGACGCTTTGGTAATCTAGCCATCCCCGCGTATACCGGCGCCTGACCGGTACGCGCCTGCCCCGCACGCAGACGCTTCGCAACCGCCGCGGGGTGTGAGGATCGAGATGTCCGGGTTACTGCCTGATGATCAGATAGCCGTCCTGCGCAAGCAGGGGTTTGTGGTGGCGCGCCAATTCGTGGACGCCGAGCGGGTAGCGGCGCTGCGCGCGCTGGCCGAACGCCATTTGCGCGAGCACGTGGCCCCCATCGAATACGAAGCCGATCTGCGCTACCCCGGCGCGCCGGAGTCGCGCACCGCGGAAGGCGGGCTGACCGTGCGCCGCCTGCTCAGCGCCTATGCGCGCGACCCCTTGTTTGCCCAATGGGCGACGGACCCCGGCATCGGCCAGTGGCTGGCCCGCTATTTCAGCGAGCCGGCCGTGCTGTCGACCGTGCACCACAATTGCGTGATGACCAAGCATCCGGCCTACGGCAGTCTGACGGGCTGGCATCAGGACATTCGTTATTGGTCGTTTTCGGATACGGACCTGGTGTCCTGTTGGCTGGCCCTGGGCCCTGAAAAGCGCGAGAACGGCGGGCTGTCGTTCATTCCAGGGTCGCACGCGGCGGCGTTTACGGCTGAGCAGTTTGATGGCCAGAAATTCTTCCGCGACGACGCGCCGCAGAACGCGGACTGGATCGCGCGGGCGGTCTGCCCGGAGCTGGAGGCGGGAGATGTGGTGTTCTTTCACTGCCGCACCTTGCACGCGGCCCAAGGCAACCGCAGCGACCGCGTAAAACTGTCTGTGGTGCATACCTATCACCCGCAGTCCTGCCATCCGGTGCCGGGCACCCGGTCTGCCTCGCAGCCGGGGGTGCCGCTGGAAACTCAGGGCTGACGAAAGCGCTTGAAGTAATTGATATTTGCTATTAATAATTGAATTACAATTACATTAAGCGCGATACGCGATGAGGGGCCGGCATTACCCCGTCACGTTGATTCTTGCGCGGCATCCCTAGAACTCAATAGGCTGTTCCCTGTGCGCAAAGCTACCCCTGACGACACGGAAAAACCGCAGGCGCCGACCGAGACCCGGTCTTCGCTGTTTGTCGGTTCCACTGAAAAAGCCTTTCAGGTGCTGCACGCGTTCGATGGTTCGAAACGCCACATGACGCTGGCCGATATCGCGCGCGCATCCGGACTGGACCGCAGCGCGACGCAGCGCCTGGTCTATACGCTGGAAACGCTGGGCTATCTGCGCCGCATTCCGGATACGCGCAATTACGGCCTGACGCCGAAGGTGCTGCAGTTTTCGTACAACTATGTGCGTGCGAACGAGCTGATCGACAAGGCGTCGCCGTATCTGCTGGACATCAGCCGGACGCTGGGCGAGACGACGAATCTGCAAGAGCTGGACGGTCACGAGATCGTGTTCGTGGCCCGCTTTCCAGGCCACCATCTGGTAAACGTAGATATCGCGGTGGGCAGCCGCCTGCCGGCGTTTTTTACGGCGTCGGGCACGGCGATCCTGTCGCGGCTGTCGGACGAACATCGCCGCGAGATCCTGGCGCAAACAAGGCTGGAACCGATTACGCCCTATACCGAGGTGAACCCCGACAAGCTGCTGGACCGCGTGCAACGGGTAGCGGAAAAGGGTTACGCGATTATCGTGAACGAGACGGTGCTGGGGGATATTTCGGTAGCGGCGCCGGTGATCGATCATCGGGGGTTGGCGGTGGCGGCGATCAATATTTCTGTGCCGACTACTAGGTGGACCGTGGCGCGGGTAGAGGCAGAATTAGCGCCGCATGTGCAGGTGGCGGCGACTTCGATTTCTAAATCTAAGTTTTCTGCTTATTCGAGGTAGGGGGCGGGGGGGCTCGGAGGGGCTTTGGGTCTTCTTGGGGCTTGCGTTGGATCTTCGTGGGGTGTGCGTTGGATCTTCGTGGGACGCTCGCCGCCGGGGTCGGGTGGGTGGCGCGCGCCCACGATTGCGGTCCGGAGCCTTCGCTCCGGACTGCCCTCTCGTCATCTTCGTTGCGGCCTGCGGCCGCTGCCTTCAGATTCCCTCGGGC
>NZ_JBHFII010000036.1:64237-98847 GCF_057334215.1 Achromobacter maghribensis | reverse complement strand
TGCCAAAAGGGATGGAGGATTTTTCCGCGCTGGCTGGCGCACGGCCAGAAATTTGTGTATAGTTGCGGACTTCGTTGGCCTGGTAGCTCAGTCGGTAGAGCAGAGGATTGAAAATCCTTGTGTCGGTGGTTCGATTCCGCCCCAGGCCACCAAAAGAATTATTGGGGTTGCGGTAGCCAACAGGCAGCCAATACCAAACCCCAAAAAAAGCCCAGCCCCGCGCTGGGCTTTTTGCAAAGCGTACCTGTTCAGGTATTGGCCTGGTAGCTCAGTCGGTAGAGCAGAGGATTGAAAATCCTTGTGTCGGTGGTTCGATTCCGCCCCAGGCCACCAAAAGAATTATTGGGGTTGCGGTAGCCAACAGGCAGCCAATACCAAACCCCAAAAAAAGCCCAGCCCCGCGCTGGGCTTTTTGCAAAGCGTACCTGTTCAGGTATTGGCCTGGTAGCTCAGTCGGTAGAGCAGAGGATTGAAAATCCTTGTGTCGGTGGTTCGATTCCGCCCCAGGCCACCAAAAGAATTATTGGGGTTGCGGTAGCCAACAGGCAGCCAATACCAAACCCCAAAAAAAGCCCAGCCCCGCGCTGGGCTTTTTGCAAAGCGTACCTGTTCAGGTATTGGCCTGGTAGCTCAGTCGGTAGAGCAGAGGATTGAAAATCCTTGTGTCGGTGGTTCGATTCCGCCCCAGGCCACCACCCCCATCTTGCAGCAAACTCCCCCGCACCAAAACGCTGAAAATCAGCGCCGTAGACGATATGCCTCCTCGTCGAGGCCTCAACGCGTCCCTTTACATTCGATGTAGTCGAAAATCCTGTCGCGGTCTTCCATCGCGAACGCTGACCACTCAACCCTCACGCCTTGCCCTCAGCCTTGCGCAGGGCGGCGGCGCGGCGTTTGGCAAAATGGGCTGAAGCCTCTTCGTTGGGCACGGCCGGGCGCGTGTCGCTCAAGGCTTCCTGCACTTTGGCACGAAACCAAGCGTCATGCGCGGCGGGGTCCACGGCAAAATTGAACGGCAGCGCGCCTTCGTTGGCCACGCGGGTCAAGAGAATACGCACGGCGTCCGACACGGTGAGCCCCATGTTGTTTAGGACTACCGTCGCGCGTTCTTTCAGGACCGGGTCGATGCGGGTTTGAACCAGGGCAGTGGCAGGCATGACAGGCCTCCTATTGGAATGAACTTGGGACCGCTCGATTGTAATTCAATTGAATTACACAAAACCATCATCGCCTGCCCTGCTCGAAGCCCTCGCGGACTTTTGGCGCGAACTCATGAAATTGCGGGCCAGACGGACGTAAACCCATTGCAGGGTAAAATCTCCCCTGCTCCGGGGTGCACGCCAGTGCTGAGATTCAGACCCGCGAACTTGACCCGGTTCATGCCGGCGTAAGAAGAGCATTCGCCTTGCCAGGCCGCGCCGATGCGCCGCTTGTGCAGGCGGGCTTCGGAGCTTCCTTGTACTGGAATCAACGAACGCCCATGAACAACGTCGCCCCGCCGGTCGCGGACCTACTCGAATTCATTGCCCAGGACGGCTGCACCGACGAACAGTTCGATCAGCTTGCGCTGCGGCTTTTCGCCTATCAGTACGGGGCCAGCGCGCCCTATCGCAGCTTCTGCCAGCGCCGCGGCGTGACCGTGCGCAACGTGAAGACGTGGAGCGATATTCCGGCGGTGCCGATCGACGCCTTCAAGGCGATGGAACTGCGTTGTGAAGCGCCGCGGTCCGACGAGCGCGTGTTCATGACCAGCGGCACGACGCGCGCGGATATGCGCGGGCGCCACTTTCATCCGCATCTGGACGTCTATGACCTGTCCATGACCCGCAATTTCGCCCAGCGCGTCATGCGGGGCACGGCGCGCTTGCCGATGGGCATTTTGTTCCCCGACGAAATCGAGATGCCCAATTCGTCGCTGGCGCATTATCTGGCGCTGGCGAAGTCCGCGTTCGGCACGGAAGACAGCCGCTATTTCATGTCGGCGCAGGGCATCGATCTGGACGGCCTGTGGCGCCGGCTGGAAGAGGCCGAGCGCCGGGGCGAGCCCTATGCGCTGCTGGGCGCCAGTTTCAGCTTCGTGCATGTGATCGACGCGTTGCGCAAGGAAGGCCGCTCGTTCCGCCTGCCGCCGGGCAGCCGCATCCTGGATACCGGCGGCTACAAGGGCCAGTCGCGTGAATTGCCGCTGGACACCTTCTATTCGGAACTCTCGGCGCTGCTGGGCGTGCCGCGCACGCTGTGCATCAACATGTACGGCATGACGGAACTCAGCACGCAGTTCTACGATGACGGCAATGCCGTCGTGCCGTCGGTCAAGTCGGGCCCGCACTGGATCCGTTCGCGCCTGGTGGATCCGGCCACCGGCCACACGGTGCCGGCCGGCGAACGCGGCATCCTGGCGCACTGCGACCTGGGCAACTTCAATTCGGTCAACACCATCCTGACGGAAGACGTCGGGCTGCCGGCCGACGGCGGCTTCTTGCTGCTGGGCCGCGCCGAGGGCGCGCAGGCCAAGGGGTGTTCGCTGGCGGTGGAAGAGTTCATCCGGTCGGCCACGCCATGAAGACCGTGTGGGTCGAAGCGGGATACTTGCCGGGAATGGCCGCGGCCGATGTCCAGTGGCAAGTCCTGCCGTTCGAGCAAGACGGCCAGCGCGTGGACGTCGCGGTGCCGGTGTTGTCCGCGCCGCAGATGCAGGCGCTGGCGCAGCGCGTCAAGCACGCCAGCGCGCAGCATCTGAAGACGATGACGGTGTCGGAAATCATCGCCGTCATCGACCGCGCCATCGCTCGCCTGCTGGATCCGAACGACCCGTATCGACGGCAGGCCGACGCGCTGCTGCCGATCGTCAGCGGCTACGACGCCGAGATGGTGCGGCTGGGGCTGACCGGTTTTTTCAAGACCTTTCGCGCCCCGCAGCTGCATCGCTTCGTGGCCGAAGATTTTGCCAACCCCAAGGTGCTGGACGGTTTTCAGCCTGCGGCCAAGGGCGGCGCCGTGCGTGCCTACGGTCCGCAGCTGCTTGCGCACAGCTGGGCCGGCAATGTGCCCGCGCTGGCGCTATGGAGCCTGGTCTGCGGCCTGCTGGTGAAGGCGGGAAATATCGGCAAGCTGCCCAGCGCCGAACCGCTGTTCGCGGGCTGGTTCGCGCGGCTGCTGGCGGAAGTTCATCCGCCGCTGGCCGATTGCCTGGCCGTGGTGTGGGGGCGCGGCGCCGGCGGCGACGACGCGTCGGCGCTCTACGCCCAGGCCGACACGGTGGTGGCGTATGGCGGCAATGACGCGCTGCACGCCATTCAACGCCGCCTGCCCGTCACGACGCGTTTTTTGGCCCACGGCCACAAACTGGGTTTCGGCGTGGTCAGCGCGATGGCGCTGGATGCCCAGAAGGCGCCCGCGCTGGCCCGCCGCGCCGCGTGGGACGTGATGCGCTATGACCAGCAGGGCTGTTATTCCCCGCATGTCTTCTATGTGCAGCGTGGCGGCCCGGTCTCGCCGCGCGACTTCGCCGGCTATGTGGCGGGCGAGCTGTCGAACCTGCAGCGGCGCTTTCCGCGCCGCGCGCTGGAATTGGAAGAATCGGCCGCCGTGGCGAAGTGGCGCCAGTCGATCGAATGGGCGCTGTCGCCGGACGGCGCGGATGCCCTGATCGGCGACCCCGCCGCGCCCTGGAGCGTGGCCTACGCCGACGATGCGGCGTCGCTGACGCCGACGGCCCTGCAGCGCAGCATCACGGTAGCCGGCATCGATGCGCTGGATGACGTGGCGCCGCTGGTGGAGGCCCGTCGCGAATTCCTGCAAACCGCCGGCGTTGCCGCCACGCCGGAAGAGCTGTACCGGCTGGCCGAGCAACTGGGCGCGGCGGGCGTCACGCGCATCAGCGCCATCGGCGCGATGAGCATGCCGGAAGCCGGCTGGCACCACGATGGCCGTTTCAATTTGCTGGACCTGGTTCGCATGGCCGAGATCGAGCTGTCCGCCGAAGCCGCAGCCGAACCGTTCGCGCGCTACGAGCCATGAACGCCGATCCGTCCGCGCCCTTCCTGGACATCGACCGGGTCGTCTACACCTACCCCGGCAGGCCGGCCATCGTCGACGGTATCGACTGGCGGCTTGCGGCGGGCGGATTCCATTGCCTGGTCGGCCGCAGCGGCTGCGGCAAGACGACGCTGCTCAAGCTGGCCGCGGGCCTGCTGACGCCGCAGTCCGGCCGCGTTCGGCTGTGGGACGGCACGCCTGCCGTGCCTGGCCCGCAACTGGGGTATGTTTTCCAAGCGCCCACGCTGCTGGAATGGCGCCGCGTCATCGACAACGTGCTGCTGCCCGTGTCGCTGCAACGCCGGCCATCCACGAACGACATCGACCATGCGCACGAACTGCTGGCGATGCTGGGCTTGTCCGATCACGCGCGGCATTACCCCCGGCAACTGTCCGGCGGCCAGCAAAGCCGGGTAGCGCTGGCGCGCGCGTTGATCCTTCGGCCGGCCCTGCTGCTATTGGATGAGCCCTTCGCCGCGCTCGACGCGATCACGCGCGGCGAGCTGCAGGACGACTTGATCCGAATGTGCCGCCTGCGCAAGACGACCGTGCTGTTCGTCACGCATGACATCGGCGAGGCCGTGTACCTGGGCGACCGCGTCGCGGTCATGCATCAGGGGCGCATGGTGGCCGACGTGCACGTCGACCTGCCCGCGCCGCGCACGCAGTCGATGCGGCATGGCGCCGCCTTCAACGCGCATTGCGCGCAGGTGTTCGGATTCATGAACGGGGCGCGCCCATGAAACAGGCTTTCCATTCCCGCCTGCTTGCGTGGGCCATGCTTGCGGTGCTGGTGGGCGCCTGGGAAGCGACCGTGCGGCAAGCGGGCATCTCCGCACTGGTGCTGCCCGCCCCTTCCGTCGTGGCCAAGACGTTGTGGACCAGCCTTGCCACCGGCTACCTATGGCCGCACATCGGCGCGACGCTTGCCGAGATGCTGCTGGGCCTGGCGCTGGGTGGCGCGGCCGGTCTGGCGATGGGCGTGGCGCTGGCCGAGTCGGCCCTGCTGGACCGCGTGCTCAAGCCCTACGTCATTGTCAGCCAGGTGGTCCCCAAGCTGGCGCTGGCCCCGCTATTCGTGCTGTGGTTCGGGTTCGGCATGGCGCCCACGGTCGTCATGACCGCCCTGATCTGCTTCTTTCCCTTGATGGAAAACACGTTGACCAGTCTGCGGCAGGTGGATCCGAACCGTCTGCAACTGTTCCGCATGCTGGGCGCCTCGCGCGGGCAGACCTTGCTGCGCCTGAAGCTGCCTGCGGGCCTGCCGGGCATTCTGGCCGGCTTGCGCGTGGCGCTGGTGCTGGCGCTGGTAGGCGCCGTGGTAGGCGAATTCATCGGCGCCAGCCGCGGGCTGGGCGCCGTCATCATCGCCGCGCAGGGCATGATGGACACGCCCCTCATGTTCGCCGCGCTGACCGCCATCGCTGCCATCGGATTGCTGGGCTATCAGGCCACGCTGATGCTGGAGCGGCGGCTGCTGCGCCCCTACGCCGATCATTCATGACATTTTCCAGGACTCTTCCCATGCTCCCGTCCCCTACCCGCCGCACGCTGCTGGCTGCGGCCGCGAGCCTTGCCGCGGCGTCTTTGGCGCCGCTGGCCGCGCGCGCGCAAAACGCCCAAACCGCTGCGTCCGGCAGGATCACGCTGGCCGGCTGGAGCAAGCCCATCAGCGAAATCACCAACATCCTGGCCGAACCCGACAAAGGCTTCTTCAAGGCGCAAGGTGTGGAACTGGTCTACCTGCCGGGCGCGGGTGGCGGCGACGCGATCCGCAATATCCTCAGCGGCCAGGCCGACGTGGCGTTCACCGACCCCGGTTCGTTCTTCATGGCCTTGGACAAGGGCGAAAAGCTGCGGGCCATCTACGACATCTATCCGCGGAACGTCTTCAACGTGGTGTCGCTGAAGTCGGCCGGCATCACGCGCCCGGCGGACTTGAAAGGCAAACGCATCGGTGTCTACAGCCTGGCCAGCGGCACGCGCCAGAACCTGCTGGTGCTGCTGCACCAGGCGGGCCTGACCGAAGCGGACGTTGAAATCGTGGTGACCGGCGTACTGAATTTCGCCCCCCTGCTACAAGGCCAGGTCGACGCCACCGCGGCCACCGACACCGGGCTGCTGGTGGGGCGCCGGCGCGGCCTGGGCGACGTCAACGTGATGAACGTGGCCGACACGCTTAACGTGTCCAGCGACCTGTTCGTGGTGCGCGAGCAGACTCTCCAACCCAAGCAGGCGCTGCTGCGGTCCTTCCTGAAGGCTTACCGCGACAGCGCCGCGTGGATGATCGCCCAACCGAAGGAAGCCGCCACGCTGGCCGGCAAGCGCGCCATCGACGGCACCGACCGCGCCATCAACCTGGAAGTGATCAAGCTGCGCAATGCCGCGTCGATTGCCTCGGGCGGACGCCCGCTGGGCACGATCGATCTGGACTCGCTGCAGAAGGCGGCCGATGTCTACCGAGCGCTGGGCCTGGTGCAACAGCGCATTGACGTGGCGGCTGCCGTGGACGCCAGCCTGCTGCCGGCGGCCTGACATGAACGCTGCCCTGAAGTTCGCAGGCAAGGTGGTGCTAGTGACCGGCGCCAGCCGTGGCATTGGCGCCGAGATCGCGCGCGGCTTTGCGCGGGAAGGCGCGACGGTGGTCGTCAATTACCTGAGCAGTGCCGACGCGGCCGAGGCCGTAGTGGCGCAATGCCAGGCCGCCGGCGGCGACGCCTGGGCTGTGCAGGCTGACGTCGGTTCACCGGAAGCGGTGCGCGGCATGGTTGACGGTATCGTGCAGGACGCCGGCCGGCTGGATGTGGTCGTCAACAATGCCTTGCGGCATTACGCCTTCAATCCGCGCCAGCGGACGGCATTCGACGACATCGCCTGGCAGGACTATCAATCGCAATTCGACGGCGCGGTCGGCGCGGCGTTCAACGTCTGCCGCGCCGCGCTGCCGCATTTCAAGCAGCGCGCGCAAGGCTGCATCGTCAACATCGCCACCAACCTGGTCGAGCAGCCGGTGGTGCCGTATCACGACTACACCACGGCCAAGGCCGCCCTGGTGGCGTTCAGCCGCAACCTGGCGTCGGAACTGGGCCCTTTCGGGATACGGGTCAACTGCGTCGCCCCCGGCTTGGTCTACCCGACCCAAGCCAGCGGCGCCGCCCAGGAATCGTTCCGCGAACAACTGGCCGCCGCCACGCCGCTGCGGCGCATCGCGCGGCCCGAAGACATCGCCGGCCCGGTGCTGTTCCTGGCGTCCGACTGGAGCGGATTCATGACCGGCCAAGTGCTGTTCGTGGACGGCGGACTGGTGATGCGCTAGAGTGGGTAGCACCCCGGTTCGCCGCATCCCAACGGAGTCGCGACATGCGCGTCCGAGCACGAATCCTTCATGGCCTGTTCGGATCGCTTTTCAGCCTGTTTCCCAGGCTGTTCCTTGGGCTGCTCTTTGCGGTGCTCTTTGCCCTGCTCCTGGGGCTGCCTGCGCAGGCAAGCACGCAGGCCGCGTCGGCACCGCCCGCTCCCGCGCAGGCGCCGCCCCCCGTCATCCAGATCGCGGACATCCCCCTGCGGGCGGATACCGACATGCGCTACGCCGAAGGGGTGCTGCAACGCGTGGCGGCGGCCGATCCGGGCACCGCGCTCACGCCCGCGCTGGACGCCATCGCCCAGTCCGTCGACGAAAAGCTTTATGAATTCCAGCCGGCCCAGTTGCGCACCCTGCCCATCATGCGGGTGGAAAGCCTGGAACGGCATTGGCTCTTCGACGCACGCCGACTGGCGCGTTGGCATGCCGACCTGCGGCAGGCCACGTCCTGGTACGCCAACGACGCCGCCGATCTGTTCCGCCGCCGGGTCGCCTGGCAGGCCGTCAAGGACGCCCCCGACGCCGCCAGCCTGCCACCCGCCCTGGCCGACCGCGTGGATGCAGTCCTGGCGCAGTTGAGCGCTGCCGGGCAGGCGTTGTCCGGCCCCCTCTCCCGCCAGGTCGAACTGGAACAACGCGCCAACGCCGTCGAAGAACGGATCAAGACCGGCCAGCGCTCGGTGGCCGACGCGATCGACTACATCGACGCCCGCCTGATGCGCGTGGACTCGCCGCCGCTGTGGGCCTTGGGCGGGACGCAGAAAGCAGGCGAAAACACCATGGCCCTGCTGCGGACCGGCCTGGAGATCGAGGTGCGTTTCGCGCGGGACTACGGCGCGGCCGACAGCGGCAATCAGCGCGCCCTGCGCGTGCTGCAAGTGCTGCTGCTGCCGCTATTGCTGTGGCTGGCCCGAAAGAGCCGCGACGCGATCCGCGCAGGCGTGATGAGTGAAACCGCCGCCGGCGTGCTGGGCCGCCCGCTATCCACGTGGCTGCTGCTGTCGATGCTGGGCGTGCTGGCCCTGGAGCCGGATGCGCCGCTGATGGTGCAGCAGGTTGCGCTGGTGTTGGCGGCCGTGCCCGTGCTGCGGCTGCTGCCACCATCCGCCCGCCGGCAGATGGATTACTGGCCGCCCGTGATCACCGCGCTGTTCCTGGCCGAACGGCTGGGCTTCCTGTTCCTGGCCAACACGCTGTTCTACCGGATTTCCACCGTGGCGCTGACGGTGTGCGCGCTGGCCGCCATCTTGTGGCTGATGCGCCGCGTCCACCGCCTGACGCCTACCGCGTCGACGCCGCTGGGGCGCGCCCTGCGGGCCATTGCCTGGGGCGCCGCCGCGTTGCTGTGCGTGTCGCTGGCCGCCAACCTGTTCGGCAATGTGTCCCTGGCGGAAATGCTGACCAGCGCCGTCATCGGCAGCGGCTACTTCGGGCTGGTGCTGTACGCCGGCGTGACCGTCATCATCACGCTGCTGCAACTGCTGCTGGCGCGCCAGGGGATCTCGCGCTTCCGGCTGGCGCGCGACCATGCGCCGCCCCTGGTGCAGTTGCTGATCCGCCTGTTGACGGCAGGCGCCGCTGCGGGCTGGGCGCTCTACGCCATGGACCGCTTCCGCATCCTGCGCGCCACCTATGCGTTCGTGGCCGAAGTGCTTTCCTACACGCTGGCGGTGGGCGAGATCTCGATCAGCCTGGGCAACGTCCTGGTGTTCCTGATCTCGGTGGTGATCGCGTTCTGGGCGGCGCGCACGATACGCCTTGTGCTGCACGACGAGGTGCTGACCCGCATGGCGCTGCCGCGCGGCGTAGGCAACAGCATCGCGTCGCTGACGTACTACCTGGTGCTGCTGCTGGGCCTGGGCATCGCGCTGTCGGCCGCGGGCTTCCAGACCAGCCAGTTGACCATCGTGTTCGGCGCGCTGGGCGTGGGCATCGGCTTCGGGCTGCAAGGTGTCGTGAACAACTTCGTGTCGGGGCTGATCCTGATGTTCGAACGCCCCATCCAACCCGGCGACGTGGTGGACATCAGCGGCACGTCCGGGCAGGTGCGCGACATCGGCATGCGGGCCACGCGGATCAAGACTTTCGAAGGCGCCGACGTCATCGTGCCGAACGGCACGCTGCTATCCGAAAAGCTGACCAACTGGACGATGCTGGACCGCAGCCGGCGCATCGAAGTCGGTATCGGCGTGGCCTACGGTTCGGACCCGCGCGAGGTCATCACAGTGCTGGCGAACGTGGCGCGGCAGACGCCGGGCATTGAGGCCGACCCCGCCCCGGTCGTGCTGTTCATGGGGTTCGGAACCAGCGCGCTGGACTTCAGCCTGCGCGCCTGGACCACTGATTTCGACCGGTGGATCGATATCCGCAGCGACATGCTGACGGGCATGTACAGCGCGTTGAAGCAGGCCGGCATCGACATCCCGTTCCCGCAACGCGACCTGCATCTGCGCAGCATTTCCGGCGACGCCGGCGCCATTCTGGCGGCGCGGCATCCGCAACCCGAAGAGCCGGCGCCGGGCTGAACCGCCGACGGCGGCAACAGCGCCGGGGCAACCTACGCCGGCATTGCCTCTTTCACCAACTCGACCCAGTAATGCGCGCCCAGCGGCAGAATGTCGTCGTTGAAATCGTAGTACGGGTTATGCACAGGCGGATTGTCGAGCCCCGGGCGCGCCGCGCCGACGAACACATAGGCGCCCGGCCGCTGCTCCAGCATGTACGCAAAATCTTCCGAGCCCATGCGCGGCGTGCACGCCGTGTCCACCTGTTCCGCCCCCACCACTCGCGAGGCGGCCCGGGCGGCCAGTTGCACTTCGGGGCCGGTGTTGACGCAGGCCGGATAACCGCGGAACACCTGCACGTCGATCGACGCGCCCGAGGTCACGGCCACGCCCGCGCACACCTCGCGCAGCCGGCGCTCGGCCAGTTCGCGCGTGGCGGCCGTCAACGTGCGGCAACTGCCCCGCAGCTGCACGCTGTTGGGCACCACGTTCCAGGTATCGCCGGCATGGATCTGCGTGATGCTCAGGGCCAACGCGTCGGTGGGCTTCACATTCCGGCTGACGATGGTCTGCATGGCCACGACCAGCTGCGCCGCCGCCACGATGGGGTCCACGCCATGTTCCGGCTGGGCCGCGTGGCAGCCCTTGCCGGTCACCGTGATCTCGTAGGTATCGCAATTGGCCATCACCGTGCCCACGCGGGTCGCCACCGTGCCGAACGGCAGGTTGGGCGAGTTGTGCAGCGCGAAGACCGCATCGCACGGGAATAGGTCGAAGAGCCCGTCGCGCACCATCGCCAGGCCGCCGCCCGCATGCTCTTCGGCGGGCTGGAAGATGAAATGCAGGGTGCCCCGCCAGCCGGGATCGCTGGCCAGATGATGGGCCGCGCCCAGCAGCATCGCGGTGTGGCCGTCGTGGCCGCAGCCATGCATCTTGCCGGCGATGGTGGACCGGTGCGAGGCATCGCCCAGCTCTTGCATGTCCAGCGCGTCCATGTCGGCGCGCAGGCCGATCACCGGCCCCGCGCCCCGCGCCATCGTGCCCACCACGCCGGTCTGGCCCAGCCCGCGATGCACGACGGCACCGGCTCGTTCCAGTTCGCGGGCCACCAGGTCGGCCGTGCGGAATTCACAGAACGCGGTTTCAGGATGCGCGTGCAGATCGCGGCGCCATTCGCGCATTTGACGCAGCAAGTCAGGGCTGACGGGCGATTCGACGAGGGTCATGGGGCGGTCTCCGTAGGACAGGCTTGGGGGAAATACGGCTATCAACTATAGACAGCCCCGGGTACAAAGCCGATAGCAATGATCCGCGCTTATCGATGCGGTTTTTGCAACGATCCCCCTAAGCCAACACCGCGGCAAGGAAGCGCCTTGATGGAAGATGTCCTGGAATTCAAGCGGACGCTATGTCTGCTGCAAGTCATCGAGACCGGCACCTTGCGCGCCGCGGCCGACCAGTTGAATACCGATCCGTCGGCCATCAGCCGCGCCATCGCGCGGCTGGAATCGGACACCGGGCTGACCTTGCTGGAACGCCGCGGCCGCGGCGTCGTGCCCACCGATGCCGGCCGGCTGGTGGCGTTGTTCGCGCGCCGGCAGCAAGACTTGAACGAATCCTTCCAGGCCGAGGTCAACAACCTGAAAAGCGCGACTCGCGGCCATGTGGAACTGGCGCTGGGCGAGGGTTTCGTCGACATGCTGCTTGAACCCGTGCTGCTGTCGTTCGTGCGCGAGCATCCCGACATCACCTACAGCATCCATGTCGCGGGCACCAACGAAACCGTGCGTTGCATCGTGGAAGAGCGCGCGCAGATCGCGCTGGCCTTCCAGCCGCCCAACGACGTGCGATTGCGCTCGCACTATTCGCGCGCCGCCCCCATGCGCGTCCACGTGCACAAGGGCCATCCCCTGGCCCGTACGCGCCGGGCCCTGCGGCTGTCGGACCTGGCGCCCTACGGCTGGGCCGCGATGGACGAATCGTTCGGCGTGCGTCAGCACATCCAGGCGGCGGAGCTGGACGAAAACGTCAAACTCAAACCCGCGCTGCTGACCAACTCGTTCAAGATCCTGTGGGAGTTCGCCAGCCAGGGGCTGGGCTATGTCGTGAACCCGCTGTCCATGCCGCTCAAGGGCGCGCAGTTCCGCCAGATGGTGTCACTGCCGCTGGCCAACCCGATCCTGAACAACAGCCGCACCCATGTCATCAGCCTGGCCGGCCGCCACCTGCCGCCCGCGACGGCCAGCATGTTGCGCCACATCCTGAAGACGTTTCCCGCGCTGGAAGCCCGGCGCGTCTGACGCGTCCGCATGCCGGCCGACCCGCGCATCGTTGCGGAAATCACAATGATCCGACCCGCCGCCCGACATTGATGCGGGCAAACGCCGCTGCCTAGACTGCATGGAGCCGTCCGGAAATCCGGAACGCCCTAAAACAGCGAAGACAAGGGAGAAGCAGCATGCGTTGGAACCTACCGGCCCGGGCGGCCGCCATTTGCCTGGCGGCCTGCGCCGCCGCCCCGCTGGCGAATGCCGCGGAGTACCCCGCCGAAAAGCCCCTGAGCCTGATCGTGCCCTATCCGGCCGGCGGCGCCAGCGATGCCTCGGCACGGCAGTTCGGCGTGCACATCGCCCATGCGCTGAAACAGCAGGTCGTCGTGGAAAACGTGGGCGGCGGCGCCGGCATGCTGGGCGCGCGCCGCGTGCTGACCAGCCCGCCCGACGGCTACACCTTCCTGCACGGTTCCGCCAACGAGGTCATCCTGAGCCCGTTCCTGAACAGCGCGGCGCGCTACAAGCCCGAGGATTTCCGGCTAACCCAACCCATCAGCGAAGCCACCATCGTGCTGCTGGCGCGCGCCGACCTGCCCGTCTCGAACGTCGACGACTTCATCGCCTACGCCAAGCGCCCCGGGGCCAAGCCCCTGACCTTCGGCAGCGTCGGCGTGGGGTCGCTTTATCACATCATGACCGAGTACCTGGGACGGCGCGTGGGCGCTGAATTCCTGCATGTGCCGTACCGCGGCGCGGCGCCCGCCTTGCAGGACCTGATTGGCCGCCAGGTCGATTTCGCGGTCCTGCCGTACCAGCAGGCGATGGAGGGCATGGCGGCGCAGCAGCAGCTGAAGATCCTGACCAGCTTTTCCGACACCTTGCCCGCGCCGCTGGCCAAACTGCCGCGGATCTCGCAAAGCCAGACCATCCCGGACTTCGTCTACACGATCGCGGGCGGCTACTACGTGCGCCAGGACACGCCGGCGCCGGCCGTGAACACCCTGCGTCGCGCCGTCGGTTATGCGCTTTTGCAACCCGAACTGCGCGAGCGGATGGAAGCGGAAGGCCGTTTGCTGCTACCGCCCATGAGCCAGCAGGACGCCGACGCCTATGCGGTGGCGCAAGTCGCCAAATATCAGGAAATGATCCAGGCGCTGGGCCTCAAGCCGATGTAGCCACGGGCACCGTCAAGCCGTTCTTCACGCGGTTCATCACCACCAGCGTGGAGAAGCGCTTGACGTTCGGGTTGCCCCAGAAATGGCGCTGGGCGAAAACTTCGTATTCGGCCATGTCGGACATGGTCAGCGTCAGCACGAAATCGACCTCGCCCGTGACCGAGAGGCACTGCATGATCTCGGGCGCGCCCTGCATCGCGCGCTTGAACTGATCAAGCTTGTCGGCGCGTTCGCTTTCCAGCGACACCAGCACCACCATCATGATGCCGCGGCCTACGGCGGCGGGGTCCACCACCGACACGTCGGCAGTGACCACGTTGGATTCGCGCAGCCGCTTCATGCGGCGCAGGCAGGACACCGGCGACAGGTTCACGCGCTGGGCGACGTCCTGGCTGGTGCGCTGGTTGTCTTCCTGCAGGCTTTGCAGGATTTGAAGGTCGAAATCGTCTAGTTCCATGGGGTCTCGGAACGCAGGGTATCCGGCCGAAGGGGGCCATCGCCAGATTCTAATCCTGGCGGCGACGGAACCTGGCCCCATTTCGACGGGAAACTTCATTTCAGCCCGGCCTGACGCAGGAATTCATCAGCCGCCTTGCTTACACTGGGAGCCTGCCACCCGCCACGCGGGATTTCCAGCCGTATCCCGCAATGCCCTCACTCCAGCTTTTCCTGCTTTTCCTCGCCGCCGACGCGGCGCTCAAACTCACGCCCGGCCCGGACATGGCGCTGACGCTGTCACGCGGAATGACGCAAGGATTCCGGCCCGCCTTCCATAGCGTGTTGGGCAATGTGGCGGCCGGCTTCATCCAGGTGCCCGCCGTGGTGCTGGGCCTGGCGTCGGTGCTGCGCGCCTTTCCCGCGTTGTTCGTGGGCATCAAGGCGGCGGGCGGCCTGTACCTGGGCTATCTGGGCATCAAGGCGATCATCCGCTGCGCACAGTCGGCCGACGTGTCCTTGAGCGCCCGGCCGGGCGACGCCCGCGACGCCTTCTGGCAAGGGTTCTTGACGAACCTGCTGAACCCGAAGGTGTTGCTGTTCATGATCGCGTTCCTGCCGCAGTTCACGACCCCGGACAACGGGCCGGTCTGGCTCCAGATGTTGGTGCTGGGCATCACGATGAAGGTGCTGAGCCTGCCCTACGGCAGCTTCTTCGCCTATGGCGCGTCGCGCATCCGCGGCTGGGTCGGGCGCAATCCGTGGTTCCTGCGGATGCAGCAAGGCTTGCTGGGCGCCATCATGGTCGGCCTGGCCCTGTTTGTGCTTTACTCCACCGCCGCGAACCCAACCCCCTGATTCCCCGCTTTTCGCCTCACGCCGCTTCCATGACCGCCGCCACGCTGAATACCGGGCACAACGCCTCGGCCTCCACCCTGCTTCCCACCCTGTCGCTGATTGGCGCCATGGCCTCGCTGTGCATTGGCACGTCGTTCGCCAAGTCGCTGTTTCCCGAAGTAGGCGCCCAGGGCACGACGGCCTACCGCATCGTCATCGGGGCAATCATCCTGATCGCGTTCTGGCGCCCGTGGCGCTTTCCGCTGACCCGCCAGAACGCCGCCAAGATCGCGTTGTACGGCGTCACGCTGGCCTGCATGAACCTGCTGTTCTACATGGCGCTGCGCACGCTGCCGCTGGGCGTGGCGATCGCCATTGAATTCACCGGGCCGCTAACGCTAGCGGTGGTGCTGTCGCGGCGCGCGATCGATTTCGTCTGGATCGCCTGCGCGCTGGCCGGACTGGTGCTGCTGATCCCCACCGGGCAATCCATCCATGACCTGGACCCGACCGGCATCGCCTACGCGCTGGCCGCCGCGGTCTGCTGGGCGCTCTACATCATCTTCGGCAAGATGGCCGGCAATGTGCACGGCGGGCAGGCGACGTCGCTGGGCCTGCTGGCGGCGACGATGGTCGCCCTGCCCGTGGGCGCGGCCCATGCGGGCATGGCCTTGCTTGACCCCAAGCTGATCCTGGCCGGCATCGGCGTAGGCATCCTGTCCAGCGCGCTGCCGTATTCATTGGAAATGGTGGCGTTGCGGCGTTTGCCGCAGAAAACCTTCGGCGTGCTGCTCAGCATGGAACCCGCGATGGGCGCGTTGGCCGGCGTGATCGTGCTGAATGAACACCTGACCCAAACGCAGTGGCTGGCCATCTGCGGGATCATCCTGGCATCCGCGGGTTGCGCCGCGACCGCGCAGCGCACCCGCAAGCTGCCTGCCCCGCCGGCTCCGGACTAAGCCGGGCCGAAGGCACCAGACCCGGGCCCGGCCCCGGCCCCGGCTTGCTGCGGCTTATTCCGCCGAAATGCCTTTGTGGCGGATCACCGCGCCCCAGCGCTTGTATTCCTCGCCGGCATAGGCAGCGAATGCCTGCGGCGTGCTGCCGGTGGGCTCCATGCCTTGCAGCGTCAATTGCTTGATCACGTCGGGCGATTGCAGCGCCGCGACGATGGCGCGGCTAAGTTTTTCGACAATGGGCGCTGGCGTGCCAGCCGGCGCCACCACGCCTTGCCACGCCGCCGCTTCAAACACATGCCCGCCTGCTTCCGCGAAGGTAGGCACGTCCGGCAGTTGCGCCGACCGCCGTGCCGACGGCACCGCGATGGCACGCAGCTTGCCCGCCTGGATCAACGGCCGGGCGGCAGCCAGGTCGGCCATCATCATCGGCACCACGCCGGAGGCGACGTCCTGCAAGGCGGGCGGCGTGCCCTTGTAGGGAATGGCCGTCGCCTGACCGCCGAACGATTCCAGGAACAGTTCCATGGCCAGATGGTGGGGGCTGCCCACGCCCAACGAGGCATAGCTGCCCGGTTTGGGGCTACGCAGGTAGGCCATCACGGCCGGCAGGTCGGCCAGGCCGGAATCGGGCGAGACCACCAGCACGATGGGCAGCGCCACCAGCGTCGATACCGGCGTCAGGTTCCTGGCCGGATCGTAAGGCAGATCCTTGTACAGCCAGGGGTTCAGGGCCAGGGTGCTCATGCCCGCCGTCATCAGCGTATAGCCGTCCGGCGCGGCACGGGCGGTTTCTTGCGCGGCGACGATGGTGGCGGCGCCAGGCCGGTTTTCGACCACCACCGTCTGGCCCAACGAATCGCCCACGTGCCGGGCGACGATACGGGTGGCGATATCGCTGCCCCCGCCGGGGCTGAACGGCACCAGCCAACGTATCGGATGGTCGGGGAAGTCCGCGGCGAGAACCGAGGCGGAAAACGCGGCGGCCCCCGTCAACGCCGCCACCAGCAAGGCGCGGCGGATGTAGCTTGTGGTCATGACCTGGTCTCCTCGAATGGCGTTCGACTGCTTCTTATTAGTTAACATATTAATTATATTTACAGCGACGCGCATTTCAGGACAACCCGGGAAACCCTCATGGGGAAATCGCGCATTGGCAGCAATCGCGGCAGTCAGCCACGGGCGGCGGACAGCCACCGCAGGCCGGCCGACGTGTCGCCCGCAGGGCGATATTCGCAGCCAATCCAGCCTCGGTAATCCAGCTCGCGCAGCACGTTGAACACCCAGCCGTAATCAAGCTCGCCCCGGTCCGGCTCGTGGCGCAGCGGCACGCCAGCGATCTGCAGGTGGCCCACCCGCCCGGTGGGCAGGTATTCGCGCAGCTTGGCGGTGACGTCGCCTTCCACGATCTGGCAATGGTAGAGGTCCATCTGCACCTTCAGATTAGGCGCGTTGACCGCCTGCACGATGGCATGCGCGTCGTCTTGGCGGTTGAGGATATAGCCCGGAATGTCGCGCGTATTGATGGGCTCGATCAGCACCGTGACGCCCGCCGAGCTGGCCTGACGCGCGGCCCAGGCCAGGTTCTCGCGATAGCAGTCCAGCAGGGCCTCGCGCGGTATGTCCGCCGGCGCCAGGCCCGCCATCACGTGGACGTTCGAGCAGGACAATGCCGTTGCGTAAGCCAGCGCCTGCTCGATGCCCGCCTGGAATTCCGATTGCCGGCCGGGCAGCGCCGCCAGCCCGCGTTCGCCCTGGCTGACCACGCCGGGCGGCGCGTTGAACAGCACTTGCGACACGCCGGCCGCGTCCATGCGCGCGCGCACGAAGGCCGCGGGGGCCTCGTACGGGAACATGCATTCCACGCCCAGGAACCCATCCGCCGCGGCGGCGGCATAGCGGTCCAGGAACGCGTGTTCCGGGTACATCATCGACAGGTTGGCGGCGAATTTCAGCATGGCGGGCTCCGGGCCGGGCGGCATCTCCGGCAACTTAGCACACCGCCCGCCGCTCGGGCTGCCAGCGCCGGCATCCCGCCGTCGAAACGGAGCACCCGGCGCGCAGCAGCAGACGATCAGTACGTCATCCGCACGCCCAGCAGCACGCTGCGGCCCGGCAGCGGCGCCACCGACGAGATGAACGACGCATGGTTGTAGGCCAGCTTGTTCAACAGGTTGGTGCCGCGTAGATAGACTTCGTACCCCGTCTCGCCGTAGCGGCCGCGATACGCGACCACGGCGTTGACCTGGTTGTAGCCCGGGGTGCTGTCTTCGTACGACGCAATGTCCTTTTGCGAGAACACGCGCGCGTATTCCACGCCGCCCGACCACTGCTGCCACGTCACGTTGCCGCGCACACCCGCGCGCGCCGCCGGAATGCGCGGCAGATTGCCGTCGCCGCCCGTCAGCTTGCCGCGCACGTAGTCGCCGAACACCGCCGCCGAGAACACGGGGGTGAACTGGTGCCGCAGCTCGCCTTCGACGCCCGTGAATTCGGCGTCGCGCTGCGTGTATTCGATCAGGCGGAAGTCTTCATAACGGTCCAGCGTATTCGCGTAGATGTAGTTCTTGACCCGGTTGTGGAACACGCTGGCCGAAAACGTGGTGTCGCCCGAGTGCTTGCGCAGGGTCAGGTCGATGTTGTGCGAGGTTTCGCGGCCCAGGTCGGCGTTGCCCAGCTCGTACGTGTTGGTGGCCAGGTGAACGCCGTCCGCGTACAGTTCCTGCGCATTGGGCAGGCGTTGCGAACGCGACAAGGACAGCGCCACGGAGTACTGCGGCGCAAAGTCCCAGATGGCCGCGGCCGACAGCGAGGTGCCCGACAGGCTGCTGCGCGCGGCGCCGCCCGACGGCGAAATGCGCTGCCAGTCCTGGCGTGCGCCCACTTCAAAGCGCCAATCGTTCAACTGGTATTCCTCCAGCACGAACAGGCCGTTGGAGCGCGTCTTGCTGCGGGGCAGGAACGCTTCTTCCCCCTCGGCCCGGAAATCGCTGTAGGCGTTCTGCACGCCCACCACGCCGCGCCAGCCAGCGATGGGCTTGTGCTGCAGCTCCACGCGCAGGTCGTAGCCCTTGTTCTTGAAGCGCGTGCCCACCTGCCCGCCTTCGATCTCGTCGTGCTGGTAGTCGGTCAGGCCGCCGCGTACACGGATTTTTTCGAAGCCCGCGAACGGGTCCTGGTATTCCGCGCGCAGGTCCAGCCGGTTGCTGCGCAGCTTCACATAGGGCACATCACCGCCCTCATGTTCGTGCTCGTGGTCGTGCCCTTCTTCCTCTTCGCCGTGGTCGTGGCCGCCGCAATGCAGGTGCGTGCCGTGCGGATGGCAGCCTTCGTATTCATGGTTGTGGCCGGGCAGACCGTATTTGCTTTCCAGGTGCGTGAACGCCAGGCCCACGTAGCCGCGCGGCGTGACCCACGACATGCCGACCGACCCTTGCGACGACTCGCTGTACGAACCCGCCAACTTTCCACCCGGCCAATCCGGCACGTCGTAGTCGCTGGTGCGGCGCTTCATGCCTTCCACGCGCACGGCGAACTGGCCTTCGCCCGCGGTGATGCCCACGGCGCCCGCGCGCTCCTTGGTGCCGGTTGCGCCGCGCAATTCGGCTTCGGCCTCGATACCCTTTTCCGGGACGTATGTCGGAATCTTCTTGTCCACCACGTTCACCACGCCGCCGATGGCGCCGCCGCCGTACAGCAGGGTGGCCGGCCCGCGCAGCACTTCGATACGCTCGGCCAGCATCGGCTCGACCGTCACCGCGTGATCGGGAGAAATGCTGGACGCGTCCATCACCTCGGACCCGTCGGACAGCACCTTGACGCGCGGCGCGGTCTGGCCGCGGATCACCGGACGGCTGGCGCCGCCGCCAAAGGTGTCGCTATTGACGCCCGGCAGGTTCTTCAGCGTGTCGCCCAAGGTGCCGGCGCGTTGTTCGATCAGCGCGTCGCCCTCCAGCACGGAGGCTGGCAAGGTGGTGCTGTTCAAGTCCAGGCCCAACGGGTTGGCGGACACCGTGATGGGGGCCAGCGTCTTGGCGCGTTCGGATTCGGCCTGGGCCTCGGCCTGCGCGACGGGCGCGATCAACATCAACGAACACACCAGCGGTTTCAACGCGCCGCGGCGGTTGGCCCGCAGCGCCTGTGCCCCGGCTCTTTTCTCATTAGCCCCTAGCTTCTTGCCTTTCATCTTCGCTCTCTTGGATGTTATATCATTACAAATAACTGACGAATGATATAACATTTCATGATTGCCGCAAGATGATGCAGGGCGAATTTGTTCTGCCGTAATCGCGCGGCCGGGGCGACCGGCCGCGCTGAACCGCGAGCAATGGGCCGGACGCAGCGCTACCGCGTCCTGACGCCCGCGCCGGTCAACCCGCCTTGAATTCCTTGTTCCAGAATTCCAGCATGTCGGCCTTGCCTTCCGTCAGGCGTTTCAGGTCATAGGCATGCAGCAGCTTCACTTCCGCCTCCGAGAAGCCCACGCGCTTCAGGTTGTCGGGCAGCGACGCATTCGTGACGGTGGGCGCGTAACCCATTTTCTCGGCGAAACCGATCTGGCCTTGCGGATCCAGCATCGCGTTCAGGTATTCCCAGGCCGCGTCCTTGTTGCGGCTGTTCTTGGCGATACCGGCCTCGAACGACACCGGCACCGAACCTTCCTTGGGGATCACGAAACCCAGTGGCAAACCGCTGTCCTTCCACTGTAAGGCGCGCGCCTTCCACATGCATGCGATGGCGATTTCGCCGGACTTGAAGGCGGACGCGACCGCCTCGTTGGACGGGTAGATGCGCGGCGCGTTGGCCTTGAGCTTGGTCAGGAAGCGCTTGCCGCCGTCGAAGCTCTTGGTGTCGCCGCCCGCGCCCAGGCCCACGAAGACGGCGTTGTACAGGTACAGAATGTCCGAAAAGCCCACTTGGCCCTTCAGCTTGGGATCCAGCAGCGCCTCCAGGGAATCCGGCGGCGTCGGGAACTTCTCGGTGTTGTAGACCAACGTCATCGCGCTGAAGATATGCGGGATCGAATACGCGGTTTTCAGCGCGCCGATGGCATGCGCCAGATTGGGCAGCTTGCTCGCGTCGATTGGCTCCAGCGTGCCGGAGCGTTCGGCGTCGTACATGTCGACTTCGCCCAGCAGCGCCACGTCCATGCTGCCGCGCCGCGAGTTCTTTTCGGCGCGCAGCTTGGTGACGCGGCCGACGGCGTTGCCGGTGTCGTAGACGACCTTCACGCCCTTCTTGTCGATGATGGGGTTGATGATCTGTTGCAGCAGGTTCTGGTAATCGCCGCCCCAGGTGCCCACGACGATCTCTTTTTCGGCGGCGTGCGCCATGCCCGGCACCCAGCCCAGCGCGGGTGCCAGCGCCAGGCCGGAAGCGGTCTTGATGAAGCCACGGCGAGTCAGGTTTTTCTCTTGCATAACAACCTCGTATCGAAGGGGAACTGACGACTTGCTACGGTGCGGACGCGTGACCGGCTGTGCCCGGCCGCGCGTCCCGGGTTCGGGCGGCGTTCAGGCCAGCATATCCACGGGCGCATGGGGCGCGGACGCCCGGATCTGGCCGGCGTCGATGTCGCGCGCGATGACGATGATGGCGTCTGGCGCATCGGGCTGCCGCGTCAGGCGTTGCGGCGCGCTGAAGGTGGTGCCCACGGATTGGATCAGGATGGGTTCGGCGCAGTCGTTGACGCGCACCACGGCCTTGACCCGCAACAGGCGCTCTCCGCAAAGCCCCGCCAGGTTGTCCAGCCATTCCGAAAAATCGGTCCAGCTGATGTCTGCGTGCGCGCGGGCCGCCATGACGCGGATGCGCGGGTGCGCGGCGGCCTGGTTGCCCGCAATCAGCATGCGCGCGGCCAGCCCAGCCAGGTCCGCGACGCCCTGCGATGGCGCGAACGCGGCTTGCACGGCGCGTCGGCGATCCGGCTCGGCAATGACGGCGGCCAACGGGTTCAGGTTGGCGGCACGCGTGGCGCGCGCCTGCAGCGCGTCCGCCGCCAACAGATCCGTTTTGGTCAGCACGATGCGGTGTGCGGCGCCGAACTGCGCCATGGCTTCGTCCAGCTCGGCCAGCGCGTCGGGGTCCCGCGCGCAGTCATCCGTGCAGACCACCGTCAGCCTTAGGCCGCGCGCGGCCAGCTCGGGGTCGGCCAGCGACGCGATGATCGGCCCGGGGCGCGACAAGCCACTGCATTCCAGGATGACCCGCTGGAGCGGCCCTTCGCCGTCGGGACGCGGCGCGTCGAGCAGCGCGCTCAGCGTGTAGACAAGGTCGCTGCGTAGCGAGCAGCAGACGCAGCCGTTGGCCATCAGCGTCATCGGCACGTTGTCGCTATCGTTGGCGACGATGACGCCGTCCACACCGACTTCGCCCGCCTCGTTGACGATCACGCCGGTGTCTCGGGACGCCGGGTCGCGCAGGTAGTCCACCAGCAGCGTGGTCTTGCCGCTGCCCAGGAAACCGCAAAGCAGGAACAGGTCGACCGCCATGTCAGGCGTCCGCTTCCGCGTTGTCGCAAGGCGAACCCGCCGGCGAGCCGCCGAAGGGCGGGCGTTCGCCGTCCGCGTCTTCCGCCCAGCTGTCCTTGACCATCTTGCGCACGTCGGCCAGCAGTTCCGCAGTGTCGTACACCACGCCGGATTTGATCGTGGTCTGCAGGCACCGCTTCCATTCCACCTTGGCCGTATCGTCGTTCAATCGCATGGCGCCGGTGCCGAACAGCAGCTTGAAATCGGTCAATGGATTCTGGTCGTGAATCAGCAGGTCGGCGCGCTTCTGCACGTCGATGGACCCGGTGTCGTCATCGATGCCCAGCAGCGCCGCGCTTTGCGAGGTCGCCGCGCGCAGCACTTCGATGGGATGGAATCCCGCTTCCTGAAGCAGTTCCAGTTCACGCACGAAGCCGAAGCCGTAGATCTGGAAGATGAAGCCCGAATCGCTGCCCGCGCATACGCGGCCGCCCAGGTTCTTGTATTCGTTGATGAACTGCATCCACAACCGGTAGTTCTGCTTCCACTCGATTTCGTTGGTGGTGCTCCAGCGGTACCAGTAGGCGCCGTGCCCGCCGCGTTGGGGCTGAAAGTACTTCCAGACCGCCTTCCAGGTGTATTCGTCGTGCCAATCGGCGCGTCGCGCGCGCATCAGGTCGCGGTTGGCATCGTAGATGTTGAAGGTGGGCACGAAGGTGTGGCCCACTTCCAGGAACTGGTCCATGACCTGGCGCCACTTGGCCGACCCCGGCTGCGCGGCCTGCATGAAGGTCTGGCCGGCCACGGCGAAGCGGTAGTATTCGTCGCTGTAGTTGTAGTCCGTCGGAAAGGACTGCACGATGCGGTCTTCGAACAGCGCTTCCGGCAAGCCGTAATAGTGTTCAGAGCTGGTCAGCCCCCAACGGGCGGATTTCAGCGCGTTCACCCGTGTGACCGCCATCTGCGCGTGGTGGCAACCGGACCGCAGCCCCTGTTGCGCGGCTTCGTCCAGCGCCGCTTCCATGATGGCGGGCGGGGCGCCGAAGAACTTGATGCCGTCCGCGCCGCGCGCAGCCAGCTTGCGCACCCATTCGCGGCCCTGCTCCGGCGTATGGATGGTCTTGACGCGGTCGTTCACGGCGGGAAACACGGAATGCACCACCATGCGCGGCGCGGCGATCTTGTTGGCGGCGGACAGTTCGCGCTGTTCCAGCGTCCAGCCCAGCCCGCCCATCGCACCCATCTCGCGCACGGTCGTCACGCCATGCGCCAGCCATAGTTTGTAGATGTAGTCGGCGGGCGGGACGATGCCGCTCATGGCATGGTACGGCGTGCCGATATGCGCGTGCGCATCCACGAAGCCGGGGGTGACGAACTTGCCGTGACAGTCGATTTCGTGGTCGCCCGGGCCCGGGCGGCGCTTGGGGTCGATGGCCTTGTGGGGCGTGCCCACGTTGACCAGCGCGGTGATGCGGTCGTTCTCGATGACGATGTCCACCGGCCCCCAAGGCGGCGCGCCGGTGCCGTCGATGATGGTCGCCCCGCGCAGGATCAGCCGGGGGAACGGCCCCAGGCCACGGTCGCGCGGCGCGGGCGCGGTCGGCGGGTGCCAGCCCTTGGCGGCGTTGACGTCGCGGGATTCCTCGCCGACTTCCGATTGCGAAAACGTGGGATCGCTCATGGCGCTTACACCCCCAGTCCGTTGTGTTCGATGACGCCGCCCTTCATGATCAGGGCCAGATGCTCGCCCTGCCCCAGCAGGCAGGACAAGTCGCGGTACGGGTTGCCGTCCACCAGCAGCACGTCCGCCAGGGCGCCCGGCTGAATGCGGCCAAGCTGGCCCACCTGGTTCAGCACCTCGGCAGCCGTGGTGGTGGCGCACTGAATCACTTCCTGCGTGGAAAGCACTTCGTTGCGGATACGGAATTCGTCGCTTTGCAGGCGCTGCGACGGCCCCAGCAGATCCGAGCCGTAGCCGATCTTCACGCCCGCCTTCTTGTAGATTTCCAGCGAATGCAGGCCGGCGGTGCGCACGGTCGCGATCTTCGCCACCGAGTCCGCCGGCAAGCCGTAGTCGGCGCCTTCGTTCGCCAGCGCTTCGTAGGTCACCAGCGTGGGCACCACGAAGGCGCCCTTCTCGGCCATGAAGCGCGCCACGCGTTCGTCCACCAGGTTGCCGTGTTCGATCGTGCGCACGCCGTTGCGGATGGCGCGCTCGATGGCATCGGCCGTGTAGGAATGCGCCATCACATAAGTCTGGCGGCTGGCCGCTTCGTCGACGATGACGCGGATTTCTTCTTCCGAATAACCGAACGACGCGATGGGATCGGTGGGCGAGGCGACGCCGCCCGAGGCCATCATCTTGATCTGGTCGGCGCCCATCTGGAGTTCCTGGCGCACCGCTTTACGCACATCATCGATGCCGTCGGCCACGCGGCCGATGTCACCGGCGCGGAAGCAGCAGCCGCAAAAACTCATGGGGCGCAGGTGGTCGGAACGCGGACGCGGATCGCCGTGGCCGCCGGTCTGGCTGATGGCGCGGCCCGAGATGAACAGGCGTGGTCCCTTGACCGTGCCTTCATTCACGGCGCATTTCAAGCCCCAGCCGGCGCCGCCCGCGTCGCGCACCGTGGTGAAGCCGCGGCGCAGCATCGCGGCCATGATCGGCACCGCGCGCATCATCACCAACGCGTCCGGCAACACGCCCTGCGTGCTCAGGTTCAGCTGCGTGGCCAGTACGTGCACGTGCAGGTCGATCAGGCCGGGCATCAGCGTGCGGCCGGCGGCGTCGATCACCTGCGCGGATGCGCTGGACAGCGGCTTGTCGGAGACTTCCTTGATGACGCCGTCCTCGACCAGCACATGGTGGCCTTCCAGCAGGTCGGCCTGCAAGGGATCAAGCAGGTTCGCGTTTTTGAACAGTACGGATGCCATGAAAGTTCCTTGTTATGGATTCGGAATCAAGACGCCATGGTCTTGATGTAGCGCCGATGGATCAGCCAATTCGAAATCAATGCGATGACCAGCGTGCCGCACACCAGGATGACGGCCAGGGCGGCGCCGAACGGCCAGTTCGAGGCCCGCGTGATCTGGTCATACAACGCGGGCGCCATCATCGTCAGGCCGGAGCCGCCCAGCAACACCGGCGTGGCGTAGGCGTTCATGCACAGGATGAAGACCAGCATCGTGCCCGCGGCCACGCCAGGCGCGGCGATTGGCAGCACGATGCGGCGGAACGTCGTGAAAAAGCTGGCGCCCACGTTGCGCGCGGCCTCTTCCACCGACAGGTCCATGCCTTCCAGCACGCTTTGCAACGTCAGGATCAGATAGGGCATGACAACGGCGGTCGTGCCGATGACCACCGCCGTCGGCGTGTACATCAACGTCAGCGGCCGGTCGATCAGGCCCACGCCCTGCAGCACCGCGTTCACTACGCCCGCGTTGCCCAGCGCCACCATCCAGCCCGCTGCCCGCACCACGTTGCCGACCATCAGCGGGAACACCAGCAGGATCACGAACAGGCTCTTGTACCGGCTTTGCGTGCGCGCCAGGAAATAGGCCACGGGAAAGCCCAACACCAGCGCCAGCACGGTGCATAGCGCGGCCACCCACAAGGTCGTGAAGAAAATATCGCGGTAGTACGGGTCGCCGAAGAACTTGGCGTAGTTCTCGAAGGTGAAGGCGGTCTGCATCAGTTCCGCCGGATCGAAATGGTTGAAGCTGTAGCGCGCCAGCTGGAAGATGGGGACCATGATGATCACCAGCACTACCAGCGACGCCGGAAAAGCCAGCCCCGGCCCCAACCAGCGGCTGGGCCGCCCGTCTTGGTTCGCAGTCGTCATGGCGGCTCCTATTGCGTGAAGGCCACGCAGTCTTCGGGCTCGAAGCATGCGTAGACCCGCGCGCCTGCCGCAGGTTGGGCGCGGCCCGCGCCGCCATTGACGATCTGGCTGATCATGCGGTTGCCGCCTTCCAGTTGCACGCGCACCTCCAGCACCGACCCCAGGTACAACGACGACTCGACGACGCCCGCCAGCGCGTTGCCGCCTTCTGGCTGGCCGGCCAGCCGCACGCGTTCCGGGCGCACGCCAACATGCGTGGCACCGGCCCCGCCGGGCGTGACAATGCACTGGCCCGCGTCGGTATGGAACTGATTGGCCGCGTCGCCGCGCCCCGTGAACACGTTCATCTTGCCCAGGAAGTCGGCCACGAAAAGGTTGGCCGGGCGCTCGTACAGCGTGTCGGGCGCGCCCACCTGCTGCACGATGCCGTCGTGCATGATGGCCATGCGGTCGGCGATGGCCAGCGCCTCTTCCTGGTCATGCGTGACGAACACGGTGGTAAGGCCAAGACGCTGCTGCAACGAACGAATCTCTTCACGCACTTCCAGCCGCAGCTTGGCGTCCAGGTTGGACAGCGGCTCATCCAGCAGAAACACCTTGGGCTCGATGGCCAGCGCGCGTGCGATCGCCACCCGCTGCTGCTGACCGCCCGACAACTGGCGCGGATAGCGCTCGCGTAGTTCGGTCATGCGCACCATGTCCAGCACGCGGCGGATCTTGGCGTCGCGGTCGGCCTTGGGCACCTTATGCATTTCCAGCCCGAACGCCACGTTCTCGGCCACCGTCATATGCGGAAACAGCGCATAACGCTGGAACACCATGCCGGTGTCGCGCTTGTGCACGGGCAGCCGCGTGACATCGGTGTCGCCAATGCGGATGCGGCCCGCGGTGGGCGTGATGAATCCGGCGATCATGCGCAGGGTGGTTGTCTTGCCGCAGCCGCTGGGGCCCAGGAACGTCACCAGTTCGCCTTCGGCGATCTCCAGTGAAAAGTCGGACACCGCGACGGCCGCGCCAAATTGCTTGCGGATATTTTCGATTGAGACCTTCGCCATTTCTCACACCACCTGACTGAGTTTCACATAGCGGTCGGTCACAAGCATGATGATTCCCAACAGCAAGATTTGCACCGAAGCCACCGAAGCGATGGTCGGGTCCAGATTGAATTCCAGGTACTGCATGATGGCGATCGGCAGCGTGGTGCGGCCCGGCCCCACCAGCGACAACGACAGCTCCAGGTTTTCAAACGACACCACGAAGCTGAACAGCGCCGCCGCCACGATGGAGGGGCGCAGCATCGGCAGCGTCACGCGCATGAAAGCGACCGGCGCGCTGGCGCCGAGGTTGCGCGCGGCTTCCTCGATGGAACCGTCCAGGCCGGCCATCCCCGCCGTGACCAGGCGCACCGTCCACGGGATCGTCAGGCACACGTGCGCGATGACCAGGCCACCGAAGGTGCCGATGATGTCCTGGTCCAGCAGTTCTTCGGCGCGCAGGTAGAACAGGTAGATGCCGACACCCGCGACAATGCCGGGAATCAGCAGCGGCGACAGCAGCAAGGTGTTGATGCCCTTGCTGCCGTGGAAGCGGTAGCGGGCAATGGCCACCGCGGCCAGCACGCCCATCGCGACACCGATGGCGGCCGCCACCAGCGACACCTGCAGGCTGAACAGGAAGCCGTTGGCGAACGCCGGGTTTTGCCACGCTTTCACGTACCAGGACAGCGTGTAGCCGGACGGGGGAAAGTAGAGGATGGCGTCCTTGAAGAAGCTCAGCCAGACCACCAGCACGATGGGGCAGAGCATGAACGCATACATCAGAACGACGAAGACGCGGTGCAGCCACGTTGCCCACGGGATCACGCGAATGGGCTTGATCCGGGCGGCCGTGACGGCCGGGTCCAAAGGAGGCGCGCTATGCAAATCCTGATTCCTTGTCAGCGAGTGCCGGCTCGGTTTGAAACTCCTCCGGTTTGAACTCTGCGGTTCCTTCGGTTAACCGAAGCATATCGACGGGTTGCTGCTCGGCTCAACTAGGGATAACCCAAGACTACCCCCAACTCGCGGGTAATCCCTGGCGGAGCCGGCCCCACAGGTGCAACCCGCTGCGGGGAAAGACCCACGGCGGGTGCAACCCGGGGAATCAAGGGCAGGATTGCGGGCGTTGCCGGCGATGGGGTCAGGCCGCGGCTTGCAGTCCGCACAACGCTTGCAGCACCGCCACGCGGCTTTGGCCCAGCACCATGCCATGCCAGTCGTAGGCATGGCAGTAGAACGCGTCCTGCGTGGCCTGCAGGATGTCGCGGCGCAAGGCGGACGGTGCGTCGGGATTCGAGCGCAGCCAGTTGCGGCCACGCAGCGCCAGCACGATATCGTCGAACGGCACGGTGCCGTATTCCAGCGCCATCAGCGTCGGCGACGAATCGGGGCAAGCCTGATAGATCAGGCCCGCCAGATGGCCGGTGATGTCGACCGATGCCGACGTGCCTTGAAACGGCACGGCGATGTCCAGGCCCCACCATTGCCGCGCGCGCGCCACTTCGGCGTCATCGCGCCGGCCCGCATAGATCTTCTCGCCGTGCCCGCGCGGGCCCAGGCCCGTATGCACGTCGATCCAACCGATGTGCGCGTAGCGGCCGGCCTGCGTTTCAAGGATGCGCCGCAGGTTGGCAAGCGATGCCGCCGGCGCAGCGCCGCCGTAGAAGAGCCCATCGGCGTGCGTGTACTGCCCGCGCGACACGGCCTGCGCGAAAGCGGCCTGTCCATGTTCGGCCACATAGCGGGCCAGGTCGCGCTGGTTCTCGTCCGACGGGGGCCATTCTTCGGGCAGCAGCAACGGGTGCAAATCGCCATAGCTCGGATTGGCCGGCAGCGGCGTGCCGCCGAACGGCTGCGCATTGCGGTTCAGGTCCACGTTACCCTCGTCGGTACGGGCCATCCACGAAAAACCGTAGGGATTCACCGCGTGCACCAGCAACAGGGCCACGCCCGCTTGCCGCGCGCGCTGTTGCATCGGGGCGTCATCCATCAGCGCGAACTGGCAACCCGCGCCGCAAAAGCCTTCCACGCCATGCGTGGCCGACGTCATGATCAGCAGGCGCGTGGCGTCGGCTGCGCCGATCAGCGCCGTATCGGTGGCCAGCGCCTCGCCGTCGCTACCCGCGGCCTCGATCGGCCACGATCGCACGTCGGCGCCCAGGCGCGCGGCATCGGACAAGAAGCGCTCGCGCGATTCGGCGTAGCTGCGGGGGAAGTAGCTTGTACTGCTGGGCATCATGCCTCCTGGGAGTCGATTGCATGGCCGGTGCGGTCCTGGATCCAGAACAGCACGACGGTGGATAGCGCCACGGTCACCATCAAATACCAGGCAGGCGCCAGCGGGTTGCCGGTGACGTGCAGAAGCCAGGTCACGAAGAACTGCGCGAAACCGCCGAAGACGGAAATGCCCAGACCATACACGACCGACATCCCGGTGGTGCGCACGGCCTTCGGGAACAGTTCGGGCAGCATCGTGATCGTGGGCGCCATCTGCAACGCCAGCAAGACGGCCAGCAGCGCGATCACGGTCATCAACCGGGCCGTGCTGGGTGCAGACACCAGCCACTGAAAGCACGGCAGCAACACGCAGATGGTTGCCACGCGCGACCAGAAAATGACTTTCTTGCGGCCATAGCGATCGGCCAGCTTGCCGACAAATGGCGCGATCGCAAAGCCGATGGCCCCCAGCACGACGCTGGCGAACAAGCCCGACGACGCCGGCAGGCCCAGTTCCTTGCTGGCGTAGGCGGGCATGTAGAAGCCGATGATCTGCGCGCACACCATGCCGCCGATCACCAGCAGAATGCCTTTGACCACCCGCGCCTTATGGTGCGCGAACACCAGCCGCAGCGGCTGGTGGCCCGACGCGGCGCGCGTGGCCTGGGGCGCATGGGCAGGCTCCAGCGTTTCCTCCAGGTTGCGGCGGATGTAGGCCCCGACCGGCACCGTCAGGATGCCGATCACGAAGGGCACGCGCCAGCCCCACGCCTGCATCTGGTCTTTGGTCAGCACGGCGGTCAACAGCGCCACGGTCAACGCGCCCAGCATCACCCCCAGCGACTGGCTGCCGAACTGCCAGCTGGAATAGAACCCCCGCTTGTTCGGCGGGGCATGCTCCAACAGCAGGGTGGTCGATGCACCCACCTCGCCGCCCGCGGCAAAGCCCTGGATCAGCCGCGCCAGCACCATCAGCACGGGGCCCATCACGCCCATCTGGGCGTAGGTGGGCGCCGCCGCGATCAGCGCGCAGCCCAGCCCCATCAGCCATAAGGTCAGCGTCATGGCCGCGCGCCGGCCATGGCGGTCGGCATACGAACCGATCAGCATGCCGCCGACCGGCCGCATCAGGAAACCCACGCCAAAGGTGGCGGTGGTCAGCAGCAGCTGGCCATAACCGGACGCGGCCGGAAAGAACAACGGGCCGATGATCAGCATCAGGAACGTGAAGACGGTGAAGTCGAAGAACTCCAGCGCGTTGCCGATGGTCGTGCCGGCGATCACGCGGCGGCGCGCGGCCGACGAATGCAGAGGCTGCCGGCCAGGAGCGGCGGCGATGGCGATAGACATGTTTTCCCCTTGATGTCCGTGGGGCGCCGGTCCGTGAATCCGGACGCTGTGACGACCCCGCGTGGATGAATATACGGATGGCGCACGATAAGGAAAAGACAGTATTTTTGTTCCAGTGAAACCTTTTCCTTATATGCCACCCCGTCTTTAGACGGTTCCGACCCCGGGCTCTCCTCCATGAACCTGCGCCAATTACGCGCCTTTGTCCTGATCGCCGACCACCGCAGCATCCGCGCCGCGGCACGCGCGCTGTTCGTCACCCAGCCCGCGGCGACGCGCAGCCTGCGGGAACTGGAACACAGCGTGGGAGCCGAACTGGTGCGCCGCAGCGCCCGCGGCGTGGAACTGACGACCTACGGCGAGGCGCTGTACAAGCGCGCCGTGCTGATCCTGCAGGAAGCGCGAAAGGCGCAGGAGGAAATCGGGCAGATGCGGGACGGCGAAGGCGGCACGCTGAACCTGGCCATCAGCTCTTCGGCGCTGACGGCACTGCCTGCCGCGCTGATGGCGTTCCGCGCCCGGATGCCGCGCGTGGCCGTATCGTTCAACGAAGTTGCCCCGCCTTACAGCCACGAGCAACTGGAGTCGGGCCACTACGACCTGTTGGTGCAAACCGAGTACGACGGCAACATCGACGACGGCTTCGCGCGCCAGACCTTATTCACCCTGCCGATGGCGGTGGGCGCCCGCATCGGCCACCCTTTGCGCCGCGCGCGCAGCCTGGCCGACATGCACGACGCGTTGTGGCTGCTGCCCGGCAACATCCAGGCCCCGGCCAACCTGCTGCGACTGGCGTTCGACGCCCATGGCTTGCCGCCGCCGCGAGACATCATCCCTTGCCAGTCCATCGCGATCGCGCTGGCCATCATGGCGCAAAGCGATGCGCTGGGCATCTTCGTGCAGGCGCTGTTCGATCATCAACTGATGCCGCGGCCATTGCGCATGCTGCCGCTGGCGCACGAGCTGCCCGCGGCGCGGGTGTCCATTCTGACGCGGTCCGATTCCCCGCCCACGCCGGCCGCCCAGTGCTTCATCGACTGCCTGATGACGGCGCGCCCCGGTCCTGCGGCCTAACGCCTATGCAAGGCTGCTTTCAGGGTCAATCGGCCGTGGGGCAACCGGTTATCATTGGCGCCGGGCCCGCCGATGGCTTCGACACCGGCCTGCCGCCCCCCTTTTGCGGTCATTATCCATGGCGTTTCCACGACTTCCCTCCCCTCCCACGCTGACCGACACCGTCGCCAAGCGCCTGCTCGCCGAAATCGACGAGGGCCGCGTGCTGCCCGGTGAAAAGCTGCCCACCGAAGCCACGCTGGCGGAACAGTTCGGCGTCAGCCGCACCGTCATCCGCGAAGCGGTGTCGCGGCTACGGCAAGACGGCATCGTTGAAGCGCGGCAAGGCAGCGGCGTGTTCGTCACGGGCCTGACGGGCAACCGGGCGCTGCGGATCGACGCCGCCGAATTAAGTTCGCTGGAGGCCGTGCTGCACATCGTGGACTTGCGCCGCGCGCTGGAAACCGAAATCGCCGCCCAGGCCGCGGCGACGCGCAAAAAGCGCGACATGACGGAAATCGACCACGCGCTGGCGGCAATATCGCAAGCGGTCGCCGACGGCGGCGACGGCGTGAAGGAAGACGTGGCGTTCCACCGCAGCATCGCGCGCGCCACCGGCAACCCGTACTTCCTGACCACCCTGGCCTTTGTCAGCCAGTTCCTGGAAGCCGCCACGCGCGTGACGCGCGGCAACGAGGCCCGCCACGCCAACCTGATGCGCGATGTGATGCAAGAACACATCGCCATCGTCGAAGCCATCCGCGACCAAGACGTGGAAGGCGCCCGCGAAGCGGCCCGCATCCACATGGTGAATGCGGCCAAGCGGCTGAGCCAGGCGCATCGCTAGACGCGCCGCAAACTACCCGAACGCCTTGATGAAAAAATCCGGCGTGCCGAAGTTGCCGGACTTCAGCGCGATGCTGACATCGCCCTGCGCAATGGGTGTATAGCCTGCGCACCACGGCACGCCCGGGTCGATCTGTTCGCCGATGGCGATCTGCTCAAGCCCCAGCGCCTGCACCACCGCGCCCGACGTTTCGCCACCCGCCACGATCAACTGCCGCACCCCGCGTTCCACCAGGCCGACCGCGATGCGCGCGATGGCGTCTTCGATCATGGCGCCCGCGCGCTCCGCGCCCAGCACTCCCTGCGCCTGCTTGACCGCGTCCGGCTGCGCGGTGGAATAGACCAGCACCGGCCCATCCTGCATGCGCGGCTCGGCCCAGGCCAGCACTTGCGCGACCACGTCTTCGCCCCCCGCCAGCCGCATCGGATCCAGCGCATAGGCCGGACGGCCGCTGGCGACGAAGGCGGCCACCTGCCCGTTGGTGGCGGTGGAGCAGCTTCCCGCCACGACTGCCCGCAGGCCATCCACGCGCGCCTGGGCGGCAGCGCCGACGGGCGACAGCCCCCAATTTCCCGGCAGGCCGATCGCCACGCCCGACCCCGCCGTCACCAGCGCCATCCCGCGTAGAGCGGGCCCCAGAACCCGCAGATCGTCATTGGAAACCGCATCCACGATAGCGATTTCGACGCCCTCGGCCTGCAGCGCCTGGATGCGCGCCCGGATCGCCTCGGTACCGGCGGCCACCACGGTGTAGTCGATCAAGCCAACCTTGCGGGAGGTCTGCGCCGACAGCACGCGGACAAGGTTCGGATCCGTCATCGGCGTAAGCGGATGGTGCTGCATGCCCGATTCGTTCAGCAACACGTCGCCGGCGAACAGGTAGCCCTTGAATACCGTGCGCTTGTTGTCGGGGAATGCCGGCGTGGCGATGGTGAAGCCCGCCCCCAACCGCGTCATCAACGCATCGGTCACGGGGCCGATGTTGCCCTGCGGCGTGCTGTCGAACGTGGAGCAGTACTTGAAATAGATCTGCTCGGCGCCCTGAGCCTGCAGCCATTCCAGCGCGGCCAGGGACTGCGCCACGGCCTCGTCTGCGGGCAGCGTCCGCGTCTTCAGCGCCACGACCACGGCATCCGCCTCATCGCGCAATGGCGCGCCGGGAATGCCGATGGTCTGCACCGTGCGCATGCCGGCGCGCACCAGGTTGTTGGCAAGATCGGTGGCGCCCGTGAAATCGTCGGCGATGCAGCCCAGTTTGATGCTCATTTTGCCTCCGGCAAGGTGATACCCGGAAAGATCTTGATGACGGCGCTGTCGTCTTCACGGCCGTGCCCGGCGGTGGACGCCTGCATGAACATCTGGTGCGCCGTCGATGCCAGCGGCAGCGGGAATTTCGTGTGGCGGGCCGTATCCAGGACCAGGCCCAGGTCCTTCACGAAGATGTCCACCGCCGACAGCGGCGTGTAATCGCCGGCCAGCACGTGGGCCATGCGGTTTTCGAACATCCAGCTATTGCCCGCGCTATGCGTGATGACTTCGTACAAGGCATCGGCGTCGACGCCTTCGCGCAACCCCAGCGCCATCGCTTCGGCGGCGGCCGCGATGTGCACGCCGGCCAGCAGCTGGTTGATGATCTTGACCTTGCTGCCCGCGCCGGCGCGGTCGCCCAACCGATAGACTTTCCCTGCCATCGATTCCAACACCGCGCCGCAAGCCTCGTAGGCCGCGGCGCTGCCGGCGGTCATCATTGTCATCTGCCCCGCAGCGGCCTTGGCCGCCCCGCCGGAGATCGGCGCGTCCAGGTACAGGACGCCCTGCCCGGCCAGGCGCGCTTCCAGCGCGATGGACCAGCTGGGATCCACGGTGGAGCACATCACGAAGACAGCCCCCGCGCGCAATGCGGCCGCCATGCCGCCGTCGCCATACAACACGGTTTCGGTCTGCTGGGCATTGACCACCACGCTGATCACGATGTCGCAGGCGGCGGCCATGTCGGCCAGCGTGGCGCAAGCCACGCCGCCCTGCGCGGCAAAGGCCGCGGCGGCTTCCGGGCGGATGTCGTAGACGTGCACGTCGTGGCCTGCGCGGCGCAGGCTTTGCGCGATGCCCGCGCCCATGGCGCCCAGGCCGATCACGCCGACGCGGCGCGAAGAAGTTTGGTTCAAGGTCATGTCTTTCGTCGTTCCGGAAAATCCAGGGGCGGCCGGGGGGGGGG
>NZ_JBHFII010000036.1:60950-64177 GCF_057334215.1 Achromobacter maghribensis | reverse complement strand
GCTTAGCGCGGCTGGGCGTCGGCCAGGTAGGCGCGGATAATTTCCGCAAAGTCGCTGTCGCCCTTCAGGCCCAGGCGGGTAGCGCGGGTGGTGTCCCACCGGCCCGGCCAGCTTCCCACGATGCGTTCGACGCGCTCGTCGGCTTGCCACGTGATGCGGTCGGCCACTTCGTCGCCCGCCACGTCGCGCAGGGCCTGCGCCATCTCGGCCACCGTGACGGACACGCCGGGCAGATTGATCGGCGAACGGTCGGCCACGGCGTCGGCCGGCAATTCGCAACCCGAGATCAGCGCCTGGATCGCGCCGCGCGGCGACAGCAGCCACAGGCGCGTATCAGCGCCGACCGGGCAGACGGCCGCTTCGCCGTTCAAGGGTTCGCGAATGATGCCGCTGGCAAACGAGGACGCGGCGGCGTTGGGGCGGCCCGGGCGCACGCTGATGGTGGGCAGGCGCAGCACGCGGCCATCAACGAAACCGCGCCGGGTGTAGTCCGCCAGCAGCAGTTCGGCGATGGCCTTCTGCGTGCCATAGGACGATTGCGGGCTTAGCGCCGTGTCGTCGCGCACCGTTTCGGGCAAGGCGCCGCCGTATACGGCCACCGAGCTGGTGAAGATCACGCGCGGCGTGTGGCCCACGGCGCGACATGTTTCCAGCAAGGCGCGCGACGCGTCCAGGTTGATGCGCATCCCCAAATCGAAATCCGCCTCCGCCTGGCCACTGACGATGGCGGCCAGATGGAAGATGGCGCGCGTGTCCGCGTCGATTGCCTGACGCAGCACCGCCGGGTCCGAGATATCGCCTTCCAGCGATCGCACGCGCGGATCGGTCAACGCGTCGGATTTGACGACGTCCAGCAAGTCGATCTGCGTGATGGGTTGCGGCCCGGTGGCATCAAGCGTCAGCACGCCTTGCGCGAGCAGTTTGCGGGCCAGCCTTTGGCCCAGGAATCCGGCGCCGCCGGTGATCAGAATCTTCATGATGGGATGCTCAATGGTTGGCAAGATAAGGGTGGGCCCAGCCCAGCCCCGCGGAGGTGCCGGCCTTGGGACGGTATTCGCAGCCGATCCAGCCCGTGTAGCCGAGTGCGTCGATCCGCTCGAACAGGTAGGGGTAATTCAGTTCGCCCAGGTCGGGCTCGTGCCGGTCGGGCACGCCGGCGATCTGGATGTGGCCGATGCCGGCGATGTCGCGCTGCAGCTTCACGGCAATGTCGCCTTCGACGATCTGGCAGTGGTAGCAGTCGAACTGCACCTTCAGGTTGGGCGCGCCGACCTGGGCGCAGATGGCTTGCGCGTCGTCCTGCCGGTTCAGGAAGAAGCCGGGGATGTCGCGCGTGTTGATGGGTTCGATCACGATGGTGATGCCGGCGGATTCGGCCGCGCGCGCCGCGAACGCCAGGTTCTTCAGGTAGGTATCGCGATGCGCCGCGCGGTCGTCGCCCGGACGGATCAGGCCGGCCATCACATGCAGGCTGCGATTGCCCAGCTGATCGGCGTATTCCAGCGCCAGGTCGATGCCGCGCTGGAACTCGCTTTCCCGGCCCGGCAGCGACGCGATGCCGCGTTCGCCAGCGGCCCAATCGCCAGGCGGCGTGTTGAAAAGCGCTTGCGTCACGCCGTTGTCTTGCAGACGCGCTTTCAAATCAGCGGCGGTGAATTCATAGGGAAACAGGAATTCGACGCCGGTGAAGCCGTCGCCGGCGGCCGCCTGGAAACGATCCAGGAAGGCGTGTTCGGCGTACATCATGGTCAGGTTGGCGGCTAGGCGCGGCATGGCGGTTCCTTGAAGTTGAAGTAAGAGCGGCGCACGGCCATCAGCGGTTGACCAGCTTGGCCGGCGTGAACCAGACCGCGATGGCGCCGATCACCAGCACGGCGGCCAGCACGTACATGCCGGATGCGGTCGAGCTGGTCAGGTCTTTCAGGTAGCCGATCATGTAGGGGCTGGCAAAGCCGGCCAGGTTGCCGACCGAGTTCACGATGGCGATGCCCGCCGCCGCCGCGGTGCCCGACAGGAAGGCGGTGGGCAGCGACCAGAACAACGGCGCGCACGTCAGCACGCCGGCCGCGGCCATCGACAGGCAGATCAGCGACACCACGGTGTTGTCGGCGAAAGAGGCCGCCGCGGTAAAGCCCACCGCGCCCGCCAGCGCCGGCACGATCAGGTGCCAGCGGCGTTCGCGCCGCTTGTCCGCCGAATGGCCCAGCAGGTTCATCACGACGATGGCGCAGAGAAACGGGATGGCGCTAAGCAGCCCGATGTTGAAGGCGCCCGTGACGCCGGTTGACTTGATCAGCGTCGGCATCCAGAACGTCAGGCCGTACTGGCCGGCGACGAAGGCGAAGTAGATCAGGCACATCCACCACACGCGTTTGTCCGAAAACACGGCGCGCAGCGAGTGCTTCTGCGTGCCCGTCTGCTTCTGGTCCTGCTCGATCTCGCGGGTCAGGATCTGCTTTTCATCGGCGGTCAGCCACTTGGCGCTGGAGATGCCGTTGTCCAGGTACATGACGGTGGCCACGCCGATGAGCAGCGCGGGAACCGCTTCGATCAGGAACATCCACTGCCAGCCCTGCAGGCCGTGCGTGCCGTGAAAGGCTTCCATGATCCAGCCGGACAGCGGGTTGCCGAAGATGCCGGCCACCGGGATGGCGGACATGAACAGCGCGATGATCTTGGCGCGGCGGTGGGCCGGGTACCAATAGGTCAGGTACAGGATCACGCCCGGATAGAAACCGGCTTCGGCCAGGCCCAGCAGGAACCGCAGGATGTAGAAGCCGGTGGGCGTTTCGACGAACATGAACATGCCGGACAGGATGCCCCACGTGATCATGATGCGCGCGATCCAGATGCGCGCGCCCAGCCGGTGCATCAGCAGGTTGCTGGGCACCTCGAACAGGAAATACCCGATGAAGAACACGCCGGCGCCCAGGCCGAAGACGGTTTCGCTGAAGCCCAGGTCCTGCGACATCTGCAGCTTGGCGAAACCCACGTTGACGCGGTCCAGATAGGCGATCACATAGCAGAGCATCAAGAACGGCACCAGGCGCCAGAACACCTTGGCATAGGCGCGGGCGGTCTCGCGGGATTCAGGCCGCATCGCCGCGGCGGGCGCGGTCGATGCGATTTCCATCGGGGGCATGACAAGTCTCCAAAAGGGTGTGCCGCCGTGTGACGCGCAGCGCGCGTCCGGGCAGCTTTATAGGAATGGCGGGGTCAGTAGCGCG
>NZ_JBHFII010000036.1:40545-60920 GCF_057334215.1 Achromobacter maghribensis | reverse complement strand
CGCGCGCAGTTCTTCAATGGCGTCGGCGGATAACGGCGCGGGCCGGGGGTGGCTCATGAGCCACAGGCGAGCCGTTTCTTCCAGTTCTTCCAGCGCATGGGACGCGTGCGCGACCGAGCGTTCCCACACCACCGGGCCCAGGCGCTCGAACAGCGCGCCGCGGACTTGCCCCGCCACCGCGGCCACCTCGGCGGCGGCTTGCGGATCGCCGGGGCGGCGATAGCCGATCAACGGGATGCGGCCCACCTTCATGACCTGATACGGGGTAAGGGGCGGCAGCACCTCGTCGGGCCGCCAGACGCCGGCAAGCGTCAGGGCGACCAGGTGCGTGGAGTGCGTGTGGACGATCCCGCGCGATTCGGGGCTGGCGCGGTAGATGCCCTGATGCAGCACCAGGGTCTTGGACGGCTTGGCGCCCGAGATCCATTGGCCGCCAAGGTCGACCTTGGCCAGTTCCGCCGGGTCCAGCCGGCCCAGGCAGGCGTCAGTAGGCGTGATCAGCCAGCCGTCGTCCAGGCGGGCGCTGATGTTGCCGGCCGCGCCCACGGTGTAGCCACGGTTGTAGAGGCTGGCGCCGACAGTGCAGATGTCTTCGCGAACGCGGGATTCTTCAGTCATGGAACGCCCCCGGCACGCAGGGGCGGGACCGCCAGGAAAGCGGCGGGAAAGTCGGCGGCGCAACCAGCATGATGACCTGTCTCTTGAATAGAAGTTATCGGGTCATCATACAAATTATGGCTTTTGAACAGATACCGGGTAAACCCGTATCTGTTCAAAAAAACGGGCGCGCAGGCATCACTCCAGCACGCGTCCCTTGGTTTCGGGCAACAGCAGCGCCGTCACGATCACCACCGCGTAAGCGCCCGTGGCGAATGCCCCGATTGCCCAACCCAGGCCGTGCGTCTGGCTCAGGAATCCCACCAGGCTGGGGAATAGCGCCCCCACGCCGCGGCCGAAGTTATACGCAAACCCCTGCCCCGATGCGCGCACCCCGGACGGGAACAGTTCCGTCAGATAAGCGCCGATTCCGCTGAAGATGCCAGACGCGGCAAAGCCCAGCGGAAAGCCCAGGAACAGCATCTGGCCGTCGGTCAGCGGCAATTGCGTGTAGACGTAGACGCTGGCCGTGGACAGCACCGAGAAGATCAACAGGTTGGCGCGGCGGCCCAAGCGGTCGGCCAGATAAGCGCCCGCGATGTACCCGCAGAACGATCCGAAGATGATCACCATCAGGTACCCGCCGGTATTCAATACGGACAGTTGGCGCTCAACCTTCAGGTAGGTCGGCAACCAGGTGGTGATGGCGTAGTAGCCACCCTGCACGCCGGTGCACAGCACGGCGGTGATGACCGTGGTCTTCAACAGCGCGGGCGAGAAGATCGTCCAGAACGAGGCCCGGGCCTCACCGGCCTGCACCTTGGCCTGGGCGCGCTGGAACACCTCGGGTTCGGGCACGTTCTTGCGGATGTACAGCACCAGGAAGGCCGGCAGCACGCCCACCCAGAACAGGCTGCGCCAGGCCCATTCCGCGGGCAGGATGGAAAACGCGACCGTGTACAGGATGGCCGCGACGCCCCATCCAACGGCCCAACCGCTTTGCACGGTGCCCACGGCCTTGCCTCGGTGTTCGGCCCGCACGATTTCGCCCATCAGCACCGAGCCGACGGCCCATTCGCCGCCGAAACCCAGGCCCTGCAAGGCCCGCAGCACGAATAGCTGCTCGAAATTCTGCGCGAAGCCGATGGCCACCGTGCACGCCGAAAACCACAGGATCGTGTATTGCAGCACGCGGACACGGCCGTACCGGTCGGCAAGGATGCCCGCCAGCCATCCGCCGATGGCGGAAAACAGCAGCGTGACGGTGCCCAGCATGCCGGCCTGGCCTTTATCGATGCCCCACAACGTCATCAGCGTGGCGATCACGAAGGTGAACACCATGAAGTCCAGGGCGTCGATGGCCCAGCCCCCGAACGCGGCGATGAAGGTGCGCCGTTCCGTCTTGTTCAGCTCTCTATACCATTGCATGGTTTGCCTCTTGGAGGGTTCGGTTTCCCGGGATTACCGCGCCGGCGAAAAGCCGTACAGCCGTTCGGGGTTGTCGACCAGAATGCGATGGCGCAGGGCAGCATCCGGCGCCCACAACGCCAGCTGATTGCGCAGCCGGCCGGTGTTGACCATGCGCGTCTGATGCACGTGCGGCCAGTCGCTGCCCCACAGCATGCGGTCGGGCGCCGTCTCGATCAGCGCCTGTGCCCACGGCACCACGTCGCTGAAATCGTCGAAGCGGTCGCTGATGCGGTAGGCGCCGGACAGCTTGACCCACCAGCCATGGTCCCGGACCAGATGCTGCAAGGCCTGGAAGCCGGCGCTGCCCACCCCCTCGGCGACGGGCATGTGACCCATGTGGTCCACCACGCCCGGCACCGGCAGCTTGCGCATGCGCGGCAGAAGCTCGGGCAACTGACGCGCATCCATCAAAAACTGCATGTGCCAGCCCAGACCGGCAATGCGATGCGCCAAGGTCTCCATCGCGTCAAAGCCGATACCGCCGCCGAACAGCACATTGATGCGCAAGCCGCGCACGCCCGCAGCATGCATGTCCGCCAGCTCGCTGTCCGTCACGGTCGGGGCCACCACGCCGATGCCGCGCAACTGGTCGGGATGGCGGCGCAGCACCTCCAGCATGTAGCGGTTGTCGGTGCCGTAAACGCTGATCTGCACCAGCACGCCGCGCGCCATGCCGGTTTGTTTCAACATGCCCAGGTAAGCGGACTCCGGCGCGGGCGGTGGCGTGTAGGTGCGCTCCGGCACCAGCGGATAGGCGGCGGCATCCGCGGCCACCACATGCGCGTGCGTATCGCAGGCGCCGGGCGGTATGTCAAAGGTGGCGGCGTCCATCTCGGGCAAGGGCGCCAGGCACAGGGGCGCTTCCTGCGCGGAAGCATCGGAAAGGGTCGGACACATGCGTGGATCTCCCAGAATGGAATCGAACCAAAGGAAGGTTCAATTTACCGTGATGCCGGCATCCTTGATCAAGGCCGCGAAGTTCGGCACGTCGCGGGCGATCAGCGCCTGAAAAGCCGCCGCGCCCTGCTCTTTTTCGGTTGGCGCCTGAGCCGCCAGCTTGTCCAGCGATTCGCGTACGCCAGGGCTCTTCAGCGCGGCCGCCAAGGCCTGTTCCAGCCGCGCGATCACGGCGGGCGGCGTGCCGGCCGGCGCGGCGATGCCGTTCCAGACACTCATGTTGAAATCCGGCACGCCGCCTTCCGCGAACGTCGGCACATCGGGGATCTGCGGCAGCCGCGCAGGGGAGGCCACGGCCAGCGCCGTGACGCGTTTGGCTTCGTGGATGGGGATCATCGTGACGGTCTGGTCGATCACCGCGTCCACCGTGCCGGCCATCAGGTCGGCAATCGCCGGGCCCGCGCCCCGGTAGGGAATCTGCATCCCTTGCGTATGGGTCACGTGCATGAAATAGGCCGCCGCGATATGGCTTGTTGAGCCGGACCCGGCATTGCCGAAGTTCACGTCGGCGCCATGCTTCTTCAGGCGCTCGACGAAGTCAGACAGCGTGGCGATGCCGCTTTTCTTGCTGACGGACAGCACCATCGGCACCGTCGCCACCAGCCCGATCGCGCTCATGTCGCGACGCGGATCGAACTTGCTCTTGGGGTATAGCGACGGCGCGATGGCCAGCGACCCCATATTGCCGAAGGTGACGGTGTAGCCGTCTGGCGCGGCGCGAGTCACGCGCTGGTTGCCGATCATGGTGCCGCCGCCGCCCATGTTTTCCACCACGACGGTCTGGCCCAGGTTCTCGCCCATGGCTTGCGCCACGATGCGGGCCAATCCGTCAGTGGATCCCCCCGCCGCGTACGGCACCACCATCGAGATGGGGCGCGTGGGGTAGTTCTGCGCGGACGCGTTGGCGGCAAGCGCGATCAGGCCGGCGCCCAGGGTCGCCAGAAAAGTCTTCTTCATGTTTTGCTCCTCGCTGTTTCTGCCGGCAACAGCCGGCCCTCCACCTTGTCTTGGCGGTTTTTTTGGTGATGCAGGTTGAAAAGACGGCGCGGCCGCAGCCACGCCGTGGTTGAAGCGGCCTAGCTTTTCCTGGCGGCCAGTTCCACGCCCGCCAGTTGCTCGGACAGGCGCGCGACGGCGGTGTGGTCCTGGCCCTTGCCCAGGGTTTTGCCTGCGGAGGCCCACAATTCGCGGCACAGCGACGCGAACGGCGTGGGCGTGCCGGTATCGGTGGCAATGCCCAGCGCAATGCCCAGGTCCTTGACCATCAGGTCCAGGCCGAAGCCCGAATTGAACTGGCGCGACAGCACGAACTGCTTGAACTTTTTTTGCGTGGAATTGTTCATGCCCGTGGACGCATTGAGCACATCGACGATCACGTTGGGGTCCAGGCCGAACTGCTGGCCGATCAACATGGCTTCGACGCCGATCAGGAAGCCGCCGGCCGATACCAGGTTGTTCAACGCCTTCATGGCGTGGGCGCTACCCACGTCGCCGACGGCGGTGATCGACGTGCCCATCGCCGACAGCGCCGGGCGCACACGTTCCAGCGTGGCGGCAGGACCGCCGAACATGATCGCGAGGTCGCCGGTGCGTGCGCGCGGCACCCCGCCCGACACGGGCGCGTCCACCATCTGGCTGCCGGCGGCGGCCACCGCCTGGGCAAGCCGCTGCGTATGCGCGGGCACGCCAGAGCTCATTTCGACGACGACGCTGCCCGGGCGCAGGCCGGCCAGCAGCCCTTGTTCGCCGCTCAGCACCTGTTCCACGATGGCGCTGGTGGGCAACATCGTGAAAACGATGTCGGATTGCGCTGCCAGCGCGGCGCAGGTGGCGGCGGCCTGGCCACCCACGTCCTGCGCGAATTTGTCGGCCTGGCCCGGCACGGCGTCAAACACCGTCACCGCATAGCCGGCCTGCACCAGGCGCGCGGCCATCGGCCAGCCCATGCTGCCGATGCCGACGAGCCCCACCCGTTCTTGCGGGGCGTTCATGCTTGCTGCGCCTTGAAGGCGCCCTCTTCTTCCAGCACCTGGTTGGCAACCTTGAAGGCATCCAGGCCGGCGGGGATGCCGCAATACACGGTGGCCTGCAGCAGGATTTCCTTGATCTCTTCAACGGTCACGCCATTGTTCAGCGCGCCTTTGACGTGGAGTTTGATTTCGGCCGGGCGATTCAACGCCGTCAGCATGGCCAGGTTCAGCATGCTGCGCGTCTTCTTTTCCAGACCCGGACGGCCCCAGGTGTAGCCCCAGCACCACTCGGTGGTGATGTGCTGGAAGGCCATCATGAAGTCGTTGGCGCGGGCCAGGGACCCGTCCACGTACTCGGTGCCCAGCACTTCGCGGCGCAGGTTCAGGCCTTGGTCGAACAGGGCTTGGGTTTCGGATTGGATGTCTGCCATAGGTTCCTCGTTTAGTGATGATGACGGGCGTCGAACCGGCTTGTGCTCGGTCTGTTTTGTCTGATTGTCAGTCAATTTTTGTCCGCCCGTCAACAGTCGGATTGTCTGACAATATGCTTGACTGCTTAAAAAATGAACACAATAATGCGGCAAAGCGCCGGGCTGGCTGCCGTGCGCCCCATTCCACAAAAAGCCAGGAGACAAGCATGAAAAGCAACCCCACGCAGGCTCTGCGCCACGGGCGCCGGGAATTTGTCGCTGGACTGGGCGCGGTCGCGCTGGCGGCCACCCTGCCCGGCCGTGCGCTGGCGGCGCCGGCCGATATCAACGTCGGCGTGATCCTGCCGTTGTCGGGCGCGAATGCGCAGTTCGGCATCAATTCGCGGCAGGGCCTTGAACTTGCCGCGGACGAAATCAACGCGGCGGGCGGCATCAAGTCGCTGGGCGGCGCCAAGCTCAAGCTGGTTATCGCCGATGCCACCTCGCAGCCCACCACGGCGGCCACCGTGGCGCAGCGCCTGATCACGCAGAATCGTTGCGTGGCGCTGATTGGCGCCTATGCGTCGTCGCTGACGCTGGCCGTGTCCGAAGTGACCGAACGCCGTGGCATCCCGCTGCTGACGATGTCGTTTTCGGACGTGCTGACGGAACGCGGTTTCAAACACATCTTCCAGGTGGTATCGAAGGGCTCGGTGCTGGGCCGCGCGCAATACGACTATGCGGCGTCCGTCGTGGCGGGCGCATCCGCCATCAAGAAAATCGCGCTGCTGTACGAAGACACGGCCTACGGCACCTCGCAAGCCGTGGGCGTGCGCAATGCCGCCAAGGCGGCCGGTGCGCAAATCGTGCTGGATGAAGCCTATCCGCTGGGCATCACCGACGTCACCCCGCTGATCAGCAAGCTGCGCGCATCCGACGCCCAGATCGTGTTCCCGATTTCCTACCTGAACGACAGCCTGTTGATCATCCGGGTGATGCGCCAGCAACGCCTGACCGTGCCCATCGTGGGCGGCGCGGCGGGCTATGTGATTCCCGACTTTGCGAAAGCGCTGGGCCCCTATTCCCAAGCCGTCCTGTCCATCGCACCGGCCAATTACGACCAGGCGCCGGCCTATACCGAGCGCTACCGCAAGCGCTTCGGTACCTTCATGCCGCACGAGGCCCTGGAACACGCGGTATGCGCCGGCGTGCTGGCCCAGGCCCTGGAAGTGGCGGCGTCCGATAAGCCCGAGGCGGTATCCAAAGCGCTGCGCGCGCAGAAATACGACCAGGGCTGGGCCGGCGTGATGTCGGGCGGCGGCGTGCATTTCGACGCCAACGGCCTGAACACCCTGGCCCAACCCATCATGGTCCAGTGGCAAAACAACGAGTTGGTCTCGGTGTGGCCGCAAGCGCTGGCCAAGGGCCGCGTCATCACCGCCAACTGAGCGCTCGGCGCGAACCGGAGGACGGTCATGCAATTCTTGCAGGCACTGGTGGACGGCATTTTGCTGGGCGGCGTGTATGCGGTCATTTCGATCGGACTGACACTGGTCTTCGGCGTGGTCTCCATCGTCAACTTCGCCCAGGCCGAATTCCTGATGGTGGGCATGTTCGTGGCGTACTTCGCCTGGAAATTGCTGGGGCTGGACCCGCTCCTCGGGTCGTTGCTGTCGTTCGCGGTGGCCTTCGTGCTGGGCGTGCTGACGCAGAAGTTCCTGATCGACCGCGTGTTGAAGGCGCCGGCGGTGGCGCAGATCTTCCTGACGGTGGGCCTGCTCATCGTGATGGAGAACCTGGCCCTGATCCTGTTCGGTTCCGAGTTCCGCTCGGTGCAGACGCCCTATCAGATGACGGCGCTGGCGGTCGGCCCGATCCTCCTCAGCGCGCCCTATCTGCTGGCTTTCATCGTGGCGTCGGTGGCGGGGTTGACGCTGTGGTGGGTGCTGAAAAAAACCTGGTGGGGCATGGCGGTGCGCGCGACGGCGCAGGATCCGATGGCTGCCCGGCTGTCGGGCATCTCTACCCATCGCGTCCATCAATTGGCCTTCGGACTGGGCGTGGGCCTGACGGCCTTGGGCGGCGGCATCATCCTGCCCTACCTCACTGCGTCGACCACCGTCGGCGCGCAATTCAGCGTGCTGATGTTCACGGCGGTGGTGCTGGGCGGGCTGGGCAGCGTCATGGGCGCGGTGGTGGGCGGGGTCGCGGTCGGCGTGATCCAGTCGCTGTCGTCGCTGGTGCTGCCCATGCAGTTGCAGAACCTGGTGCTGTTCGCCATCTTCATCCTTGTCCTGGCCGTGCGCCCGGAAGGTCTTTTGAAAAGGGCTGCCTGATGGCCATGACTCGACAATCCCTGCCGTGGGCCGCGCTATTGGCCATCGCACTGGCCGCCCCCTGGCTGATGGAAGACCAAGGCTATGGCATCCGCGTCCTGACGCTGGTGCTGCTGTTTGCCGCGATGGGCCAGTCCTGGAACATCGTGGGCGGCCTGGCCAACCAGATTTCGCTGGGGCATGCGGCCTTCTTCGGTCTGGGCGCCTACACCTCGACACTGCTGCTGATGCGATTCGGCATTTCGCCATGGCTGGGCATCGTGGCCGCGATGGCGGTAGCGGCCGTGGCGGGCGCCCTGCTCAGCCTGCCCACCATGCGGCTGCGCGGCCACTACTTTGCGTTGGCCACGCTGGCGTTCGGCGAAGTGCTGCGCGCCATCGCCAACACCTGGGCATCGGTGACGGGCGGGCCGGTCGGCCTGTCGATCCCGTTTTCGGAAGGCGTGGCGCAGATGCAGTTCAAGTCCAGCATCCCGTACTACTACCTGATGCTGGGCGCCGCGCTGGTCACGTCGGTGGTTTTCGCGCTGATCAGCCGTTCGCGCCTGGGCTATCGCCTGCGCGCCGTGAAGGCCAATCCGCAAGCGGCGGAGGTCATCGGCGTGGACACGGCACGCACGCGCATCCTGGCCGCCGTGATCTCGGCCGCGCTGATGGGCGCCTGCGGCACCCTGTACGCGCAGTTCATCTACTTCTTCGATCCGGACACCGTGTTCTCGCTGGTGGGCATCTCGGTGCGCGTGGCGCTGATCTGCATCATCGGCGGCGTGGGCACGGTGGCCGGCCCGCTGATCGGCGCCCTGGTCATCATTCCGCTGGAAGAAACGTTCAACGACTGGCTGTCCGGCCATACGGCGGGCGTTTCGCAACTGGCGTTCGGGCTGATCCTGATCGCCATCATCCTGATCGAGCCGCGCGGCCTGTCGGCGCTGTGGACGCGGCTCTGCAACCTTAGGCGGGGCCAGCATGCCTGACATCCTGAAGGTTTCCAACGTGCAGCGCCGCTTCGGCGGCCTGAAAGCCGTGGACGACGTGTCTTTCAGCGTGGCGCGCGGCGACATCCTGGGCCTGATCGGCCCCAATGGCGCCGGCAAGACCACCTTGTTCAATCTGCTGGTGGGCCTGTACGCCAGCCAGGGCGGCCGCATCGAACTGGACGGCCAGGACGTCAGCGGCCTGCGCCCCCATCAGATCGCGGCGCGCGGCATGACCAAGACGTTCCAGAACGTGGCGTTGTTTCCCGAAATGACCGTGCTGGACAACGTGCTGGTCGGCGGCCTGCTGCGTCACGACGTGCCACATGCCCGCCAGGTGGCGCGCGACAATCTCGACCGCGTCGGCCTGTCCGCCATTGCGGCCAAGCCGGCTGGCGAACTCTCGTTTCCCGAGCAAGCCCGGGTGGAACTGGCACGCGCGCTGTGCACCGCCCCCAAGGTCTTCCTGCTGGACGAAGTGATGGCGGCGCTGAACGAATCCGAGATGGACGCGATGCTGGACCTGATCCGCACGCTGCGCGACGAAGCGGGCATCACCTTCATCGTGGTCGAGCATCACATGCGTGCCATCATGCGGCTGTGCAACCGCATCCTGGTGCTGTCCTTCGGCCAGAAGATCGCCGAAGGCAGCCCCGCCGACATCGCGTCCGACCCAACCGTGATCGAGGTCTACCTGGGCAAATCGTTGGAACAGGCGGGGGTGGCCGCATGAGCCTGTTGCAGATCCAGGGGCTGACCGCCTCTTATGACCGCAGCCCGGTGCTGCACGACGTCTCGCTGGACGTGCCCGAAGGCGGTTTCATCGCGGTCGTCGGCGCCAACACAGCGGGCAAAAGCACGCTGTTGCGCTGCATCTCGGGGCTGCTGGACAAGGTCAGCGGCAGCATCGTCTTCGACGGCCGCGACATCCTGCGCCTGCCGCCGCACCGCATCCCGGAATTGGGCATTGCCCACGTGCCGGAAGGCCGCCACGTCTTTCCGGAAATGACGGTCGAGGAAAACCTGACCCTGGGCGGCTACACCCGCCGCCATGACACGGCGGGCCTCAAGCGCAGTTGCGATCGTGTCTACGCCCTGTTCCCGCGGCTGCATGAACGGCGCCGGCAGCAGGCAGGCACGCTGTCCGGCGGTGAACAGCAGATGGTGGCGTTCGGGCGCGCGCTGATGCTGGAACCCCGGTTGTTGCTGCTGGACGAACCCAGCCACGGCCTGGCGCCCAAGGTCGTCGAGGAAATGCACCAGGCCATGATCGACATCCACCGCAGCGGCCTGACCATCCTGCTGGTTGAGCAAAACACCCGGTTGGCGCTGTCGGTGGCCGAACACGCCTACGTGCTGCAATCCGGTTCCATGGTGCTGTCCGGCCCCAGCGGCGCGCTGCTGGAAGACAGCCGCGTGCGCGCCGCCTACCTCGGGTTATAGCGATGGCGCGCCGGCGGGATATATTGCGTCTTTACGTTGAACCGGCGGTTCGCCGCAGCCGGGCCAAAAGCCCCCGCTGCCACCCGCGCCCGCCGTTACGCTAAGCGAGAGACAGCCATGCCCACCCCCACCGGCGCAGTATTCGAAAAACCCACCACCTTGCGCACCCGCGTTGAGGAATTCCTGCGCACGTCCATTATGGACGGACGCATCAAGGGCGGGGAACGCCTGCGCGAGGCCGAGCTGTGCGAACAGCTGAACATCAGCCGCAGCACGCTGCGCGAAGCGCTGCGCACGCTGGAGGCCGAACGCCTGATCTCGATCGAGCCGCACCGCGGCCCGACGGTGGTGCGCATCACTGAAAAAGCCGCCCGCGACCTGTATGCGCTGCGCGCCCTGCTGGAAGGCTTTGCCGCGCACGAATTCGCGCGGCTGGCCAGCGACCCCGACGTCGAACGCCTGCGCAAAGCCGTGGACGCGCTGCACCGTCAGGCCAAGGGCAGCAATAAATCGGCATTGCTGGCGGCCAAACGCGATTTCTACGACGTGCTGCTATCGGGCTGCGATAACGATCTGATCAAGGACATGCTGCCCGGCCTGCTGTCGCGCATCAATCTGTTGCGCGCGACCTCGTTCGCACGCGCCGACCGGCTGCCGGAAAGCATGGCCGAAATCGACCATATCTTCGAGCGCATCCAGGCTCGGGATCCACAAGGCGCCCAGGCGGCCGCGCAGAGCCATATCGTGAACGCGGAACGCACTGCGCTGGAAGTACTCAGGCGCCAACAAGAGGAGGCATCAACACGTGAAGGCGATCGTCCAGGAACTGAGGGCCGCGGCGGCCCTGGCACAGCAGGATAGCGAATTCATCGCCGCAGCCAGGGGCCTGCCGTGCGCCATCTGGCTGCAGGCCGGCGCGGATCCCGAAGACCGGGTCCCTGCCTGGGCGGGCCAACCCGCCGCCCCGTCGCAATGCCTCGTCATCAGCGCCCCGCCGGACACCTGGCGCAAACTGCTTGATCCCTCGCCACCGCCCGGCTATCACTCCTTCACCGCCGCCCACCGCCAGGCCCACGGCCTGCGCGTGAAAGGCGACGCACTGGCCATCGCCCAGGCCCTGCATCCCCTGGAACGACTGTTCGAGATCCTGCGCGGACAGCTCCACGCGGCGCCCGCCCTGCTGGACCGCAGCGCCATCACCGGCCACTACGCCACGCTCGACCTGGGCTTGGCGTCCACGTCCCTGTACTACGAGACCAGCGGCCTGCCCGACGGCCCGCCGCTGCTGATGCTGCACACCGCGGGCGCCGATTCGCGCCAGTACCACGCGCTGATGGCGGACCCCGGCCTGCGCGGCCAATGGCGCATGATCGCCTTCGACATGCCCGGCCACGGGCGCAGCATGCCGCAGCCCGGCCAGGCGTGGACCGAAACGGGACTGACCCGCGACGCCTATCTGCGGACGTGCGTGGCGGTCATCCGCCAATTGGTTGGCCGCCCCGCCGTGTTGCTGGGTTGCTCGATGGGCGCCGCGATGGCGCTGGTTGCCGCCGCCCGCAGTCCGGACGACGTGGCGGGCGTGGTGGCGCTGGAAGCGCCCTGGAAAGCCACCGGACGGCGCACGCCGATGCTTTGCCATCCACAGGTCAACCAGGCGGCGCACAACCCCGCCTATGTGCGCGGGTTGATGGGGCCGGCAGCCACGTTGGAAGCGCGCCGCGACGCCGCCTGGATCTACGCGCAAGGGGGCTTCAATGTGTACGCCAATGACCTGTGGTTCTACAGCGAAGACTTCGACGCCGCCGAACACCTGGCTGGCCTGGACGCCCACCGCTTCGGCGTGTCGTTGCTGACGGGCGCCTACGACTACTCCGCCAGCCCGGAAGACAGCCGTCGCGTCGCTGCGCGGATCCCCGGCGCGCGCTTCACCGCCATGCCCGAGCTGGGCCACTTCCCGATGGTCGAGAACCCGCAACGCCTGCTGGACTACCTGCGGCCCGAACTCGACCACATCCGCACCACAGGGGGATTCGCATGACGCTGCCCAACCACGAAGTCTATGCCTTGCGCTACGCCACGGTCGCCCGCCACCGCGGACAGAACTTCATCACGCCGCCCGACCCCCACGACGGGCCGATGCCCATGGACTATTTCGTCTGGGTCATCCGCCACGGCGCGCGCGTCTGGCTGGTCGACACCGGCTTTAACGAATCGGCCGCCCGTGCCCGGGGCCGCGAATTCCTGCGCTGCCCCATCGACGCCTTGAAAACGCTGGGCATCGCCCCCGCCGACATCCAGGACGTGATCGTCACGCATCTGCACTACGACCACGCCGGCAATATCCGCAAGCTGCCGCACGCCCGGCTGCATCTGCAAGAAAGCGAGCTGCACTACGCCTGCGGGTGCAACATGCGCTTCGACATGCTGCGCCACGCCTACGCGGTGGAAGACGTGGTCGACGTGGTGCGCGGCGTCTATGACAAGCGCGTGGCTTTCTATCACGGCCACGACGAGATCGCGCCGGGCCTGCAACTGCTGCACATCGGCGGGCACACGCAAGGCCTGCAGTCAGTGCGCGTGCACACGGCGCGCGGCTGGATCGTGCTGGCGTCCGACGCCAGCCACTACTACGACAACATGGGGCTGGACGCGCCGTTTCCGATCGTGCTGAACGTGGCCGACATGCTGGCCGGCTACGAAACGCTGCTGAAGCACGCGGAATCCCCGGACCACGTCATTCCGGGCCACGACCCGCTGGTCCGCAACCGCTATCCTGCCTTCCGCAACGGTGACACGGAAGTGGTGGCGCTGCATCTATCCGGCACGCCCGCCTCGTAGCCACCTGGCCTGCAACTACAGCGAATAGCGGTAGTCGCATTTCAGCGTGGCCTTCAACGGGCTGTCGTTCTGCGCGCCGGCGGTCGAACGCGGCCGAGGCGCCGTCAGCTTGGCCTGGAACGTGCCCACGATGTCTCCGGTGGCGTTCTTTCCAACCGCCACGCTGGACGGCAATGCATAGAGCGTCAACGCCGTGTCCCCGGACGGCACCAGCAGCGTGAACACCGATTGCGGAAAATCCGACACCAGGTAGTTGATGGAGGCGGTATCCGAAGTGAACGTCAAGGTCGCGTCGAAATAGCTGAGTTTGATGTTCAGCTCCTCTGACGACGGCGACGGAATAACCCCCTTCAGCGCCACTTTGCCGCTTTCCGACACGCAGGATAGTTCGGCCGGCGCGGACCCGGCGTGGGCGGCGCCCGCGAAAAGCAGGCAGGACAGGAACCAGGCGGCACGTGCGGTCATGGGGTTTCCTTGCGAAGGTCGGCGGGAACGAGACCGGCAAGTGTAGGCGGATTTCCCGCCATGCCGCCAGGATCAATACTTCAACTGCGTATCCCGCCCGGCGGATGCCGCCTGCGCCAGCGCGCGGGTAATGATGCTGGTCGAAACGTTGGCGAAATAGCGGGCGCCGAATGCGCCGTACTTTTCCTCGTCGGCGGGCGTCAGCGCAATAATGCCGGGGCACTTTCCCGCGGCGGCGATGGCGTTGAGGCCCTGCTCGATGGCGCGTTGCACAGGCGCCGCCGTCCAGTCGCTGCCATGGCCCATCGCGTGCGCCAGGTCATTGGGCCCGATGAACACCGCGTCCACGCCCTCCACCGCGGCAATCTCGGCGGCAGCAGTGATGGCTTCGGGTGTTTCGATCATGGCGATGAAAGCGATGCCGTCGTTGCTGCGCTGCGTGTGGCCGGCGCCGCCAAACGCGCCATAACCGGCCGCCCGCGTACTGAAGGCGCTTCCCCTGCGGCCCAACGGCGGATAGCGAACCAGGGAAACAAGCCGCCGCGCCTGCTCGGCGCTTTCCACCATCGGCACCTGCACCGCACCGGCCCCCATGTCCAGGATGCGCGGCAGATCGTGTTCAAAGCAGCGCACCACGGCGGCGATGCCTGCCGCCCGGGCCGCGCGCAGCATGTGTTCGGTCACGCCAAAGTCGGCGCTGCCGTGCTCGTTGTCGAGAATGATGAAGTCAAACCCGGCGTAGGCGCACATCTCGACGATGGCCGGGCTGGGCAAACCGTTGAACAGGCCCCGCAGCGGCTTGCCGCTGCGCAGCATATCCGGCAGACGGCCATCCAGGGGAAAACGGGAATCAGTCATGCAAGTCTCCTGGGAAAGGTCACACGCGGGGATCAATCGGCCTGGATGCCGGCATCCTTGATCACCTTGCCCCATTTATCGATTTCGCTGCGCTGGAATTGCGCGAACGGCGCAGAGCCGCGGCCGTCCGGCGCCACGCCCAGCATCATCAGCTTGGCGCGCACATCCGGGCTGGCCACGATGGCCGCCACTTCGCGGGCCAGGCGATCGACCACGGGCGCCGGCGTGGAGGCGGGCGCGAAGATGCCCTGCCAGGACTGCATCTGGAATCCCGGCAGCCCCAGTTCCGCCAGCGGCTTCACGCCGGGCAAGTCCGCCAGCGGCGCCGCCGACGTCACGCCCAGCACTTTGACGCGCTTGGAATCAATCATGGGGCGGGCCGCCGCCACGGTTTCAAACACCATGTCGATCTGGCCGCCGATCAGGTCCACCATCGACTGCGAGCCGCCCTTGTAGACGATCTGCCGCAGTCGCGTGCCCGAGATGGACTGAAAAAGCTGGCCCGACAGATGCTGCGACGTGCCCGCCCCCGCCGTGCCGTAAGTCAGCTCGTCGGGCTTCGCACGCGCGGCATCGATAACCTGCTGCACCGTATTGAACGGGCTGTCGGCTCGTACCACCAACGCATTGCTGACCATGCCCACCAGCGCCACCGGCGTGAAATCCTTGACCGGATCATAGCCAAGCGATTTGATGAAGAACGGATTGACGGCATGCGTGGTGATGGTGCCGCCCACCAGCGTGTAGCCGTCTGGTTCCGCGCGGGCCACCAACTGCGTGCCCACGATGCCGGACACGCCGGGCTTGTTCTCCACGATCACCGACTGCCCCAGCCGAACGCTCAGTTGCTCGGCCATCAGGCGCGCGACGCCGTCGGATACGCCTCCCGGCGAAAACGGCACCACATAACGAATGGTCTTGGCCGGCCAGGCCGGCGCCCCGCCTTGGGCGTGGGCGAGGGAGGCGGTCAGCCCGACCGCCGCAACGGCGGTCAGGGTACGTACAAAAATGCTGCGCATGCGTGTGTCTCCTGCGATTGATCATGAGCGCGGTCTGCGCGCGCTTTCAAGGTGTTGCCAAAAATCGTTTCAAGGCCCTGCCCGGACCGTGGCGCGTTCAATCAGGCTGCACGGCACGACGATGTCGCGCGGGCGCAATTCTGCTTGCATCTGCTCGCGCAGCAAGCCGACTGTGGCCTCGACCATCGGCTCGACCTGTTGGCGAATCGTCGTCAGGCGGTAGGCGCCCCACGCCGCCTGCGGCACATCGTCAAAGCCCACGACGGCGACGTCCTGCGGGACGCGCAGGCGAAGTTCCTGGCGCAGCACATCCAGCGCCGCGATCGCCATGTGGTCATTGCCGGCAAACAACGCGTCCGGCGCATCGTCGGCGAACATCCGTCGCACGGCGGCCTGCGCCCGGTCAAAATCGTAGTGGCCGGCTTCACGCCGGTGCACGGCATGGCCCAGTTCGCGCAGCCCATCGCGGTAGCCGCGTTCGCGTTCAATACTGGTCGAAGAATCTTCCAGGCCCGCCAGATAGCCAAAACGCCGATAGCCGCGCGCGACCAGCAATTGCGCCGCCATCTGGCCGCCCGCGTAGTTGTCGGACGTGACCGAGCTGCTGGCATGCCGCGCCAGCCCGCCCAGGATGGACACCCGATTGAACTGCACCACCGGCACGCCGACCTCCGCGCAGCTGCGCGCCACATTCGAGGACAGCATGGCCGACGCCATGACGATTCCGTCCACTTGGTATTGCAGGATTTCCGCCAGCACGCCGTCGGCCGCCTCATCGACTTCCGCGATGAACATCAGCACGTGGTAGCCCTCTTTCTGCAGCTTTTGCGAGAGCTTTTCGATCACCAGCGGATAGAACTGGTTCTCCAGATAGCTCATCACCAGCGCCACGATGCGGCTGCGCCGCGTGATCAGGCTGCGGGCGAGCGCGTTGGGCCGGTATCCCAGCTTCTGCGCGGCGGCAAGCACCTTGCGGCGCGTCTCTTCCGAGACGCTGGCCCCAGGGGTGAAGGTCCGGCTGACGGCGGACTGCGAGACGCCGGCCAGATCCGCCACGTCCTGGGCGCGCGGCGCGATCTTCATGCGGCTGTCCATCCGGCGTCCAGCATTAACGCGCTGCCGGTCATCAGGCTGGACGCGTCGCTGGCCAGGAATACGATGGCGCCCATCACTTCGTCCAAGCGGCCCACACGGCCCAGCGCATTGCGCGCGCACACCCAGTCGCGGAATCCGGGCTGCTCCAGCATGCCGGCCGTCATGGGGGTTTCGATGAAGGTCGGGCATACGGTGTTCACGCGGATGCCCGCCGTGCCCAGTTCCCATGCCAGCGCGCGCGTCATGCCTTCAAGCGCATGCTTGCTTGCGCAGTACAACGTTCGCCGGGGGCTGCCCACATGCCCCATCTGCGAGGACACGTTGATGATCGAGCCGGACATGCCTTCCTTCAACAGCCGTCGCGCGACCGCGCGGCTGGTGTAGAACGCCGCCTTCACATTCAGGTCGAGCACCGCGTCGATATCCTCGTCGGACTGCTCCACCAGCGGCTTGGGGCGATTCATCCCGGCGTTGTTCACCAGGATGTCGAACGGGCCGCCTGCCGCGATCGCCTGATCGACGGCGGCGGAATTCGTCACGTCCAATACCAGCGAGGCGCAGTCGATGGCCTCGGCGCGCAGCGCTTCGCACACCTGCGCCAGCTCGGGTTCGCGCCGGGCCGCCACCGTCACATGCGCGCCAGCGCGTCCCAGCGCGGCGGCAGCGGCCAGGCCGATACCGCCGCTGCCGCCCGTCACCAGGGCTCGGCGTCCGTCCAGGCGGAAGTCCGGTCCTTTGGGCAGCGCAATCATGCCTGCGCCTCAACCGGCTGGTACCAGGGCAGGTCAGGCCGGCTGCCGTAACGGCGAACGCGGATATTGGCCTGCTCGCCGTGGCCGGCGAAGTTCTCCATGTGGCACAGGCGCGAGCAGTATTCGCCCATCGTGACGCTCGCCGCATCCGTCAGCACCCGCTGATAGGTGCAGGTCTTCAGGAATTTCCCTACCCAGAGTCCACCCGTGTAGCGGGCGTTCCGATTGGTCGGCAGCGTGTGGTTGGTGCCGATCACCTTGTCGCCAAAACTGACATTGGTGCGCGGGCCCAGGAAAAGCGCGCCATAGTTCGTCATGTTGTGCAGGAAGTAGTCCGGGTCGCGGGTCATGACCTGCACATGCTCGAAGGCAAGGTCGTCCGCGACCTGCAACATTTCTTCGACGGTATCGCAAACAATGATTTCGCCGCATTCTGCCCAGGCCTGGGCGGCGATACCGCGGGTGGGCAGAAGGGTCAATTGGCGTTCGACTTCGGCCAGCGTATCCCGCGCGAGTTGTTCGCTGTTGGTAAGCAGCACCGCAGGCGACGTGGGCCCATGTTCGGCCTGGCCCAGCAGGTCGACCGCGCACAACTCTCCGTCCACGCTATCGTCCGCGATCACCAGCGTCTCGGTAGGACCGGCAAACAGGTCGATGCCGACACGGCCATACAACTGCCGCTTGGCTTCGGCCACGAACATGTTGCCCGGGCCGACCAGCATATCCACCGGCGCCACGCTGGGCGTTCCGACGGCCATCGCAACCACGGCCTGCACGCCGCCCAGCACCAGGATCTCGTCGGCTCCGGCCATGTCCATCGCGGTCACGATGGCCGGATGCGGCTTGCCCTGGTATGGCGGCGCCGTCGACACCACGCGCTTCACGCCGGCCACCTTGGCCGTCAGCACGCTCATGTGCGCCGAGGCCAGCAGGGGATACTTGCCCCCGGGGATATAGCAGCCGACGGCATTCATCGGTACGTGCTTGTGGCCCAGCACCACGCCAGGGTAGGTCTCCACTTCCACGTCGCGCATCGAATCCCGCTGGATCTGGGCAAAGTTGCGCACCTGCGCCTGCGCAAAGCTGATGTCTTCGATCTCGCGCGCCGACAACTGTTTGCGGGCGGCCTCGATTTCCGCGCGCGACAGGCGGAAGTCCGCCGGGTCCCAGTTGTCGAACTTGCGGCTGTAGTCCCGGACGGCGTCGTCGCCACGGGTCTCGATGTCGCGAATGATGTCTTCGACGGTAGCGCGCACCTTGGCGTCGTCGTCGGTCTTTACGGCGGCGGTCCGGCCGCGCTTCAGATAGCGGATCATGGTCTTTTGGCCCTGCAAACGTTAGGGGTTCGAATCAGCGCGCCCACTTTCGAAGCCTTGCATACGTATGCAAATAGGGAAAAACCCGTATACCGCCCGGCGACCGTCCTGCTAGCGCCGCATCAAGCGCTTAGTCCGCATCGCCGTGGTATCCGTACTTGATACCGCCCAGCACGCGCGTGCGCACGGCTTCGTTGAAGGGATAGGTGTAGGCCTGCCCCACCACCACCACGTGCGCAATGTTGGCCAGCACGCGGCGGCGCAGCACCTGGCCGACCGACTCGTCGTCGCCGCCGGACTCGGCGCGCGACATCTGCTGGAACAGCTCGCTCTGCGTCACGCCGTTCTGCATGAAGGAAAACGCCGTCCAGACGCATGCCAGCGTCAACACCAGCGCCAAGCCTGCCGCGCGTGTCGCGGCGCGGCCCGGCTCCTGCCCGGCCGGCGTGCGCAGCCAGACGACCAGCTTGGCGATCAGATACAACAGCTTGGCAAAGTGGCCCACCGCGCCCAGCAACGAAAACAGCAGCGCCACCGGCGGCACGATCGCCGCCCGCGCGGCGTCCTGGCCCAGTTTGTAGTGCTGGCCGCCGCGACCGAAATCCTCGTTCCTGGCGGAGAAACGCGGCATCGCCTCGTCCACGGCACGATCCAGCATGGCGTCGTACAGGCGCTTGAAGCTGGCCGCATCGGTGTAGTTGGACGCCACGCTCAGGCTCGCCGGCACCATCAGGGTCTGCCGCAGCAGCTTCTGCACGCCGGGGCGCGCCACGAAGTCTTCGTAAGACAGGCCCGGCGGAATCGCGTCGCCTTCCACCTGGACGGTGCGGCTGCGCATCGTCTTCCAGTATTGCTGCGCGACCGCCTCGTTGAACGTTGCGCGGTCATGGGGCTGCCAGCCGCCCGGCACGGGGATGCGTTTGCGCACGTCCTGCACCACGCGGGCCTGATAGCGCGCCGGCACGTTCTCGGGCGTCCAGCCGCGTCGCGACAAATTCCTGCGGTAATCGCTCCAGGCCCGGTCCTGTTCGCGCGCCAGCCCGATGTCGTTTGCCACCGGCACGCCGGCATATTGCTTCCAGCGGTCGGCGACGGACTGCATCACGCTGGTATAGACCTGGTGATAGCCGCGGATGCCCGGCGCCGTCATGCGGACGTCGCGGCCGTCGAAGCTGAAGGTCTTCATCTGGCGTTGCAGATCGGTGCGGATCACCTGTCGCTTCTTGGGTTCGACCTTCTCGTCCAGGTTATCGATGTTGGACAGCAGCACCTGAAACACGGCCAGGAACGCCTTGCCTTCGGGCCGCGCATAGACGTCGTCGTCGACCAGCCCGTCCAGATGCAGATCGCCCTGCACCAGGGACCGCTGCAACAAGCCGGCATTGGCGGCGATGCGGCGGAAATCGCCGTCGCGGGTGTCCACGAGCACGTTCACCAGCATCTTGATGGCACTGAACACCACCAGCGCCGTCACCACGCAGGCAACGCCGATCTTCAAGTACGACGGCTTGCCGCCGGTGCGCAAGCGCCGGGTCAACAGCAGTTGCAGGACCACCAGCGCCGCGGCAATGCCGGACAGCGTCCGGCCGAAGAACTCCAGTTCTTCGATATCGTGCGGCGTGGCGCGGCTGCCCACCACGTCCAGCAGGCGCGCGTTGAATCCCAGCTCGAAGCTCAGATAGACGACGGTCAGGACGATCAGGAAAAGAAGTTGGCGAATCTGGGCTTGCCGCACGTCAGTCCCTCAGATCAAGACGGGTCGAGGTGATTTCTTCGTCAGGCAGGTCCAGCTTGGCCGGCGTCCGCGATGCGGCGCCCGCGCGAGGCGCCGCGCCGCTGGCAGAGCCGGGTCCATCACCGCCCGGGGGGGGGGGG
>NZ_JBHFII010000036.1:29530-40525 GCF_057334215.1 Achromobacter maghribensis | reverse complement strand
GCCGGGTCCATCACCGCCCGGCGCGCGCTGCGCCGGCGGCGGGACGACGCGGCTTGCGCGCGAATCCTGCCCACTCGTCTGGGTATCGGCTGGCGTGGTCCTGGCGGGCGCGGCGGGCCGGGAGGGCGTGACCGATTTGCCGGATTTACCGGGCTTGCCCGCTTTCGCGGCGGGCGCCGCAGGCGGCGGGAAGACGCCGTGCACACGCACCGACTCCAGATATCCCGGCGGATACAGGGATTCATCCGCAAAAGGCTTGGCGCGCGGGTTCAGGCCCGCCACCGTCTTGACGTCGCCACGCCGCATGCGGCCGTCTTGCGTATAGACGAAACGCTCGATGTTCGAGCCCTTCGGAAAATCGAAGGTCAGCGCGCCGCGGTCGTCCTGCACCAGCACGGCCGGCCGGTCGCGGCAGTTGCCCAGGTCCCACGACAGCACGTCGGACCCTTCGATGGCCAGCACGGTATAGCGGTAATCGCAGTTGCGGCGCTGCGTCTCGATGACGACCACGGTACGCGGCCCCACGTTCTCGGTGCGCGCGATACGAGCCGAGTCCACGTTGTTCAACGGCACCACGCGTTGATTGCCCGACAGCTTGACCGAGAAGTTCTTGCCTTCGCGGCGCAGCGTGCCCAGCCCCCCATCCTGCAGCGGGAACTGGCCGATCTCGGTGCCGAACAACACGGCGGTATCGACGCCATAGACCAGTCCGCCTCGGGAATTGGTCTTGACCGCGCACGCGCTCAGTCCTCCCAACAACAACAGCACGGCAGCAAGGCGGAGGATCAACGAACGGAATAAGAACGGGCGCATCGACATCATCGTGGTGGCGGGAAACCGGCGCCGGCCGGGCGCGGTTTCCGTCAAAGCCCTGCAATGTATCTCAAAGTTACAACGCAGGGCCAGGGTTGTTTCAATTGCGTCTTGCCAGCGCGGCGCTCAATCGGTCGCGGCCTGCTTGTGTTCCAGCGCATCTTTCACCAGTTCACCCGCGCTATGGCGGATGGTGGACACGCAGCGCGTCGCGATGGCGCGCAACAGCGCTTCGGCGGGCAAGGTGTTGGACGCCGCCACAAAACTCTCCAGCGACGCCGACACGCGGCCGGCCTTCGGGCCCTGGTCCTGCTGCAACGTCAGCTTGACGGCCTTGCAACGGTTATTCACCGCGTTGAGGATTTCCAGCAGTTGCACACGGGTCAGGCCCAGCTCGTCCGCGTCCACGAAGCTGGGGTAGACCAGGCGCAGGAACTCCGGGTCGGTCTCGCTCAGGCTGAAGTACATGGTGCCCAGGTCGGGGTGGCGGAACAGCACATCGCCGTCGTCGTCGATGCGGGCGACCAGGCCCAGTTCTTCTTGGACCACGGTTTGGTAAAGGGCCGTCAGGGCGGTGGGGTTGGACATGATTCGACTCTCCGTGAGGAAGGATGGCGGCGGGGAAATCCGCGCCCTTGCCCCCTGCTACGCACCGGGCCCGAAAAGGTTCGAAAAATTTTCATCAAAAAAAATCGAACCTTTTCGGCGGCCACGCATAGCGATGGGTACAGGCACTCCCGCCGCCAACCAAAAAGGAAAGACCATGCAAGGTAAAGCGCTACGCGACGTATTGATCCAGGCCAAGACCCACGGCGCACGCTGGGCCGCCACCGCCGCCCAACGCGTCAACCGTGGCGACGCCGCGGGCGCGCTGCTGTTCCTGCTGGCCACCACGGCGCTGGCCGTGATCACGGTACGCATCATGGGCTCGAACGCCAGCCTCAGCTTCTATGACCTGCTGCGCCTGCAGAACGGCGGCGACGTCCGGGGCTCGCAAAGCACGGGCGCCGGCATCTATGCGTTGTTGTGGCTGCTGGCCGTGATCGGTCCGCTGCTGCCGTCCCTGATGCCGCAGCGCGCTGCCCGCCTGGGCTACTTCTTGCCGCTCGCTCTTTGGGGCATCGCCCTGGCCGGCGTCGCGTCGCAGGTGCGCGAGCTCATGAACGCCACACGTCAGTTCGCCGGATTCATGGGCAATTCAAGCGCCAGCCGCAACATGGCCGGCGACATGGCGTCATCGTTGTGGAGCAGCCTGAGCTTCGGCTTCGGCTTCTATCTGTCGCTGGCCATCACCGTTGCCTTCACCGTCCGCGGCATTGCCGTCCTGCGCCGCCGCGCTTGATTTTCGGCCCTTGCGCGGCTAAGGTGCCGCAGCCCTCACCTTGGAGGGCGGGGGCATTTTCCGCCGATGGGCTGACGTTCCGCGTCCAGTTCGACATCAAGAATCTGAACCATGAACTCGCTCGACCCCAAGCGCTACGTCATCAACAACGTCGACGCGCTGCTGCGCATCATGCATGCCGATCCACGTTACGCGCTGGAATTTCGCAACAAGGCAGAACAGCACATCACGCTGAAGCTGCGCAAGAAATTCTTCAACACCTCGCCGGAAGGCGTGGTGGACGCCTTCAATAACGCGCTCATGAAATTCCTGCAAACGCGCACGTTCCGGGATGAAGGCTTCCAACACGGCCAGCCGGCCGGCGGGTGGGCCGCGCACGAACTCGCGGTCAGCAAGTTGGGCGGCTACCTGTACCGGGGCTCGTTGCACGAACTGATCCAGATGCATCGGCGCACGCGGCATGAAGTGAGGTGGGCCGAGCCTGCCGGGGCCGGCGAGCAGGACGACAACGTCTTCAACCCCGCCGAAGACGTGGGCGACCCCTCGCCGTTCGCCGACCCTGCCCACGCCTACGAGCACCTGTCGCTCATCAAGCGCATGCGGGATTGCCTGAACAAACTCAGCGACACCCTGCGCGACACGATGTTCCTGTATCTGGACGAGGTTCCCATGGCGCAGATCGCGCGGCAGCAAGACCTGCATGTGCCGACCGTCAAGAGCCGTCTGCACGCCGCGCGCAAGCTCGTGGCCGAATGCACGCGCAAAGGAATGGACTGATCATGTCTGAAGACCGCGTACTGTCCTATCTGTCTGGCGAGCTCGACGACGACGCCCGCCGCGCCTTCGATGCCGACATGGCGCGCGACCCCGCGCTACGGGCCGAGGTCGAAGCATGGCGCAACCTGGCCCAGGCGCGCCAGCTGGCGCACAACGACATCGGCCGGGCCGACCGCGATTCCGCGTTTCTCCGCGCGCTGGCCGAACGCCCGCAACCTGCGCCGCCTTCGCTATCCCGCGCGCACCGGCTGCGGCAATGGCTGTGGCCCACGCCCGCCAGCCCGTTGATGCCGCTGGGCTGGGCGCTGGCGGTCACGCTGGCCGTGATGGTGGCGCAGCAGGCGCCCCTGGATGCGCCCGCGCCCGGGGACGTGCTGACGCGCGGCGGCGGCTCCTGCCCACGGCTGGTGGTGGACCTGCCCGACACGCTTACCGCCAAGCAGTTGCGCAACACCTTGTCCCAGTTCGCCGTGTCCATCGTCGAAGGCCCGGATGCCGACGGCCGCTACGTGCTGAGCGCCGCGCGCGAATCCTCGCTGCAAGACGCGGCCGCGGCGCTGGGCGTCCTGTCCGCCGCCGCCGGTCCGGCGGGCGCCTGCCCCCGGCCTTGAGGTTCCACGCATGAAGACACCCTTGCCCCCCGCCGCCGCGCCCCTGACGCGCCGACGGTTGCTGGCCGCGCTGTTGGGCGCCGGCCTGTTGCCGATGCACGCAGGCGCCCTTGCCGCCCCCACCCCTGCCACGGGCGCCACGCCGGCGCCGGCGCCGGTCCTTTCCCGGCGGCGGTACGCGCTTGTCATCGGCAATGCCCGCTACGCCGTGCCGGCCAACGCGCTGATCAATCCGGTCAACGACGCGCGCCTGATCGCGCAAACGCTGCGCAAGCGCGATATCGACGTCACCCTGCTGACGGACCTGACCACCACGCAGATGGAAGCCGCCGTCGACGCATTCGCCGCGCGGGCCCAGGGCGCGGATCTGGCGCTGGTGTACTTCGCCGGACACGCCGTGGCCGTGGATGACGTGAACTACCTGTTCGGCGTAGAGCTGCCGATGGCCGTGGGCGACGTCCGCATCCGCACGGCGCAGCAGGGGTCGCTGAGCCTGAAGCGCGTATCGCAGGCATTGCGCCGCGCGGACATCCGCGCGCGGCTGATGGTGTTGGACGCCTGCCGCACCAACCTGACGCGCGGCGCGTCGACGGCGGGGCTCGTGCACACCGTGCCCGCCGGCGGTGAACTCATCGCGTTTTCCACGCAGCCCGGCGCCACGGCCGAGGACGGATTTGGCAGCGAGGGGCCCCGCCACAGCCCCTACGCGTACTACTTCGCACAAGGGCTGGACGCCCTGGCCGCCGCCGCCCCGGTGGAGAACTTCTTCAAGCAATTGACGGGCGACGTGCAGGTCGCCACCGCTTACCGCCAGATCCCGCACTACGCCAGCAGCCTGGTCGGCACCGTCACGTTCACGACGCTGGCCGATGGCCAGACGCCCGCGGTGCCGGGCGGCAAGGGCGGGCAAGTGGGGCGCGGCCCCTCGCCCACGCTGGGACGCGACCTGATCAAGGCGCGCATGAGCGCGTGGGAATACGAAATCGAACGCGGTGCGCAATACCTGGACGAGCCCCGGTTCGCATCGTTGCAGGCCCGCGCGCTGGCCGGCGACGTGGTCGCCATGACCACGCTGGGCCTGATCGCCGAAAACGGCGAACACGTGCAGCAGGACTACAAGCTGGCGGCACATTGGTATCAGCGTGCCGCGGACCAGGGCTTCGCTCCGGCGCAGACCTACCTGGGCGAACTGGCCGGCATGGGGCGGGGCGTGCCCAAGAACTACAACGTGGCCGAACGCCTGTTCCGCGACGCGGCGGACGCCGGCCACCGCCGCGCCGCGCTGGACCTGCTGGACCTGCGGGTGCGCATGGGCGAACCGCCGGATCCGCGCGAATGGGCCGCCGTGCTGAACGACGCCGCCCGCAATCCGCCGGGCATGCCGCCGTTGCAGGGCGTGCCCGACATGCTGCGCGCGCTGGGCGTGCGCCCGCCAGGGCAACCCTGACCTCGTCGTCCGGCGCCACTTCGGCTAGGATGGAGCCATCGCCCAGCCGAAGGAGACAGCCATGCCCTCTATCAAGCATCTGGCCTGCGCGGCCGTCATCGCCGTGTCGCTGCCCTGGGCCGCGCAGGCCGAAACCGTTACCTTGCAGGCGGCAAGCGCCACGCCCGGCGCCGATCCACATACCGGCGCCCGCGTCGTGGATGTGGCCTTGAAGCCCGAAAGCCAGAAGGCCTTGGCCGACTTCACGCGCAACCGCGTGGGCAAGCGCATTCAGCTGCGTTCAAACGGCGTGCTGCTGACGTCGGCCACGCTGCAAAGCCCGCTGGCAGGCGACAGCTTCCGCATCACCGCCGGTGAACATGGCTTTGCCGGCAAGTCCGCCGAAGAGATCGCCCAGGGCATCATGAAAGACGGCGGGCTGACCATCGACGACGAGAACACCGCGAAATAGCGCCCATCCGGCGGGCGCTCAGGCCGTGATTTCGAACAGGCCGGCCGCGCCCATGCCGCCGCCCACGCACATCGTCACCACCGCGTAGCGCACCCCGCGCCGGCGGCCCTCGATCAGCGCATGCCCCGCCATGCGCGCGCCCGACATGCCATACGGATGGCCAATCGCGATGGCGCCGCCGTTGACGTTCAGGCGGTCGTCCGGAATACCCAGCTGATCGCGGCAATAAAGAACCTGGCAGGCAAAGGCCTCGTTCAGCTCCCACAAACCGATGTCGTCCACGGTCAAGCCGTGCCGGGCCAACAAGCGGGGCACCGCCAGCACCGGCCCGATGCCCATTTCCTCCGGGCGACAGCCGGCAACGGCCATGCCCCGGTACGTGCCCAGCGGCGTCAGCCCCCGCCGACGCGCTTCGGCCGCTTCCATCACCACGCACGCCGACGCGCCGTCCGACAGCTGCGACGAATTGCCGGCGGTGATGTATTGCCCGGCATCCAGCCGCTGGCCGTTCTTGAAGACGGGTTGCAGCTTGGCCAGGCTGTCCAGCGAGGTCTCGGGGCGGTTGCCTTCGTCGCGCGCCAGGGTCACCGGCTGGGCCGAGGTGTGCCCCGTCGCGCGGTCGGTCGCCAGCATGACGGCGCTCAAGGGCACGATCTCGTCATCGAAGCGCCCCGCGGCCTGCGCGGCGGCGGTGCGCTGCTGGGAGCGCAATGCGTACGCGTCCTGCGCCGCGCGGGGGATGCCGTAGCGGCTGGCCACGATCTCGGCCGTTTCCAGCATGCTCATGAAAATCTCGGGCTGCTCGCGCATCAAGGCGTCATCGAACCAGCGGTGGCGATTCATGGTGTCGTTCTGCACCAGCGAGATCGACTCCAGGCCTCCCGCCACCACGATGTCCATGCCTTCCTGAGTCACCTGCCTGGCCGCCGTGGCGATCGCCATCAGGCCGGACGCGCATTGGCGGTCCAGCGTCATCGCGGCGACTTGCGCGGGCAAGCCCGCGCGCAACGCCGCTTGGCGCGCCACGTTCATATGCGTCGTTCCTTGCTGCAAGGCGGCGCCCAGGATCACGTCTTCGACCTCGCCAGGCGCCAGCCCGGCGCGCGCCACGGCATGCGAAATCGCGTGGCCGCCCAGCGTGGGCGCCGTCGTGTCGTTGAACGCGCCGCGATAGGCCCGGCCGATCGGCGTGCGGGCGGTTGAAACGATGACGGCTTCTCTCATGGTGGTTTTTCCTGTGTTTCAGCGATGCCAGACGGTGTGGCATTGCTCGCGTGCGAATTGGGCGACGTAGTACGGCCCCAGGCCGCCCTTGCCGGTCATGCCCGACCCCTTCCAGCCGCAGAACGTCTGGATGCCCGGCCATGCGCCCGTGGTCGCGCCGCTGGCGCGGTTCACGTACAAGGCGCCGGCGTGGGCACGGGCCAGGAACAGGTCGATCTCGTCCTGGTCTTCGGCGTAGCAGCCGGCCGTCAGGCCGTAGTCGACGGCATTGCCGTCGTCGATCGCGGCATGCAGATCGGTGAACGGCAATACGGAAACGACCGGCAGGAACAATTCCTGGCGGTTCAAGCGGTGGTCGGCGGGCAGGCCAGCCGCCACGGCGGGCCGCACGTAATGCCCATAGGCCAGTTCGCCCGCGCTGAGGCGTCGTCCCCCCGCCAACAAGCGGCCCGAGGCCCTGACGTCTTCGCAGGCCGTCCGGTAGCGCCGCCATGCCGCTTCGTCGATCAGCGGCCCCATGAAGACGCCACGTTCGCGCGGGTCGCCCACGGAGACGGCTTCGGCGGCGGCGCGAAGGCGTTCCAAAAAGGCATCGTGCACGGACGCGTGCGCGTAGACCTTCGAGCCGGCCGAACACTTCTGCCCTTGCAAGCCGAAAGCGGAACGCAGCACGCCCTGCACCGCCGTGTCCAGGTCGGCGCTGGCGGTGACGTAAGTGGGGTTCTTTCCGCCCATCTCGGCGATGACGGGGCGCGCGTGGCGGCCCGCAGCCACGGCCTGCAACAAATCCATGCCCACTTCCAGGCTGCCCGTAAACGCGTAACCGTCGATGCCCGCGTGATGCGCCAGCATGGCGCCCGTCTGCGCGCCGCCGAACAGCCCATTCACGCAACCTGGCGGCACGCCCGCGCCATCGCAGGCGCTCAATAGCAGCGCCCCCGTCAACGCGGCGCGCGGCGAGGGCTTGTAGACCACCGAATTACCCGCCAGCAGCGCCGCGCAGACCATGTTCACGGACAAGGCCAACGGGAAATTGAACGGCGCGATCACCGCGAACACGCCGTAGGGGCGCAACACGTCATGCGTGCTTTCGTTGTCGAAGGCGCGTGCCAGCGGCTGCCGGTAGCCATCACTGCGTTCGGCCTGATCGCAGTAGTAGCGGATCAGGTCGACGGCTTCCTCGGCCTCGCCCAGCGCCTCCAGGCGGGACTTCCCGATCTCGATCATCGTCGCCATGGCGAAGTCGTACTTGCGCTCGGACAGCACCATCGTCAGCCGGCGCAGCACCGCGATGCGTGCCGCCCAGCCCTGCGCCGCCCAGGCCGGCTGCGCGCGCCGGGCGCAGGCCACCGCCTGGTCGACCGTCTCGGCGCCGGCACTGGGAAAGCGGCCGATCAGCAGCCAATGGTCGATCGGCGAATACGATTCCTGCAACGGCTCGCCCGCCACCGCGCGGCCATCGAAGCGATGCCGATGGTCCAGCCCCAGCATGCGCGATTCGAAATCGGGCAGGCGCCGGTCCAGCAAGTCGTGCACCGCCGAGAAGTCCGTGTGGATATTGGAATACGTGACGCGAGGCAGGGTGTGGTCGATCACGGTCGCTCCCGGACGTCGTTCAGGCGGGCGCCGAGGCACGCACCAGCGGCTCCAGCGCGCGCCGCAAATCGGGCGGCAATTCAACGGGCCGGCTGCTGGCGCGCTCGACGTAGGCGTGGGTGTAGCTGCCCTGCGCGGCCGCGGTGTCATCGTCGCCGCGAAACAGCGCGAACTCGTAGGTCACGCTGGTACGGCCCAGGCGGCCCACGCGTAATCCCAGCACGACCCGATCGGGAAACGCCACGGGGCGGAAGTACGACGTCTGGCTATGCACGACCAGGCCGATCACTTCACTGTTGTTCAGATCCAGCACGCCCAACTCCACCAGCGTCTGGTTGACCGCCGTATCGAAGTACTCGTTGTAGACCACGTTATTCATGTGGCCGTAGACATCGATGTCGCGCAGGCGCGTCGTCATCGCGAGCAGGCGCGGATAGTCGCTGCGAACGTGCGGCGCGGCGCGCTGCGGCTGGGCCGGCGATGGCGCCGCGCCGCTCATGCCGCCTCCTGCGCGCGCTTGAGAATGCGGGCAACATGCGCCAGGCCCTCGGGCGGCTCGATCAGGCTGGCCAGGCTGGCGATCTCGTCGAAGTGCGCGGCGATGTTCTCGGGCGTGCGCTCGCCTTCCGGGAAATACCTGCCCGCGCTTTCCACGATGGCCAGTCGCGCATAGGTGCCGGCACCCGCCAGCAGCGCCACGCGGCTGGGCGCGCCCTCGGCCACCAGGAACAGCGCGGCGGGCGTGACGTGCGCCGGGTCCAGCGCCCGCAGTGCATCGGCATCGAACATGGCGGCCGTCATGCGCGTGGCCGCCGTGGGCACCAGCGCGTTGACGTGAATGCCATGTTTCTGGCCCTCCAGATGCAGCACGTTCATCAGGCCCACCACGCCGGCCTTCGCCGCGCCATAGTTCGACTGACCGAAGTTGCCGTACATGCCCGACGTGGACGTGGTCATCAGGATGCGGCCGTAGCGCTGCTCGCGCATGATCGGCCAGACGGCGCGCGCGCAATTGGCCGATCCCAGCAGATGCACGTCGACGACCGCATTGAAGTCGTCGGCGCTCATCTTGGCGAAGGTCTTGTCGCGCAGGATGCCCGCATTATTGATGAGGATGTCGACGCGTCCCCAGGCGTTCATCGCGCGCGCCGTCATGGCGTCCACCGCGGCGCTGTCGCAGACATTGCCGCCATCGGCGATGGCTTGGCCACCCGCGGATCGGATTTCGTCGGCGACCGCCTCGGCCGCGCCCCCGAAATCGTTCACCACGACCCGGCAGCCGCGCGCCGCCAGTTGCAGCGCGTGGCGGCGGCCCAGCCCCTGGCCGGCGCCGGTCACGATGGCGACGCGTTCATCGAAACGAATGCTCATTGGGGTCATCCTTGAAGAATGGTCATGGTGATCCAGTCGGCCACCAGCGCGGGGCGCGCCGCGCCCTCGATCTCGACGGTAACGGCATACCGGGTGGTGAACTCGCGCGCGTTGCGCGGCGTGAACTCGCTCAGCACGAAACGGCCGCGCACCCGCGCGCCAACGGGCACCGGCGTCAGGAAGCGGACTTTGTCGAAGCCGTAGTTGATGCCGATGGCGCCATCGAAGGCGGGCAACACCTTCTGGCTCAACGCCGTCAGCAACGACAGGGACAGGAAGCCGTGCGCGATCGGCCCGCCGAACGCGCTTTCACGCGCCGCACGCACCGGGTCTACATGAATGAACTGGTGGTCGCCGGTAGCGTCCGCGAACCGGTCCACCTGCGCCTGCGAAATGGTCACCCATTCCGACACGCCGATTTCCTGCGACACCTGGTCGGCCAGGGCCTGGGGACTGCAAGCTGCTTGAACAAGATCTGTGGTCATGGGGCGGCGGGGAATATCCAGGGGAAAAACCGCGCGATTCGGCACGGGCCCGTGTTTCAAGGCACTAAAACATACCGAGTAGTATAAACTTCGTTTTTTGAGTTTGTACAGTCGATCGCAAGCCGCCGCGAGCGCGCAACGCGCCTTCCGCCAGGCAATGCACCGACTGGCAATTGGCTAAACTGGCGCTTTGCCGCAACGCATGGATGGAGTAGAAGCGCATGAATGGGGAACCTACGGTGACGGCTGCACGCGATGACGGCATGGGCAACATCGAACTGCTGACGGCCGCGGCCGAGTGCTTCATGGAGCAAGGGTTCCACGCATCCAGCATCGACGACGTCGCGCGCCGGCTGGGCGCCACCAAGGGCCGGGTCTACCACTACTACCGGTCCAAAACCGACCTGTTTTTCGACGTGCACCGCGAAGGCATGCGGCGCAATTTCGAGGCCGTGCGTCCGGCAATGAAGGAAAAAGGCACCGCCGCCCACCGCTTGGCGCTGATGCTCAAGCACCACGCGCTGTCGATGATGGAGAACCTGGCATTCGAGACGGTCGTTGTGCAGGGCGTGCACATGCACCGCCTGGGCGCCACCACGCCGGCCCAGCGCCAGACGCTGGCCGAGCTCATGACCATCCGCGACGACTTTGAAGCGCTGTTCAAGCGCGTGGCCTACGAGGGCGTGGAAGACGGCTCTCTGGCCATCGACGACGTCTCCGTCGCGGTCAAGGCGGCGCTGGGCGCCATCAACTGGCTGGCCGTCTGGTACCGGCCGCGCCTGGGGGAAACGCGCGACGACCGCGAGATTCTCGCGGGCAAGGTCGTCCACACCATCATCGCCGGACTGGGCGCGCGCCCCTGAGACAAGCGGCTTGCC
>NZ_JBHFII010000036.1:7878-29498 GCF_057334215.1 Achromobacter maghribensis | reverse complement strand
CCCCCCCCCCCCCCCCCCCCCCCCCCCCCGCCCCTGCTTCACGCCAACCGTTCGCGGCGCAACCGGATCCCGGCAGCATCGCGGTCCCACGTGCCGTCGGCCAGCCCCTCGCTACGCAGCACATGCTTTTGCAGCTTGCCGCTAGCGGTCTTCGGCAACTCCTCGACGACGCGCACATAGCGGGGCACCATGTAGTGCGGCACCCGCTCCGCCAGCCAATTGACCAGCGCGGCGGGTTCGATATCGGCGCCGTCCACGGCCGTCACCACCGCCAGCACCTCGTCTTCCCCGTGTTCGCTGGGCACCGCCACGGCGACCGCCTCGCGCACGGCCGGATGCGCGCAGATCTCGCCCTCCAGCTCAAACGACGAAATATTCTCGCCGCGGCGGCGGATCACGTCCTTCAACCGGTCCACGAAAAAGAACGTGCCCTCGCTGTCGCGCCGGAAGGCGTCGCCCGTGTGGAACCAGCCGTTGCGCATGGACGCGGCCGTGGCTTCCGCGTTGCGGTAGTAGCCGGAAAACAATGCCCAGGGCCGATGCGAGCGGATCAGCAGCTCACCGACCTGGCCGTCCGGCACCGCGCGGTCCTGCGCATCGCCCACCCGCAGCTCGAACCACGGGCGCGGCTTGCCGCAGCGCCCCGCCTCCGTCAGCCCGGGGCCCGCGCTCAAGGGGCTGGCAATCTCGGTCATGTTGTAGACCGTGTATAGATCCACGCCAAAACGCGCCTGAAATGCCGGCGCGTCTTCGCCGAACGGCACGATGAACGCCTTCTTCAAGGTGTGGTCGCGGTCGCGCGGCGAGGGCGGCTGCTTGAGCAGGAAGTTGGCCATCACGCCCAGCAACAGCACCACCGTGCTTTCGGTATCGCGAATCGCGTCCCAGAACTCGGCCGTGCGGAATTCAGTCACCATGGCGATCGACCCGCCGCAGGCCAGCATCGCGTACACATACAAGGTACTGCCGCAATGGAAGATGGGGCCGGCGATCATGCAGCGATCGTCCGGCGCGATGCAGTCGAAAGCATCCGGCCCCATGGTGTAGAGCTGCACATACGAGGTGACCACGCCCTTGGACAGCCCCGTCGTGCCGGACGTGTACATGATGGACTGCGTATCCCAGGGTTCGATGGGCGTCTCGGTGGCCAGCAGGTCGGCCGCCGGCTCGCCCGTCGGATCCACCAGCGCCGCGAACGACACGGCGGACGGCATGCCGGCGGGCGTCTCGCCTTCGCCGGTCAGCAACACGCGGGTCAGCGCGCCCGGCGACAGCGCCTGCAAGCGTCCGACCAACGCCCGGTGCGCCAGCATCAGGGAGGCCTGCGCGTTCTCCAGCACGTGCGCAAGCGGCCGCCCGCGCAGCGCCGTATTCAACGGCACGTACACCGCGCCCAGGTAATTGATGGCGAACCAATTGGTCAGCAGCTCTGGCCCGTTGCCCATCCAGCACAGCACGCGGTCGCCCTGCCTGACCCCTTCGCGGCGCAGCGCCGCCGCCCGCCGGCGCACCTGCGCCAACGTCTGCGCATAGGTCCACGACGGACCACCATGGAAACGGACAAAGATTCTGTCCGGTATCTTTTTGGCCTGGCTTTCCAACAGATAGCGCAGCACGCACGCCTGGCGGTCGGGAATGGCCGCCCGAGCCTCATCGTTCATCAACGGTCTCCTCGCTTTGTTATTTCGCTTATTTTTCATGACTTTTCCGCAGCCATCCAGGCTTGGCGAATGCGGACTTACCCGCACACCCCCCGGCAGATGCCCCACGGCGTCTTGCGACTTTCAACATACTTGGTAGTATATCCACGAAATAAACCCGAAGGACAGCGAATGAGCATGGTTTCAATCGAGCGGGACAAAGGCGTGGCCGTGGTGCGCTATGACCGGGGCGGCAAGGCCAACGCGCTGAATCTGGCGGCCATGGACGCGCTGATCGACGCCGCGGCCGAACTTGCCAGCGATGACCAGATCCGCGCCGTCGTGCTGACCGGGGCGCCCGCCCTTTTCAGCGCGGGCATCGACCTGAAAGACCCCGCGCTCTGGAGCCATGACGACCCGCTGGCGACGCAACGCGCGCTGGCTCGCGGCGAAGTGCTGTGCCGCGCCTGGGGCGACCTGCCTCAAGTCACCGTTGCCGCCATCGAAGGCGCGGCGGTGGGCGGCGGCGCCGTGCTGGCCCTGGCTTGCGATTGGCGTGTGCTGGGCGCCGACGCGTTCCTGCGCCTGCCGGAAGTCCGCCTGGGCCTGCCGCTTGCCTGGGGCGGGCTACCGCGCCTGGCCAGCCTGGTGGGCCCGGCGCGCGCCAAGCGGGCGCTATTCACCGACCTGCGGCTGGATGCGGCCACTGCCGAAGCGTGGGGCCTGGCCGATCGCGTCGCCCCTGCCGGCGACGCGCTTCGCGCCGCCACCGAGCTCGCACGGGAGGCCGCCGCCTGCCCCACGCTAGCGCTGCGCCTGACCAAACGCGCCATCGATGCCCAGTTCGACGCGAACCGCCATGCGCACGCGCAGACCGATCAATTCTTGTTGTGCCACTTGCTGTCCCCCGCCGCGGCGATGTAGTGCCGGCGTTCCCGTCCGCGGTTCCGTTCCGCCCGTTAGACCCACCCATTAGACCCACCCGTTAGACCCGCCCGTAAGACCCGCCAAAGAGCGGGCACCCCATCCAGGAGGAAAGACATGAAACCATTGCTTAGCGCCCTGCTCGTCGCCGGCGCCTTCGCCCTGCCCGCCGCGCAGGCCCAGTCCGACAAACCCATCCGCATCGGCGTCTTGACCGACCTGTCCGGCATGAACGCCGACTTGTCGGGGCAAGGCTCGGTCGAAGCCGCCCGCATGGCGGTCGAAGACTTCGGGCCCACCGTGTTGGGCCGCAAGATCGAGGTCATTTCCGGCGACCACCAGAACAAGGCCGACATCGGCTCGGCCACCGCGCGCCGCTGGATCGACCAGGACAACGTCAAGGCCATCGTCGACGTGCCAACCTCGTCGGTCGCGCTAGCCGTGCAGGAGATCACCCGTACTTCCAACATCGCGTTCCTGGCCTCGACCGCCGGCACGTCGGACCTGACGGGCAAGGCGTGCTCGGCCTCGACCGCCCAATGGACCTACGACACCTACGCGCTGGCCAACGGCACCGGCCGCGCGCTGACGGAATCCGGCATCAAGAAGTGGTACTTCCTGACCGCCGACTACGCCTTCGGCCACGCCTTGCAGGCCGACACGGAAAACGCGGTCAAACAGGCCGGCGGCCAGACGCTGGGCGCCGTCAAGCACCCGCGTGCCTCGAACGACTTTTCGTCGTTCCTGTTGCAGGCGCAAGCGTCCAAGGCTGAAATCGTGGCGCTGGCCAATTCCTCGGGCGACACCACCATGGCGATCAAGCAGGCCAACGAATTCGGCTTGATCAAAAGCGGACAGAAGCTGGCCGGGCTGCTCATGTTCATCACGGACGTGGACGGCGTGGGCCTGGAGCAGGCGCAAGGCCTGGTGCTGACCACGGGCTTCTATTGGGACATGGACGAGCGCACCCGCGACTGGAGCAAACGCTACGCCGCACGCATGAAGGGACGCGTGCCGACGATGGCACAGGCCGGCGTCTACTCGTCCGTGCTGACCTTCCTGAAGGGCGTCAAGGAAAGCAACCAGCTGGAAGGCGATGCGGTCATGAAGCAGATCCGCGGCATGAAGATCGACGACATGTTCGCCCGCAACGCCTACCTGCGCGAAGACGGCCGCCTGGTGCACGACATGTACCTGGTCGAGGTGAAGAAGCCCTCGGAATCCAAAGCGCGCTGGGACTACTACAAGATCCTGCGCACGATCCCAGGCGACAACGCGTTCCGTCCGTTGAAACAAGGCGGCTGCCCGCTGGTTGCCGCCAAGTAGGCCAGACGGCCCCGCGCGCTGATCCCGGAAGCTTCAGCGCGCGGACCGGGAAACCTTCGGGGTGTGATCAGCGCACCGCGAACCAGTCGCCGGACAGGCTGCCATTCATGCCGCAGAACGGCGGGCCAAAGCCCTCGTCTTTCGCGCCTGTCGGCGGGACTTCACGAACCACCAGCACGGCGCCGCGGCGCGTCAGCGCAAGCACCCAGGGCGCGCCATCCTGATAGGCGACTTTCAGGGTGTCGCCCGAGACCACCGCGTTGCCGCTCATATCGCACACCCAGCGACCGTTATAGGGCTGCGACGAATTGGCCGACACAAACAACTGGCCATCGGCGGATTGCGTGATCTCGATTTCGCCCTCGACGTTTTTCCACTTGCCGCTAAAGCCGGCAGCCGGCTGCGGATTGATGGCCTTCAGGAAACGCAGGCGGTAATCCATGCGGGTACCGATCTCTTTGACCGGCGTGCTTCCCGAGAAAGGCTCGGCATAGACCTCGTCGCGCACGCCAAGGAAATAACGTTGATCGGCGGTCAGGACTTTGGCCGCCTCGGCGTCCAGCTTGCCACGCACGGCGTTGTATTGCCGCGCGATGGCCGCGTCCTGATCCGCCAGGGCGGTGTTGGCGCAAATGGCTTTTTCGACCGGCGTGGTGGCTTTGGCGCAGTTGAACGAGGGCGCGGCCACCGCGCTGCCGGCGATGGCCAACGAGGCGGTAAAGAACAGATGACGAACCATTGTGCAAGAACGCTTGTGATGTTGCATACGGTCGACCAACCTTATCTTCCATTGCCTATCGACAGCGGCACGCCCCAGATCGGATCTTCCTTCCCCTGCTTGCCCAGCGGCGTGATCTGCATGGGTTGCAAGGTGGACAGCAACTGCCGGTGCGCATCGCTCAAGTCGCGTTGCGCGATGAGCTTCTGGGTCAACTCCATCGGCGCCGGGCGCGTATAGACGGTGAAGTCCTCAAGCGGGCACTCGATTTTCTTCGGATCGACCGCCCGGCATCCCGACTGCTTGTACTTGTAGCTGGGCGTCTTCATGTGCACGCGCTGGCTCAGCACGAACTGGCCGCCCTTGAGCGTAAAGCTGGCCAGCGCCCGCTTCGGCGGAACGCGCGACTGCACCTTGATGGCCGGAACGTCCCGCGAATCCGTTTGCTCGTAATAGCCGGCGCGGGAGCCCTGCGTAGTCTCGGTGTACTGCTCTTCGCCCCAACTGACGCACGCGCCCGTTCCGCGATGCACCGCCGTGCAGACCGTGCGCGTCTTTATCTGGCTACCCGTGGTGCCTTCGTGCCAATTGGTCTCTTTGTAGTATTCGCGATAGAGCTCCGGCGACAGATAGGCCGTACCGTTGGCCCCACTGCCCGACCCCTCCGGACCGCTGCGCGCACCCACCTGGTCCAGCAAGGCGTTCAGCTTGTAATCGTCGCCCCCCGTCAGCAAGTATTTGCCCGGCGGCAAGATATGCACTTCGTACGCCTTGAACAAATAGGTGGCGTCCTTGTCGCGTTGCAGCGCATTGTTCTGGAACTTGCGGCCAAACGTGATATCCGGGCGCTGTTCGTGCGTGAAGATCACATTGCCGGTCCATTTCGTCATGGATTCCGCGTCGTTCAGCGAAGCGTGCGGCATCAGGTCAGCGACCAGCACCACCGCCATGTCCGCCTTCAATGCCTTGTCGATCAAGTCGAGCAACTGCGCATAGCGCGGGTCGTCCATGGTGCCCTTGCCATAGGAATCTTGTTGGGTCGCGCATCCCGACACGGCCACGGCAAGCGTCATGGCAGAGAGGGCAACTCGCAGTCGGGGCAGCGTCATGGGATCGGTCCTTGAAGGGGGCTGAGTCGGATGCGTGACCGCGCATCCTACTGCCTTGGGAAAGCGCCGCAACCACCGGATCGCGGACTGAAACATGGCGCGGTCCGAGGTCACGCGGCCGCGCTGGCGGGCGGCTCGCCACCGGGATCAAGCCGTAGCGCGGGTTGCGGGCCCGGCGGGGTCACGGGCACCGCATCGAAGCGCAGGGACAGGCACCGCAAGGCCCGTAATTTATTGTTGCGAGTGTTTCCGACCCCGCCGATCACACGACCGGGTGCAGCCCGAAACGCCGTTCCAGCTCGTCAGCCACGCTTGCGTCATCCAGCGTGGTCTCGACAACGTCGTTATCGCGCACCACCTTCAGGGCGTTGCCCACCAGCATGCTGCGGCCCGTCTCGTTGTGCAGCACCACCACGCGCTTCTGCACGAAGATTGCGTCCGGATGGGTCGAGTTCAGATAGTTCGCCGGCACAAAATCCACCCATTCCTGGGGCGACAGATCAAACGCGTACTGATTCAACCATTGCCCACCGGCGCGTGCCTTCAGGACGAATGCGTCGCCGTCCAGCCGGCTCAGCATGAAGGCGTCCATATCCTGCGGCACCTCCGCGTCCAGCTCCGCCAGATTCATCGGCGCCCGTATTCCATAGCTGCCAAAGCCCAGGTCGCACAGCCAGTCGGCGCCACTTGCGTGAACCACCAACGCCATGTGCGTCTTGGGACGCTTGACGGGATAGAACATCGGGCGCGCCGCCACAAAGCGGTAAGGCACGCCCAGCGCTTCAAGCGCCATGGCAAACAGGCCGTTTACCTCGTAGCAATAGCCGCCACGACGGCGCTCGAGGATTTTCTCCACGATGTCTTCGGGCACCAGCGACACGACGCGACCCGCCTGCACGTCCAGGTTCTCAAAGGGCACGGTAAACAACTGGCGGCGCATCAGCGCCGCCACCGTCGTGATATCGGCGCGGGTATCGCCGTCATGCCCGATGCGTTCAAGGTAGCGGGCCAGGGTGAAATTATCTGCGTGCATGGGTTGCGCCTTCCGGTTTCGAACTGATGGGAGAAAGGCTAGATAGTGCCCGCGACGGTGCGCCGCGGCGGCAACAGGCGGGCCCTGGGTTAAGCTGCACAGATCGTACTTTTTCCTGTCTGTTATGCAGCACAGTTATGCGCTTGTCGCTTCGCGGCTGAAAGTCGCCATCCGCGCCTCGGAATACGCCGTGGGCGAGCGCCTGCCCTCCGTCCGCGAACTGGCGGCCACGCATGGCGTCAGTGTGTCGACCGCCACTCGCTGCTACCGGGAACTGGAGCGCGAGGGCTATGCGGAAGCACGCTACAAATCCGGCATGTACGTGGCGGACTGGAAGGCCTTGCACCAAGCCCGCCGCGGTGCGCCCGCAGCGGTTGCCGCCCCCGTGCCCATGGAATATGACCAGCTGGCGTCCCTGCAGCACCGGATGACGCAGTTGTACGCGCTGACGGCGCAACCGTTGCCGCTGGCGCTGCACCTGGCTAGCGCCGCGCCGGAATGGTATCCCGGCGATGCCCTGGCGCGAATCGCGCAGCGCCACTTGCGGCGCGATCCGCTGGCCCTGGGCGCCTACCCGTCCGGCACCGGGCTACCGGCGTTCAAAGCCGAGCTGATCGCCCATCTGGCGACCTGCGGCATCGACGCCGCGCCCGAAGACGTATTGATCACGAATGGCGCCACCGAAGCCATGCAGATCGCGCTGCGGTCCGTGGCCAAGCCCGGCGACACCATTGTCGTGGAGTCCCCGGTGTACTTCGGGCTGCTGCAAACTATCGAAAACCTGGGTTTGCGCGCGTTGGAAGTGCCCTGCGTGCCCGGCCAGGGCCTGAGCCTGGAGGCGCTGGAATACGCCCTGGAACATCATGGCGGTGTGCGGGCGGTGGTGGCCATGCCCTCATTCCAGAACCCGCTGGGTGATTGCATGCCAGAGGCCGCCAAACAGCGCCTGCTGAAGATCGTGCGCCGCCACGACCTGACGCTGATCGAAGACGATGTCTTCGGCGACCTGGGGCACAAGACCAACCGGCCGCCCGCCGTGAAAGCCTGGGACCGCGATGGCCGGGTGATCTACTGCGGCTCGTGCAGCAAGAGCATGGCGCCCGCGTTCCGCGTGGGTTGGGTGCTGGGCGGCCGGCGTCATCGCCAACTGGAATCGCAGAAGATCAGCAGCTCGCTCGCCGCGCCGTTGCTGGAACAGCAAGTGCTTGCCGACTACATGAAATCCGGCAAGCTGCCCGCGCATCTGCGCAAACTGCGTGCGCGATTGGCGTCCGTCGTGCCGCTGGCCCAGGATTGCGTCCGCCAACACTTCCCGGCGGGCACGCGCGTGCGCGGCCCCGACGGCGGCTGGTGGCTATGGCTGGAACTGCCCGACCAAACGGATACGCTGGCTCTGTTGCGCACGGCGGTGCAGCACGGCATCGCCTACACCCCGGGCACGCTCTTTTCCGCGTCGGGAAAATACGGCCACTGCTTGCGGCTGAACATCGCTCGGCCCTGGAGCCCCGCGATGGCCGCCGGCTTGCGGGCCCTGGGCGAAGCGGCCCGGCGATCAGGCACGCGAGAGCCTACGATGCAATGATCGCGGCCCATGCCCGGTCTCAAGGCTTTGTCCTGGTGACAAACAACACCCGCGAGTTCGCCCGAGTTCCCGGCCTTCGTCTGGAGGATTGAACAGTCTGATTCACCGGAAAACTTGCGACGCGATCGGCACCGCCTCGTTCTGCTGCCTTCCTGCTATCTTCCAATCCAAACCCCGAACCCAAAACGCAAAAAAGCCGGCCCGCTTGCGCGATACCGGCTTTCAGCTAAAAGTGTCGGGAAACACTTTCAAAAATTCGACCACATCAAGTGGTCGAGGCGAGAGAATTCGAACCTCCGACTCCTGCGTCCCGAACGCAGTGTTCTTCGAGGCCCGAACAAAATCGCCGGACTTTTGAATCGATACGTCTTCGGCTCCGCCCTGGCCCGATTCCATCATTTGCCAGATATTTGCGAATGTCGGTCGTGCGTGCCCTCCTCCCTTAACGCTTCTTGGGCGTAACGGCCGGCCACTGACATGGACCATACTCTCGCAACAGCTCCATACCCCTCCGCGCTCCCAGCGTCCGCCCGCCCGCCGATCGATGGCGTGAGTGAAACCGGACACACCAATGACGATAGCGCTTGGCATCGGCTAGGTTCAGGCCGACAAAGAAACCGCAGACCAGGGCAACAAATCCAAGGAACAAATAAGTCACCATGGGCGGATGGACTTTCTGCGCCGCCGTCTGGGCCGTAGCGACATCAAGCATGTCATTCACGGCGCCGACGTAGGAGGCCGCAAAAGGCGGCGTGCTGTGCTCGACAGCCTGCACGGACAGGATCCAGATTCTTTTCTGAAGAGCTCCGACCTTGTCGGCGATCGCATCGCGTTGATTCAGGTCGGCCACATGCCTGTAGTAATTGATGCGCTCATCCACATAGTGGCGAAACTGCTCGCGCAGCCGTGGCTGGTCGACAATGTTGAGCATGTCGATGCGTAGCCACGCGGTTCCGATCGCATTGATCTCCTGAACCAACAGATTGCGCCGCTCCACCATGCGTTGTGCCGCGCCGGAAAAAGTGAACGCCACTAGCAAGCCCAGCAAGGCAAAGACAGACGCCTCGACGGCGGCGACGCCAGGCCGGCTGGATGCTTCGCCGTTCGGGACAGCTCGCCTATCCAGATACCGCCCAAGCTGGATCGCCGCAAACAGCAGGAAAAAAACAGCACCGCCAGACCAACGAGAGCAAAGGAATAGTTCATAGGCCACCATGCGCCAAGAGCCCGATAAGCAGACACGCTAGGAAAGCAGAACTCCAGCTTCAGGTTTCGTCTCGCGTCCTCCCGCAGTCGGTTGCTGATTGCATGCGCCAGCCGTTTACTCGCCCTGCCTGAATCAGTGCAGGCAGGGATTGCCCTGCCCGCGTCAGCGCCTTGACGGTACGAGTCTTCGCCAGCCCTGGCAAACTTTCGAGCAAGACATGGCCGTCGGCCAGCAGCGCGACCAGTATGTGGCGGATTACCGCCGCTTGGCCCAGCAACGCCGCGCAGACCGACTGCTCCACTGCCAGAATGCCGTCACGATTCGCCATGCCCTTGCCCTTCCCTGCATCTTGTTGTGTGGTAGGCCGCTTCTGCCCACGGGTGACCGCCGTGCTTCAGCGGCTGGCGACGCTGCCCTTGCGGGCCTGGGCTATGCTGCCTGCCGCGTGTGCGCGCTTTCCCAGTACGAGTAGGTGCGCAGGACATGCAGCTCCAGCACGGCCTTGCCGCGCGCGCGATGCAGGCCGCGGGGAATCACGGCATGACCGTCCGTCCAGCGCATGAGCGCGCCGTGCACATCCTGTGGAACGTGCATGCCCCGCAACTGCGCGTCGGTCAGGCTGATATCGCGCCGGCCATCGGCATCCTCGATCGTGATGCGCACCAGCCCCACCCCGATCTGGCGTAGGTCGCGGCATGGAAATGCGGAGGTTTCCCGGGCCACGGCGGAACGGGACAGGAGATGGATGTCGCCCACGTCGGCGTCCGGCAAACGGAACCGGTATACCGACTCGGCCGCGTCGTGCGGCTGCGCCTTGACCGGCTGCCCGTTCACCTCCACTCTCAAATCCGGATCAGACGCCCGCACCGACTGCGTTAACTGTTCGGCGCGCGCGAGCAGGCGCTTGCGCACCGCCACCACTTCCGGACCGGAACGCAGCACTTCCATGCCCTCGATGGCCGGACGGCCTGCCGGCGGGCCAAAGTCGGCCAGCAGTGTCACGTTGTTCACGTTTTGGAACATCGAGCGATTGCCCGTATCCACGTACGACTCCGACGGCGCGCCCTCGGACAGCAGAATGTCGAATTGCTCGAGCTCGACGTGGAAATACTCGAACACCTTCCGGGAAAAATCCTGGACGATCGTCTTGCCGTTGACCAGCAGCATCGCCGGAATCAGCTTGCCGCCGAAGCACATATGGTGCCCGGGCGACACATGCAGGTCACGCGCCGGAACCCCCGGCGCCAGCGCGCCGGCCGCAATGCGCACCGGAAACGCGCGCACCGCGTGGCTGCCCGGAATGTGCGCCGCATACAGCGTGCGGCGCCCGATCCACTTCACCGTGGCCACGCCGCCGCTCGCGGTGCGCACCCGGTCGCCGGGCTGCAACGTCTCCACCGGTTTCTCGCCGTCCGGCGTGGCGATCAGCGTGCCGCGCAGGAAGCAGGCGAACGACACGGTGTTGCCGTTGAACTCCAGGCTGTCGACGTCCTCCTGGGTGAAGTTGTCGGCCTGCACCTGCAGGATCGGCGTGTTGTCGGCCTCGTAGAACGTCAGGATGCCGTTGTTCAGCTCTGCGTGATCCGGCATCGCGCCCGCGAAGGTGAACGACGCTCCGCCTTCCACGCCGGTTATGTGCAACACGTCATTGGGGTTGGTGGTGATGTTTTCCACGTTCATGGCCACCGTGCCGGTTCCTCCCGCCTGGGAAAAATCGATGGTCATGTTGTCCAGCCATTGCGGCTGGAATTGCGCGAAGCCGGTGTTGGAATTGGGGCCGACCTGCAAAGTGATGGGCTGGTCGCCGGCGCCGCCGTTCAGGTTGCCGATCAACAGGGTGGTGTTCTCGGCATAGATGGAGAAAGGATGCGAACCATCGAAGTTGGCCGTGACAGAACCCGCATCGGTGAGATTCACTGCGCCATTATCGACATTGAGCGAAAAGTTGAATTCTTCGTCGGTTTCTGCATCGGTCCAGGCCCACGTCGGGTTCTCGGACGTCAAGCTGATATCTGCCATTTCAATCCCCTACAGTTGATCAAGCCTGTGAAGGCACAAAGCTAAAAACTCGGTGCATCCATCCTTGTCTGGCGCAGTTAGTCGACGCAAATCTGCTCTCGGTCCTTGCCCGCAGAGACCGACGTCCCTTCTCTGGTCGACTATTGACGCCTTCTTTTCGGCCCCGGGGCCAGCTTCGGGATCCGGTCCGCCCCTGCCCCTGCTGTCACCAGGCGAACCGTTCCGACATGGCGCTACAGCCATGTACAACGTACGGCGCCAAAGAGGTGCCGGCCGCTGTACATGTCGCAGCGTCTCCTGTCGGGTCACGGCTTCAGGTCAATGACCACCTTCTCAATCTCTCCGCTGAAACGGAACGGAACCTGGTAGTCGCGGACGATAGGCGTTCCAGTATCCTCGCCAATATCCAGCGTCTCGTCAGCACTGACACGGATCGGGACGGTCTGTTCGATACGCCCCTGTGCAACCTGCGTGCCGTCCACGTAAATCGTGGCAGTGCCGCCTTTACCGGCGCCGCCGCCGTCGTAGGCGAAATCGACCTTCACGGTACGCTTGCCTGGAGCGAGCCTGTCGGGCGCCTGCACTTTGTATTTGTGTTCGGGGTAATGCGACCGCGCATAGAGGAACGTCGGCTTGCCATCCATCAAGAGTAGAGCATTACCACCAAAATATCCCCCCTGCGTCATGAGGATGCCATCCGCGCCCGCTTGTTGAACAACGACGTCTGCCGTCACCGAGTAGGATGTGTTCTTCATGTTCGGCGCCATGCCTTCCGTGATGCGCGTCACACCATCGAAGTAGGTGTAGCTAGTACGTCCGACATTGTGCTGCGGACGGTTCTCCGGCATAGCCCTTTCGACGTAACGATCATCAAGCGGATAGACCTGGTTTTTTCTGGCCTCGCTATCAAAGAGCTTCTTCAACTCCGCCAGCTTTTGCGGATACTGTTTCGCGAGGTCCTTTGATTGAGTGAAGTCCTCCTTGAGATTGTAGAGCTCCCAGTTATAGTCCTCCACGGAATCCGGTTTTTTGCCGAGTGGGGCACTCCAGGGGGAAATCACCGGCGTGGTACTAGCCATCCAGCCATCGTGGTAGATGGCCCGGTTCGCGATAATCTCGAAGTACTGTGTTGCGTGCTGCTCGGGCGCCTTTGCGTCGTCAAAGGTATACATGAAGCTCGTGCCATTCAGGGGAACCTGCTCGACGCCATTGACCAGCTTCGGCATTGGAAGGTGTGCTGCTTCGAGAATCGTGGGAACGATGTCGGTGATATGAACGAACTGGCTGCGCATCTCTCCTGTATTCTTAATGCGTGCCGGCCACGAAACCACCATCGAAGTCTTGGATCCGCCAAGATGAGAAGCGAGTTTCTTATCCCATTGGAAGGGTGTGTTCATAGCATGAGCCCAGCCCCGGGCGAAGTGGTTCTGCATCCACATGCTGCCGATTTCGTCGATGTTCTTGATCATGAACTCGGGTGTGTCATTGAACTTATTGACGATCGTCACGATTTCGCTGGTCATTCCAACGCCATCAGGCGTTGGGTCCTCTGCACTTGAGCCGTTGTCGCCCTGGATGTAGATGACGAGGGTGTTGTCGATTTCACCCAGCTTGTCAATGGAGTCGATGACCCGGCCAATCTCGTAATCGGCGTGCGCAAGCGCGGCAGCATAGGCTTCCATTTGCCGGGCGGTCACCTTTTTCATATCCGGCGAAAGGGAATCCCAGCGCTTGTACGACTCCGGCGTGGGAGGGAGAACTGCATTCTGCGGAATAATGCCTAGCTTTTTCTGCCGTTCGAACGTCTGTTTGCGCAATTCGTCCCAACCCATATCGAACTTGCCCTTGAACTTTTCGATCCACTCCTTTGGCGCATGGTGCGGGGCGTGGTTGGTACCAGGCGTGTAATAGGCAAAAAAAGGCTTATCGGGTGAGACCGCCTTTTGCGTCCGTATCCATTTAATAGCCTTGCCCGCCATATCCTCATTGAGGGTGTAAGTTTCTTCCCTGCCGAGGTACGGGTCGATCGGTGTGGTGCCTTCGTAGATCGCAGGGCGAAACTGGTGAGCGTCGGCACCGAGAAAACCGTAGAAGTATTCGAAACCTAGCCCTGTGGGCCAGAGATCGAAAGGACCCGCAGGAGTGGTCTGCCAGTCGGGTACGTTGTGATTCTTGCCGAACCAAGAGGTGCCATAGCCGTTGCTTGTGAGAATCTCGCCTATCGTCGCCACGCTCTTTGAAACCAAGCTGTGATAGCCAGGATAAGGCGTCGAGAATTCCATGATGATGCCGGTGGATGCTACGTGATGATTGCGGCCGGTGATGAGGGCGGCACGCGATGGCGAGCAGACCGCGGTAGTAAAAAAATTGTTGTACTTCAGACCGTTCTTCGCCAGACGGTCATACGTAGGAGTGGGGATGGCACCGCCGAACAGCTCAGTCGCACCAAAGCCGACGTCATCGGTCATGATTACCAACACGTTTGGCGCGCCTTTGGGGGCCGAGACCTCCACCGGCCACTTGATCGGATCGGAATCTTTGATGGTAGGTGCGAGCTTGCCCACCTTCTGATAAGGCGGGATAGGCAGAACCGTCCGGTCAAACATCTCGCCGGTTACGCTGGTCTGCCTTGTGTTTTGCTGAGACGTTTGCGCGGTTGTCTGGGAAACAGGGATCAGGAGCGCTGCGAGTGACAAGACCATTCCGCTGAGCTGCTGCATTGCGACGCGATTCAGTAACGCTCTGATCATGACATGCTCCTCATCCATGAGGGTGACGGGAATTGCGAAACCGTTGCTTTGGTAGAACACTCCGTGAAGCCCAGTACGCTCCCGGCAATAGATTGGAAAGCGACGTCAGCCTCATGTTGGAGACAATATCCGACACCCCCCTAGACCACCGTGAAATCGGGCAACTTAAGCGCTTTCGATTTCAGAGCTTTGGTAAGACCACAGGGCTGCATCGGCGGAGCGGGATGGATTAGCGCTTTGGGCAAACGCTATTTGATCAGCGCTAGTCAGTCGAATTGGACCACTGGCGGTAATCAGGGCCAGGGCTTCTTCGTTTAGAGCGGCGATCACGAACTCAGGGACGGTCAGTCCATTCAACACGACAGTTCGTTCTACCAAGGCATAGAGCTTGGAAGGGAGCTGATTCTCATGGCAACGGGGGTTAAGCACGCTGAGCCTCTGAGGTTCGCCAGATAGAATGTCCAAATTCTATACAGAAAGACTATCTCCACGTGTGCCCCTGGTGTTACAGATTGTCGCGTGATCCGCAGTTGGAATCGGGCAATTTGTGTGCGCCTATTCCGGGAAGTGCCGTGCGCGTTACCTAGCTAATGCTCCGCAGCAGTGCTCTGAAGGCGGAATGGCCGCTGCCGGCAAGGCAGTGGACGTCAAAACACCCATTCCCGAAAGAACGATCGATGGTCGTAGCACGGTGCTTTGCCACTGTGCGGCTTGTATATCCGTCAGATGTCGATTTTTTCGACTAATTCGAAATCTTCCCCATCTCCGGAGGCAACGTTCCTTTCCAATTACGGCCCACGATAGCGAATGTTCCCCCCTTGACGCCCAAGCGTGCCGATGCCGATGTCCTCGCCTGCGCAAGAATAGGCGTCAATGAGTTGCATGATGTAGTAACGCCCTTTGGTATCAGGGGACTGTCAATACCACGGGCTCCTTCGACAGGTCCAAACCAGCAAAAGAATAGCGCGTGTCATTGTCAGCTCCTGGCGTATGTCTCAGCTTAAACGCGCAGTCGGTTGTTTTCCGAAGGTTCGTACGTTTTCGCAAATCCAGTCCGCAATCAAGATGCTCGACGGTCCGACCATCTGCGGGCAACTCGACTTGCGTATACACCCGCCTATCCATGCGGCCGAATACACTTGGACCCCATCAGCTATCGTCTAAGGATTTGCGATGCCGGGGAAATTGCCGCCAACACTGAAAGAGATTGGCTTTGAAGTCATTCGCCAGCAAGGAAGCAGCCAAAGTAAGTCGCGTTGGCAACGCATAGACGAGCTAATTCGCCATCCCGTCGCTCTGATCCTTATAACCTCTCTATTTTCAGTGGGTGTTGGCACATGGCTCACGAGTCATTACCAAGCATCTCAACGGGAACGCGACGGGATCACGAAGAGCATGGACGAAGTCCGTGCTGCGATAGACCGTACGGAACAGGTGTATGCCGAGTTCATTGACGCGGCGATTTCTCTGGAAGACGCGATAGTCTCTGATGCAGCGAAGAATCGGCTTGAAGATGCGTGGGCCGTGTTCCTCGGGACACACCGCACTCTCCGCAGCAAGCATACTTTCGAAAGCGCACGCCTGAGACAGGAAATGCCGCTTGGCTCTGGAGTTGCATTTGAATTGATCACGAGCGGCATCAATGTTGGCGTTTCACTGATCAAGGATTGCCTTACTCTCGGCCAAACCCTCTCTACCCCCGAAGAATCGATCCATGGAAAAAGGCTCAAATGTCCGAGTTCACAGACGTTTAAGGGATTGCAGTACGCCCACGAACGAATTCGCCGCGTGGACGCTTGCTTGATGGTCATGTTCAGGGAACTTAGACCAGACCCCGCAGACGACTTTGCGCCGAATCTTCGCGTACAGAAAACGAGCAAAGGAATGCTCGCTGCGGACGCGGACTGCAACAACGTAACCATGCTGGGCTACGTGCCTCCAGAAATGAGAGATATCTCGGACACTCCCTAGCAGGTCCGTAACTGCTTCAGCTTCAACCTCATTCGATCGAGGTGCATCCAGGGGCGACGGCCTCACGGGCGGCTCGAAGATAAATCTCGCTCTTTTGGGACGAATTTTAGCCGGGGCGTTGCCGCCACACTCGCGGCAGGTCCAGACCAAAGTCCAGTTTTTCCACTGCTTCAGAGACCGCAGGAAGGCGTGCATTCGTATAGACCGTGCGGCCGCTGCTTCCAGTCGGCGCATGGCCAGTGAGCGCGTCTGCCACGCCTTGCCCCACCCCCAGCTCATCCAGCGCCGTGCGGACCAAATGGCGAAATTTGTGCGACCCCTCCAGCCTGCCTGGTGGCAGGCCAACAAGCTTTCGAAACGCGGCAAACCATTTGGTAGCGTTGCTCGCAGGGGCCTCCTTACCGCGATGAAGGCTGGGGAACAGCTTGACGGTTCCGGCTCTCTTCAAGCTCGCGTGATACTCCAGCAAACCCAGCCGAACAAGGTGGCTATGAATAGGAACCCATCGAGCGGACTCGTCGGTCTTGACGGTACCGACGCGGTTATGGATTTCATAGGCCCATATGCCATCCCGGTCCTGCACATCGGCCACTTCAAGTTGTGCCAACTCCCCGATCCGCGCACCGGAATAAAGCAGCATCCCGAGCATGAAGTATCCCGCCGATGCTTCGGTTGCCCGAAGCGTTGGGAACTTCGCCGGGTTTTCGAGAAACAAGGAGGACTCGAAGATGGTCCGCAGTTCCGCCCTTGTCCACGCCTCGCGCCTCTCCGCTCCCTTAACTTCAAATGAAAGGTCAAAGGGATTGGCGGGCAACTTGCCGACCTTGATCGCTACATTGACAAGAGCGTTGATAGCGGCGGTCTGATTGGCGGCTGTGCTGTCCCCAAACTTCCGAGCCCCACTATCCAACAGGAAGGCCAGAAAACGCCCGCCTACGCCACGATCCAGCCGCGTCAGGGGTAAGACCCCAACAGCCTCTTCAAACAGCGCCAAGGCACGCTCCATGCGCTGAACAGCGTTGGACTTTGCGCGGCTCAGGGCTTTCCATTCGGGCACGATATCCCGGAGGCTTGGGCCGGAACTGTCTGGAAGCGCAGCAACTTCAGGCGCAACTGGCGGCGCAGGAGTGGCAACAAGCTCGCCGTCTCCCCGCGACGTTGCGTTCGCCCACGCCCTCGCAAGCTCCCGCAAGATTCCCAGTAACGCGGTACGCCCCCCAGGCTGGCACCAATCCACGCGAACCCCGATCCCGCAAAGTATCGGATCAGCAACACGCTGCGCAGCCTCCAGGTATCCCCGCGCAGCGTCGCGAGCTAGGCTGCTGGCGATGTGGCTCTGCACACTCCGCAATGCGCCCGCCTGAATGCTATCCAAGAAGTCAGCGGCGGGGTCTATCTGGCTCAGGAATCTCAGCGGCGCTAGGAAAGCTTCCGCCGCATGCAGCTCAGTGCGCAATACGTCATCTGTTACCAGCACCTCCCGCGCAACCGTCGCATTTACGAAGGAAATCAGATCGGGCGTGAGCGGAATCAGAGGCGGCGCGGCCTTGGCTTGCTTGAGCGCCAATCGGTCCGCGAACTCCTTGCGCACCTCTGCAATTTTGGAGTGCGCCAGAACAAGAACTAAGGCGCGGTCGCTGGTGCCGAGCGATCCACGAAATGCGTCCGTAGCGGGCTTGCCGTTACGGCTAACGGGATACGGTGTCACGGATGTTGTCGGGAATTCCGATGCGTAGGTGCCAAACGCCGCCACGCATCTTCAGGCCAGGGGGTAGCTTAGACATTGTGTGCTTTGTCATCTTTAAAATTGACACACCGCCTTGCCACAGTTCCAACAAAAAAGACCCAATGGCCATAGGGCTAAAGGGTCTTCCGTCGGGTTTGACCACATCAAGTGGTCGGGGCGAGAGGATTCGAACCTCCGACTCCTGCGTCCCGAACGCAGTACTCTACCAGGCTGAGCTACGCCCCGAGTCTTACTATCTAGGCATCTCTGCCCACCTGCTTGCTCGGCTACGCTCAGTGCAACCAAACATCTTCGCTGTCTTTCTACTTCTCTTCACTACCAACAGCGACCGCTATTAGAACCTAAATTCGGCTTTTTTGAAAATCGGGTTTTTCAACCCGCTTTCTGCAAACCTTCTTGAAGTTCGAAGCGCCTGCGAAACTCCCGCAGCGCTAGCGATCTCTATTCACCGCGAAAGCGCAGAATTCTAGCAGAGAATTCAAGAAAGGGGAAACGGGGTACGCGGACAGGGCTTCGCGGGCACGATCGGCTTCGGCCACGGCGGCCAGGCGCGCGTGCTCCAGCGCGTCGGTCGCCTGGATGGCGGCAGCCACGGCGGCGAAGTCGGCGTCGCCCGTCTTGATGGCGTCGCGGATCAGTTGCTGTTGTTCAGGCGTGCCCACTTCCATCACGCGGATCAGTGGCAGCGTCGGCTTGCCTTCGCGCAGGTCGTCGCCCACGTTCTTGCCCAGGGCAGCGGCGTCGCCGCTGTAGTCCAGCACGTCGTCCACCAGCTGGAAGGCCGTACCGACATGGCGGCCGTAAGCGGCCGCGGCGGCTTCCTGTTCGGGCGTTGCGCCCGCCAGCACGGCGCCGACCTGGGCGGCGGCCTCGAACAATTTGGCGGTCTTGTAGCGCACCACTTGCAGGTAGCGCTCTTGCGACACGTCCGGGTCGTGCACGTTCAAGAGCTGCAGCACCTCGCCTTCGGCGATCACCGTGGTGGCCTGGGACAGGATGCCCATGATGCGCATCGAGTCGGCCTCGACCATCATCTCGAACGAGCGGGAATACAGATAATCGCCCACCAGCACGCTGGCGGCGTTGCCGAAGACGGCGTTGGCGGTGTCGCGGCCACGGCGCAGGTCGGACTCGTCCACCACGTCGTCGTGCAGCAAGGTGGCCGTGTGGATGAACTCCACGACGGCGGCCAGCAACTGGTGATGCGTCCCTTCGTAACCCAGGGCGCGCGCCACCATCAGCACCATGGCCGGGCGCATGCGCTTGCCGCCCGCGCCAATGATGTAGTCGCCGATCGTGCGGATCAGCACCACATCGGAATTCAGCCGATCGCGGATAACCGCGTCGACAGCCTTCATATCGTCAGCAATGGGGGCAATAAGCGCGGGGAGATTCAAGACGTATCCGACAAGTGAAACGAGCCGCGTGGGGGCTCTTACCGCTGGGCCCGCCAGGGACGGCGGGGGATTCGACCAGCGATTATACGGGGTGTTACGGGGGGCCGGCGGCCGCGTCCGCCCCGCGTCCACCCCGCGCGCGCGCCCTCCTGCCCCGCCCCCGGATCCCGTTACAGGCCGCGCCCCGCCAGATTGGCGTACAGCGCGCGCACCCCAAAGGTCCATGGCGCGATCTGCGTGCTCAGCTGCACCTCGTTGACCAGCGCGCCGATGCGCTCGGACGCAATCACCACGCGGTCGCCCAGCTTGTGCGTGAAACCCGTCCCTGGCCCCTTGCGGTCCTGGCTGGGCGAGAACATCGTGCCCAGGAACAGCATGAAGCCGTCGGGATACTGGTGGTGCGCACCGCAAGCCTGGCGCACCAGATCGAGCGGATCGCGGCTGATTTCGCGCATGTGGCTCACGCCGCTCAGCGCGAAACCGTCCGCGCCGTCGATGCGCAGCGACACGTCGGCCTGGCGGACACTGTCCATATTGAAGCCGCCGTCGAACAGGCGGATGAAGGGGCCGATGGCGCACGACCCGTTGTTGTCCTTGGCCTTGGTCAGCAGCAAGGCGCTGCGGCCTTCAATGTCGCGCAGGTTGACGTCGTTGCCCAAGGTCGCGCCCACGACCTCGCCGCGGCTGTCCACCGCCAACACGATTTCGGGTTCCGGGTTATTCCACTCGGATTCCGGCAACACGCCGATCTGCGCACCGAAGCCCACCGACGCCATCGCCGGGGCCTTCGAGAAGATCTCGGCGTCGGGCCCGATGCCCACCTCCAGGTATTGCGACCACTGCCCGCGCTCGACCAGCTCGGCCTTCAGTTTGGTCGCCTCGGCGGAACCGGGGCGCAAGCGCGACAAATCCGAGCCGATCAACGCTTGCATCCGCACACGGATCTCGTCGGCGCGGCTGGCATCGCCGCCCGCCTCTTCTTCGATCATGCGTTCCAGCAAACTGATCGCGAAGGTGACACCGGCCGCCTTGACCGGTTGCAGATCGCAGGGCGCCAACAGGCGCGGCCCGTCGCCACCCTGCAGCGTGGCGGCCATCAATGCCCGCACGTCGCCCAGCGATTCCCCCTTCGCGTTCCGCGCCACTTCCACGCGGTCGGCGCGGTCCAAGAGGTCCGCCACGGTCGGCGCGGCGGCGGTGATATCGAAGACTTCGCCGTTGCGCACCACCACGACGCTGGGACCGTTCACGGGTGCGGGACGCCATACCCGGCCCACAAGCAGGGCTTGCGGCAGGTCGGACGGCAGAGTGTCTTGCTGGTTCATGTTGTCTCCTCGCGTGATGCCTGCCGCGCCACCGGGCGTGGCCCGCGATCCGGCATTCGATGGGTGGAAGACGAGTCTAGGGGAATGGCATTATCATGTCCAACATCTTAATATTCATTCCAATATATTGGAAATATGCTGTCATGCCTGTTGAATACGACGTCCCCGCCATCCGCCGCACGCACGACATCCTGAGGGTGCTTGCCGGCCGCGGCACGCCGGTCAAGGCGGCGGAACTGGCCCAGACCTGCCAGCTGGCCAAAAGCACGCTTTATCTGCTGCTGGACTGCCTGGAACAGCGCCGCTGGATCGAACGCAAGGACGGCGGCTATATCGTTGGCATCGAATTGATGTCGCTGGGCGCCGCCTATCTGCGCCACGACGGCGTAACGGCCGCCTTCCATGCCGCCGCCAGCGAGTTTGTCGCCCGCTGCAACGAGGTCGTGCAACTGGCGGTGCTGGAAGGGTTCGACGTGGTCTACCTTGCCCGCGAAGACGCCCGCCGCCCCGTGCGGCTGGTATCGGAACCGGGCATGCGGTTGCCCGCGCACGCCTGCGCGCTGGGCAAGGCGCTGCTGGCCAGCCTGAGCCCGGACGAGCTGGCCGCCCGCCTGCCGGCGCAACTGCCGCGCATCACCGACCGCACGCTGGCCACCCCGGACGCGCTCTACCGCGAACTCGATCAGGTGCGCCAGACGGGGCTGGGCCAAGATTGCGAGGAAATCGCGGCGGGTCTGGTCTGTTATGCCGCTTATGTGGGCGTGACCCCGCTGGGCAAACGGGTCGCGGTCAGCACGTCGATTCCCACTGACAGGCTGGACGACGACCACCGGCGCGACGTGATGGCAGGCATCAGCGAGGTGGCGCGCCAC
>NZ_JBHFII010000036.1:0-7814 GCF_057334215.1 Achromobacter maghribensis | reverse complement strand
GCGCGCCACACCGCGCGCCGGGTGATCCCGCCCGTTTGAAGCCTGGCCGCCACACCTAAGCCCTTAGTCTGCAACGGCTTTTTGACTTTTGAAAAGTCCCGGGCTAATATCCTGGATTCGGTCAGCAATGCCCGAATTACGTCGGTTGTCCGCGTAAACCCTCTGGGGTACTTCCAGGCACTACGGTGCTTGAAAGCACACAGGCGCTTTCCTTCTTGCCAGGTTCTGGCACCAAGACATGAAAGCGATCTTTCCAGGGCGGCAATCCCACCCAGCAGGGCGGGTCGCGCGGATGGACCCATTTACCTATTTAAGGAACACCCCATGTACGCGGTCGTAAAAACCGGTGGCAAGCAGTATCGCGTTGCCGCTGGCGAAAAACTCAAGATAGAACAGATACCGGCAGACATTGGGCAAGAAATCACCCTGGACCAAGTGCTGTCCGTGGGCGAAGGCGACCAACTGAAAGTTGGCACGCCCCTCGTCTCCGGCGCTGTGGTCAAGGCAACGGTTCTTGCGCAAGGCCGCCACGACAAGGTCAAGATCTTCAAGATGCGCCGTCGCAAGCACTATCAGAAGCGTCAGGGCCACCGTCAGAACTACACCGAAATCCGCATCGAAGCCATCACGGCTTAAGAAGCGACTCGGTACCACTTAGCAGGAGCTAAACATGGCACAGAAAAAGGGCGGCGGCTCTACGCGAAACGGACGCGACTCAGAATCAAAGCGTCTGGGCGTCAAGACTTTCGGCGGTGAATTGATTCCCGCTGGTTCGATCATCGTGCGTCAGCGCGGCACGCGCTTCCACGCTGGCGTGAACGTCGGCATGGGCAAGGACCACACCCTGTTCGCACTGATCGACGGCAAGGTTCAATTCGGCTTCAAGGGCGCATTGAACAAGCAGACCGTTTCGATCATCGCTGCCGAGTAATCGGACAAGCGCGGTCAGGACACGCGGCTCTACGCGTGCCCGAACGGCAAAAGCCCTGTCGCATGCGGCAGGGCTTTTTTGTCGTCGGGCCGCCCCAAGACGAAAAGCGCCCCTCTGGGGGTGGCCAGCACACGAAGTGTGTGCAGCGCGGGCGGCTCATTTTTGTTTTAAGGCACCAGGACGAGTAAGCTCTTCCTTGCCCCCTGGCAGCGCCCCATGACGGGCGGCTGCCCTATTTACCACTACACGCGCAGACACCATGAAATTCGTAGACGAAGCCACCATTGAAGTGGTCGCCGGCAAAGGCGGCAATGGCGTGGCGAGCTTTCGCCGCGAAAAATTCATCCCCAAAGGCGGCCCTGACGGCGGCGACGGCGGACGCGGCGGCACCATCTATGCGGTCGCCGATCGCAACATCAATACGCTGATCGACTTCCGCTACGCGCGCCTGCACCGCGCAAAGGGCGGCGAAAACGGCCGCGGCTCGGACCAGTACGGCGCGGCCGCCCCGGACATCACCCTGCGCGTGCCGGTGGGCACGGTCATCCATGACGCCGAAACCGGCGAAGTCCTGTTCGACCTGGACACCCACGAGCAGAAAGTCGTGCTGGCCGCCGGCGGCCAGGGCGGCATGGGCAACATCCATTTCAAGTCCAGCTTGAACCGCGCGCCGCGCCAGTGGACGCCGGGCAAGGAAGGCGAGCACCGCTACCTGCGCATGGAGCTGAAAGTGCTGGCCGACGTGGGCCTCCTGGGCCTGCCGAACGCTGGCAAGTCCACGCTGATCACCCGCATCTCGAATGCCAAGCCGAAGATCGCGGACTACCCGTTCACCACACTGCACCCCAACCTGGGCGTCGTGCGCACCTCGCCGTCGCGCAGCTTCGTCGTGGCCGATATTCCCGGCCTGATCGAAGGCGCTTCCGAAGGCGCGGGCCTGGGCCACTTGTTCCTGCGCCACCTGGCGCGCACCCGCGTGCTGCTGCACCTGGTGGACGTCTCCACGCCCGACCCGGACGCCGACCCCGTCGAGCAAGCCGTCGTCGACGCGCGCGCGATTGTCGAAGAACTGCGCCGCTACGACCCGGAACTGGCCGACAAGCCGCGCTGGCTCGTCCTGAACAAGCTGGACATGGTGCCCGATCCCGAAGACACCAAGCGCCGCTTCCTGGAACTCTACGACTGGAAGGGCCCTGTGTTCGCCATTTCCGGCCTGACCGGCGAAGGCACGCAAGACCTGCTCTACGCGTTGCAAGACTACCTGGATGCCGAGCGCGAAAAGGAATATGTGTCGCGCGACCAGGCAGACGGTACCTATGTGGCGCCGGACCCGCGCTTCGACGACACCCGCACGGATGCCGACAAGCCCGCCGCGCCGCGCGCCGCCGACGAATAAGCCATAATCGCAGTCCTTACGATTACGTCTTTTCTCGCCGCAGCCGGCGCCCATCATGTCTGCTGAAACACCCGCCGTTTCCGTCGTCACCCACGCCCAGCGCCTTGTCGCCAAAGTCGGCTCGTCGCTGGTCACCAACGAAGGCCGAGGCCTGGACCGCGCCGCCGTGGCGCACTGGGCCGCGCAGATCTCCGCCCTGCACAAGCAGGGCAAGCAGATCGTGCTGGTTTCCAGCGGCGCCATCGCCGAAGGCATGGCCCGCCTGGGCTGGCGCAAGCGTCCGTCCGTCATGCACGAATTGCAGGCGGCCGCGGCCGTCGGCCAGATGGGCCTGTGCCAGGCCTATGAAGCCGCATTCGCCGAATACGGCCTGCGCACCGCGCAGATCCTGCTGACCCACGAAGACCTGGCCGACCGCCACCGCTACCTGAACGCCCGCAGCACGCTGTTCGCATTGCTGCGGCTGGGCGTGGTGCCGATCGTGAACGAAAACGACACGGTGGTCACCGACGAGATTCGACTGGGCGACAACGACACGCTGGGCGCGCTCGTCACCAACCTGATCGAGGCCGACACGCTGATCATCCTGACCGATCAACGTGGTCTTTACGATTCCGATCCCCGCAAGAATCCCGACGCCAAGTTCATGTCGCATGTGCAAGCCGGCGACCCGGCGTTGGAAGCCATGGCCGGCGGCGCCGGCAGCGGCATCGGCACGGGCGGCATGCTGACCAAGGTGTTGGCCGCCAAGCGCGCGGCGCATAGCGGCGCGCATACGGTCATCGCCTCGGGCCACGAACGCAATGTGCTGACGCGGCTGGCCCAGGGTGAATGCATCGGCAGCGAATTGCGCGCGGTGCTGCCCGTATGGTCCGCCCGCAAGCAATGGCTGGCCGACCATCTGCGACTGCGCGGCCGCGTCGTGCTGGACGACGGCGCGGTGCAGGCGCTGCTGCGCGAAGGCAAGAGCCTGCTGCCCATCGGCGTCACGGAAGTGCAAGGCGAATTCGGCCGCGGCGACGTCGTGGCCTGCGTCGACAGCGAGGGCCGCGAATGCGCCCGAGGCCTGATCAATTATTCGTCGGTGGACACGCGGCGCATCCTGCGTCAGCCGTCGTCCCAGATCGCCCGCATCCTGGGCAGCATGACCGAACCCGAGCTTATGCATCGGGACAATCTGGTTGTGCTCTAGGCCCGGTTACTCCGGGCCCTAACCCTGCTGCTCGGGCACCGGGTGGTGCTGCAGAAAGATATAGCCCCACCCGCGCACGGCCAGTACCGGCAGATCGATATCAAAGCGGCGCGCCTTGCTGCGTAGCCGCGACACCAGGACATCCACGCTGCGCGCGCCCTCCGGCGAATGACAGGGGAAAAACCGTTCGCGGCGCAGGCATTGGCCCGGGGCATTCAGCAGGCGAAGAACAAAAGCCCGTTCGGTCGCGGTCAATGGCAGCCGCTCGCCTCCGGGTCCGGACAGCACGCGTTCGCCGCCATGCACTCGCCACGCGGGCCCGTCGGGCGCGGGTGGCAACCGACGCCTGCGCGCATTGCGCAACAACGCATCCCATTCCGTGGCCTCCATGCGCACGGAACTGTAGGCGTCCACGCCAGCCTCCAGGGCTTCGATGCGTTCGCGCGCCGAGGCTGCGGGCGCCTGCCAGACCACCACGGCATCCGGGGCTGCGCCGCGCAACGCGGCGATCAATTGCGGCACCCGCGCGCTTCGGCCCCGCAGCACCATCGCATCGACATCCTGCGTGCGCAGGCGGCCCAGGAGTTCGGTTGGCGACTCGCACACACTGACTTGCCATTGGAATTCACGCAAGGCAGCGACGAAATTATTGCTCGTCATTTCGTCAAGTTGCACGACGAACACATTGCCCCGTTCCCGCATGTGTTCGCACCTCCGAATTATCACTTAAGTGATTCTTATAGCCACCAAAGTAGACCATGAGCAAGCTTCAATCGACGCGTGAAGACATTTTCAGACCGATTGAAGCAAACTCGTCTTCTGCGTGGTCACACGCAGAAGACGCTCGCGCGTCTGGCGCGGATTTCGCAAAGTGCAATCGCCAGTTACGAAAGCGGGCTGCGACACTCCAGCAGATCGGTGCGCAAGTTGGCGCAGATTCTGAAAGTCGAACCGGAATGGCTTGAAACCGGCAAGGGTCCCATGGAAATCCCCATGGAAGGCTACGACCTGTCCGACACTCTTGCCCCTGCGGGCGTTGCCGAAACGATGCCGCGCCCACCCAAGCGGCGCCGGCCCCAGGCGCCGTGGCCTTATCTGAGTATCTCGCCCTCGCAGTTCGACAGCCTGTCGGCCGACGAGCGCGCAATCCTGGAAGCGCTGACGCTGGCCTTCATTGAAACGGCGCAAGCCCGCCGCACCGTCAAGCCGCGCGGACGCAAGATCAGCTGATCCCGGCCCGACCGCCCCCCTACCCCACATTGCATACGCGCCGTCAGGGCAAAAAAAATCCGCATCAGTCGATGCGGATTTTTGTTGTCTGCCCGGTCAAAACGGGCAGTCAGGTGGGCAAATTTGCCCCACTGGAGATCAGGGCTTGGGTGCGGGTGCGGGCGCGGGTGCGGCGCCGCCTGCGGCGGGAGCCGGCGCGGCATCGCCACGGATCTTGGCGGCGATTTCAGACGCGGCTTGCGCGGAGGCAACACCAAACGCCAACACGCCGCGGTTCAGCGGTTCGGCGATGCTGGGGGCTGCAACCAGTTCCTGGTCGATCACCAGCGCAAGGCGGTTGCCCACATTCTTGGTGCTCACTTCCGTCAACTTGCGGGCGCCGGCTTCGGAAAAGCGCAGGCCCACGAAGTTCTGGCCTTGGCGATCCACCAGCGCGGCGGCATCGGTCAGGTCGGCACGCGTCAGCACGGGCGTGGCTTGCATGTAGAGCTTGCCATCAGGCAGCGCGATTTCGCGCAGGCCCGGCCCGGGCTGCTGTTGCGCCAGATAGAAGTCGACCGACGAAGCGGTGGCGGGCTGCGTGGTCTGTTGGCCGGCTTCGGGCGTAGCCGCGGCACCGGACGACTTCGTCGGGGCGGTCTTGCAACCTGCCAGCGCCAATGTCACAACAACCAGGGCGGGCGCCAATTTGCGGAGGGTCAGTTGCATGCTCGATTCCTTCTTAAGTGGGCTGGTCCCGGCGAGACGACTGCCCGCCGGGCGTTTCATTGGAAAAGTGTACCGAACCTGAATGACACTGTCGCCCCAGACTGAATCCAAATGTAAAGCAGTAATACCAGCCCTCTTCAAAGTTCGCTCTATACTTCGCTTTCGCGCAGGGGTACTCGTCCCGCCTTTCCGGCAGGACGTGTTGAGAGAGTCCCTTCGTACCAGTACGGATAATGCCGATGCTGGGAGCCGTATTTCCGCCACGCGTGCCCGCGCGCCTGGCGGAAGTCCATTCCCGATCGGCTCCAACAACTCGCTTGGAGCTTTCCATGAACGCCAATCCCAAATTCCTGGCCGCTACCGCCGAAGTCGACGCGGCGGCCGTCGCACCGCTGCCCAAATCGCGCCGCGTGTATGAAACGGGCTCGCGCCCCGACATCCGCGTCCCTTTCCGGGAGATCGAGCAGGACGACACACCGACCATGTTCGGTGGGGAAAAGAACCCGCCGCTGACCGTCTATGACTGCAGTGGCCCCTACACCGATCCCGACGCCAAGATCGACATCCGCCGCGGCCTGCCCGAACTGCGCCGCGCCTGGATCGAAGAGCGCGGCGACACGGAAGTGCTGTCGGGCCCGACCAGCGACTATGGCCGCGAACGCCTGACCGATCCCAAGCTGACGGCCATGCGCTTCGATCTGCAGCGCCCGCCGCGCCGCGCCCAAGCCGGCGCCAATGTGTCGCAGATGCACTACGCGCGCCGTGGCATCATCACGCCCGAAATGGAATACGTGGCGATCCGCGAGAGCCTGCGCCGCGAACACTATCTGCAAACGCTGCGCGACAGCGGCCCCGACGGCGAAAAGATGGTCAAGCGCCTACTGCGCCAGCATCCGGGTCAATCGTTCGGCGCAGCCATTCCCGCCGCGATCACGCCGGCGTTCGTGCGCGACGAGATCGCGCGCGGCCGCGCCATCATTCCCGCCAACATCAATCACCCCGAAGTCGAGCCGATGGCCATCGGCCGCAACTTCCTGGTGAAGATCAACGCCAACATCGGCAACTCCGCCGTCAGCTCCGGCATCGGCGAGGAAGTGGAGAAGATGACCTGGGCGATCCGCTGGGGCGGCGACACGGTCATGGACCTGTCCACGGGCAAGCACATCCACGAAACCCGCGAATGGATCATCCGCAATTCGCCGGTGCCGATCGGCACGGTGCCGATCTACCAGGCGCTGGAAAAAGTCGACGGCAAAGCCGAAGACCTGACCTGGGAAATCTTCCGCGACACGCTGATCGAACAGGCCGAACAGGGCGTGGACTACTTCACGATCCACGCAGGCGTGCGCCTGCCCTTCATACCCATGACGGCCGACCGCATGACCGGCATCGTCTCGCGCGGCGGCTCGATCATGGCCAAGTGGTGCCTGGCGCACCATAAGGAGAGCTTCCTGTACGAGCGCTTCGAAGACATCTGCGAGATCATGAAGGCCTACGACGTCAGCTTCTCGCTGGGCGACGGCCTGCGCCCCGGCTCGGGTTACGACGCCAACGACGAGGCCCAGTTCGCCGAACTGAAGACGCTGGGCGAGCTGACGCAAGTCGCGTGGAAGCACGATGTCCAGGTGATGATCGAAGGCCCCGGCCACGTGCCGATGCAAATGATCAAGGAGAACATGGAGCTGCAACTGGAACACTGCCACGAGGCGCCGTTCTACACGCTAGGCCCCCTGACCACCGACATCGCCCCCGGCTACGACCACATCACTTCCGGCATCGGCGCCGCGTTGATCGGCTGGTACGGCACGGCGATGCTCTGTTATGTGACGCCGAAAGAACACCTGGGCTTGCCAAACAAGAAGGACGTGAAGGACGGCATCATCACGTACAAGATCGCCGCGCACGCCGCCGACCTGGCCAAGGGCCACCCTGGCGCGGCGATCCGCGACAACGCGCTATCAAAGGCGCGCTTCGAGTTCCGTTGGGACGACCAGTTCAACCTGGGCCTGGACCCGGACACGGCAAAGGAATTCCACGACGAGACGCTGCCAAAGGATTCCATGAAGGTGGCGCACTTCTGCTCGATGTGCGGCCCGCATTTCTGCAGCATGAAGATCACGCAAGACGTCCGGGATTATGCGGCGGCGCAAGGCGTCAGCGAAAAGGACGCATTGCAAAAAGGAATGCAGGAGAAGTCAGTGGAGTTCGTTAAGAAGGGGGCTGAGGTTTATCATCGGCAGTGATTTTTTTGGGTTGTGGCGGGCGGTTGAGTTGGGTTCTTGAGGCGCCCGTCACGTCGGCGGCGTGGGGTACGCGGGTCAACGATTGCGGTCCGGAGCCTTCGCTCCGGACTGCCC
>NZ_JBHFII010000035.1:89858-90221 GCF_057334215.1 Achromobacter maghribensis | reverse complement strand
GGCAGATAGCTGCTTGCTTGGATAGACTCGGACGCGCGCCACCCGTCTAAAAGGGAGGGCGGTGAGGCTGTGGGCGTCTGTTGAGAGGCCAGCGTTGCAAGGGTTTTTCGATGCTTGCTGCGAATGCGCGAAGCGTCAAAAGCAACGACGCAAGACGATGCGTAAGCTCCCAAAGGCCGCCCGCGCGGCTGGCCGGGAGCGGGCCGCGCTAGACCATCCACCCCACCCCTTTGTTGACGAGAACGCAAGCAAACCGTTCTCCCCAGCGGTCGAGAGATTGCGGCTGAATGAGCCTGGCACGGCGGTCCCCCGGCGAGTGCGGGGAGTCGATAAGCCCGAGGGAATCTGAAGGAACCGCCGAAG
>NZ_JBHFII010000035.1:42965-89838 GCF_057334215.1 Achromobacter maghribensis | reverse complement strand
GACGAAGATGACAAGGGGGCAGGCCGGAGCGAAGGCTCCGGACCGCAATCGTTGACCCGCACTCGCCGGGGGACCGCCGTGACGGGCGCCTTAAGAACCCCCAAAAAACCGCCAAAAAAACTACCCCTTCAAGCCAATTCCCGAAGCAACAATTCCCAGAACTTCAACCGCTGTTCTAGGGTCGACACCAGGATATATTCATTCAACGTGTGGGCGCCGTCGCCGTCCGCGCCAAGGCCGTCCAACGTGGGGATGCCCATTGCCGACGTGAAGTTCGCGTCGCTGCCGCCGCCCGTCATCGGCGCGTCTTCCAGCAGGAAGCCCGCCCGGTCGGCATACCCCTGCACCAATGCCAGCAGTGCTGCCGCTGCGTCCGTCTTCACCATTGGCGGACGGTTCAGTTCCACGTTGATGTCCAGCTCCACGTCCGGGCCCACTGCGCACAGCTCGCGCATCCGGCGCAGCACGTCTTCCGCGGCGCCCATGTCGGGTACGCGGAAATCCACCACGCAACGGCACAGGGCCGGCACGGTGTTGGTGACGGTGCCGCCGGCGATGGTACCGACGCTGACCGTGATGCCGCGGTCGTAGTCGGTCATCGCTTCCAGCGCCAGCACCTGATGCGCCATTTCGCGGATCGCGCTGCGGCCCTTTTCATGCTGCATGCCGGCGTGAGCGGGGCGGCCTTTGACGTTCAGGTTCAGCATGCCCGTGCCCTTGCGCGCCGTCACGCACTTGCCGCCATTGGGGCGGGCCGGTTCGCAGACCAGTGCGTACTTGGCGTTGGCGGCGAAGCGTTCGATGTGCGCGCGCGAGGCATGGCTGCCGGTTTCCTCGTCGGGCACCACCAGGAAGTCGACGGGCAGTTGCGTCGCGCCGGGGCGCGCCACGCCGGCCAACGCCGTCAGCGCCAGGTAGATGCCTGCCTTCATGTCGTAGCTGCCGGGGCCGTAGAGGCGGTCGCCGTCGATGCGGACCGGGTTCTCCAGCAGCGTGCCGACCGGATGCACCGTGTCCATGTGCGCCAGGATCAGGATGCCGGGGCGGGTGTCGCCGGGGGCGCGGTTGGTGGCGTACAGCAGCGGGCCGGTGGTGGGGCCCAGCGACGACAGTTCCACCGTCAGGCCGGCGGCGGCCGCGTAGTCGGCGATGATGCGCGCCATCGCGGCGATGCCTTCCGGAAAGTTGGACGGCGATTCGCATTGCAGCCAGCCCTGGATGCCGGCGACGATCTGTTCAGTGCTCTGAGTGTTGGACATGGCGGTATCGGTAATCAGCAACGGAAATTGGGAAAGGGGTCAGGCGACCTGCTGGCCAGCCAGGCGGGCCAGTTCGGCGTCGTCGGGCATCTTGCCGTCGAACCACAGGCTGGCGCACACGGCCGACATGGCGCGGCCATCGTGGCCGATGCCGGGCACCACTTGCAGCGTCCAGCCGAACGGCACGCCGCGGCGTTCGGCTTCCTGCTTGCCGAACGCGTAGTAGTTCTGCGCGCGCGCGAAACGGTGCGGGCCCTGGCGCATGGCAGCGGGTTCGGACGGCAGGTTGGGGTCGTCGGTCGCGATGTCCTGGTCGCCCGCCAGAATGGTCATCGGGTAGGCCAGCAGCTTCACCAGGTGCTCTTCGGTCAGGCCGACGCCGTCCATGCCTTCCGGGAACGGATGGTCGAAGGTCGGCAGCGTGTACCAGCCGGGGTTGCCGGCCGCGACGGCCTTGAACGGCGCGTGCGACTGGCTGCTCATCAGGCGGTGCACGAATTGGCCGCCTGCCGAATGACCGAACAGGTAGACGTTCTGGCCATCGGTGATTTCACCGGCGATCATGTCCTTGATCACGTTGCCGACCAGGGCGTAGGTCCAGCCGTCGATGTGGCGCGGGTTGCCGCCGGCCGAGAACACGCGGCCGTTGTTGTAGCTTTCGACGCCGGGCCAGATCTCGTTGGAGAAGGTCAGGGCCACGATCAGCAGCTTGTGCTTGTCGGCCGCCTCGACCCAGAAGTCGCGGTATTCGTCGCCGTTGCGCAGCACGCCGTGCTGCACGATGACGACCGGGCGGTCGGGCGTGTAGCCATACGGGCGGTACGTCTGCAGCTTGAACGGGCGGTCGGAATTGCGGTCTTCATCCACGTAGAGGATGGCATTGCGGCCTGCATGGCCCATTTCGATGGCGATGCGGTCCGCGTTGGACATGTCGGAGGGTTTCATCAAGCGCTCGCTTCATTCAGGTGGCAGGCCGACCAATGGCCCGCCGAGATTTCTTTCAGGACCGGCGCCTGCTCGCGGCAGCGCGGCATGGCGTGGGGGCAACGGGGGTTGAAGGTACAGCCCGGAGGCGGATTCAGCGGCGACGGGATCTCGCCCTTGATCGGCGTGAACTTGCGGCCACGGCGGGCCACGTCCGGCACTTCGGCCATCAGGGCCTGGGTGTAGGGATGGTTGGCGCGCGCGAAGATCTCGGCCGACGTGGAGATTTCCACGATCTTGCCCAGGTACATGATCGCGACGCGGTCCGAGATGTGCTTGACCACGCCCAGGTCGTGGCTGATGAAGAGATAGGTGAAACCATGCTGTTCACGCAAGTCCATGAACAGGTTGATCACCTGCGCCTGGATCGACACGTCCAGCGCGGCGACCGGCTCGTCGCAGACCAGGAACTTGGGCGCCACCATCAGTGCGCGGGCGATGCCGATGCGCTGGCGCTGGCCACCCGAGATCTGGTGCGGGAAGCGGTCGCGGTATTCGGCGTCCAGGCCCACTTCCTTCAGGGCCTGGTCGATGCGGCCGGGGATGTCGGCGGGCGGCGCCAGTTTGTGGACCTTGAGCGATTCGCCCAGGATCTGGCGCAGGCGCTGGCGCGGATTCAGCGAGGCCTGCGGGTCCTGGAAAATCATCTGCACGCCCAGCGTGTAGGCCAATTTTTCGGCGCCGCGCAGGCGCACGGCGTCCTGGCCCTGGTACAGCAGTTCGCCTTCGGTCTGGCGGTGCAGGCCTGCCACGACGCGGCCCAGGGTGGACTTGCCGCAGCCGGACTCGCCCACCAGCCCGACGACTTCGCCGCGCTTGATGGACAGGTCCACGCCATTGACGGCATGCACCGTGCGGCGGTCGATGGGCCGGCCGGTCAGGGCCAGGATGCGTTGGGCCAGGTCGGGACGTTGCTCGAAGCGCTTGTGGATGTTCTTGAGCTCGATGACGGGGGTATCGGCTTGGCTCATGCTTCTTGTGCCTCGCGGGCTATCGGCACGTAGCAGCGATAGCTGCGCGGACCTTCTGTGGTGACGGAGGGGGCTTGTTCGGTGCACCGCGGGATAACCTTGGTGCAGCGCGGACGGAACGCACAGCCCGAGGGGCGGCCGGCCAGGCTGGGCGCCATGCCGTTGATCTGGTGCAGACGCGCGCCAGGCTGCGTCGCGCCCGGCATCGAATCCAGCAGGCCCTTGGTATAGGGGTGGCGCGGCGATTCCAGCACCTGCTCGACCGGGCCGCTTTCGACGATGCGGCCGGCATACATCACGGCCACGCGGTCGGCCAGTTCGGCCACCACGCCCAGGTCGTGGGTGATCCAGATCAGCGCGGTGTTGTGCTCGCGGCAGATCTCCTGCATGCGGTAGAGGATCTGGCCCTGGATGGTGACGTCCAGCGCGGTGGTGGGCTCGTCGCAGATGATCAGGTCGGGCTTGTTCAGCATGGCGATCGCGATCGCCACGCGTTGGCGCATGCCGCCCGAGAACTCGTGCGGATAGCTCTTCAGGCGCTTTTCCGGCGCCGGGATGCCGACCATCGCCAGTGCCTCGCGGCAGCGTTCTTCGGCTTGCGCGCGCGACACGTTCTCGTGCGTCAGGATGGCTTCCATCATCTGCTCGCCGATGCGCAGCACCGGGTTGAGCGTCATCAGCGGGTCCTGGAAGATCATGGCGATGCGGTTGCCGCGCAACTGGCGCATCTGCTCTTCCGTGAGTTTGCGCAGGTCGGTGCCCTTGAACTTCACTTCACCGTCCACGACTTCTCCGGGCGGGTCGATCAGGCCCAGCAGCGAGAATCCCGTGACGGATTTTCCGGAACCCGATTCGCCGACCAGGCCCACGATTTCGCCGCGGCGCACGGTCAGGTCGACGCCGTCGACGGCCAGGTACGCGCCGGCCTCGGTATGGAATGCGGTGCGCAGTCCGCGCACATCAAGAAGAATGTCGCTCATGCTCGTCGGGGGTCCAGGCTTTCACGCAGGCGGTCGCCCACGATATTGATGGAAAGAATCAGCACCAGCAGCGCAATGCCGGGGAACAGGCTGATCCAGTAATCGCCGGACAACAGGTATTGGAAGCCGTTCGAGATCAACAGGCCCAGCGACGGCTCGGTGATCGGCACGCCGACCCCCAGGAAGGACAGCGTCGCTTCCAGCGCGATCGCGGTGGCGATCTGGATGGTGGCGAACACCATGACGGGGCCCAGGCAGTTGGGCAGCAGGTGGTAGACCATGATGCGCCAGGCCGGATAGCCCAGGTTGGCGGCGGCTTCCACGTATTCCTTGCGGCGTTCCTGCAGCGCGCGGCTGCGCATGATGCGGGCGTAGTGCCCCCATTGCACCAGCACCAGCGCCAGGATCACCTTGTCGACCCCGCGGCCCAGCACCACCAGCAGCACCAGCGCCACCAGAATGGTCGGGAAACCCAGGATGAAGTCGACGATGCGCATCAGCACGGTGTCGACCAGGCCGCCGACATAGGCGGCGATCAGGCCGACCGCGCCGCCGACGGCGGTGGCCAGGACGACGGCGGACAGGCCCACCATCAGGCTGATGCGCAAGCCATACAGGATGGCGCTGAGCATGTCGCGGCCCTGGTCGTCGGTGCCGAGCCAGGCGATGCTGCCGTCCATCAGGGCCTGGCGCGGCGCCAGGCGGCCGTCCATTAGCGACAGGTTGGCCAGGTCGTACGGGTTCTGCGGCGCGAAGTAGGGGGCGAAGATCACCAGGACCACCAGGATGGCCAGCGCGATCGCGGAGCCGCGCACCGTGGGGCGCGCGCGCAGTTTCTTCAGGATGGAGGCGCGCTGGGGCGTCTCAGCCAGAGGCTGGACGGTGCGGGTGCGGCCGGGATTGGGAGAGTTAGCCATGGCGGATTATTGAGCGGGGGTCACGAGCTGCACGCGCGGGTCGAGCGCGGCGTACAGGATGTCCACAACCAGGTTGATGACCACGAAGATCAGGGTGACCAGCATCACGTACGCGACCACCACGGGGCGGTCCAGCTGGTAGACGCTGTCGATCAGCAGCTTGCCCATGCCCGGCCACGCGAACACCGTTTCGGTGATGGTGGAGTAGGCGATCAGGCTGCCGAATTCCATGCCGATCACGGTCACGACCGGGATCAGGATGTTGCGCAGGATGTGGCGGCGCACGATACGGCCGGGCTTGACGCCCTTGGCGCGGGCGAACTTCACGTAGTCCTGGCTGCGGGCCTCGACCACGCCGGAGGCGGTCAGGCGCAGTACCAGCGCGATGTTGGCCAGCGCCAGGTTGATGGCCGGCATGATCAGGTGCGACCAGCCATCGGCCGTCAGGATGGACAGGCGCACGCCCAGCACGGTAACGGTGTCGCCCCGCCCGGTGGCCGGCAGCCAGCCCAGCCACACGGCGAACAGCAGAATCAGCATCATGCCCTGCCAGAAGTTCGGCAGCGAAAAGCCCAGCACGGACGACGCCATGATGCCGCGTCCCAGGTAGTCGTCGCGGTACAGGCCGGCGACCAGCCCCAGCGGGATGCCGACGACACAGGTCAGCATGATGGCGACGAAGACGAGCTCGAACGTGGCAGGGATGCGTTGCACGATCAGTTCGACGGCGGGGATGCCGTGCACGAAGGACGTGCCCAGATCGCCGTGCAGCGCGCGCCACAGGAACCCGGTGTACTGCTGCCACACGGGCAGGTCCAGGCCCAGGCGGGCGATCATCGCCTCGCGGGCGGCCTGGCTGGCTTCAGGGCTGACCAGCAGTTCGATCGGGTCGCCCACGGCATACACCGCGAAAAAGACCACGACCGATACGGCCAGCAGTACGAACAGACTCTGGATCAGTCTGCGCAGGATGAACAAGGCCACGTGATGATTTCCTTGGTGGGCTCAGGGTTTGCGGGCGCCGCGTGCTTACTTGGCGGGCTTGGCCGACATGGCCAGGGTGTACTGATCGGCCCGGCCTTCGTAGGCCAGTCCCTTCTTGAACGCCCAAATGCTGCTTTCGAAATGCAGGGGAATGCTGGGCAGGTCGGCCAGTGCAAGGGTCAGGGACTGTTGCAGCAGCTTTTCCCGCTCGGCCGGGTCCACCGTGACCAGCGCGCGCTTGAACACGCCGTCGAACTCGGGGTTGTCGTAACCGCCGTAGTTGCTGGTGCCCAGGCCCTGCGCCTTATCGAACCGGGTAACCCAGTATTGTAGGAAAGACGAGGCTTCGCCGGTCTCGGAGGACCAGCCGCCCATCGCGAAGCTGAATTCGCGCTTGGCGCGCTTGGGGAAATATACCGAACGCGTCATGGCGTCCACCGTCGCTTTGATGCCCACGCGCGACAGGTACTGCGCGACGGCTTGCGAGATCTGCGCGTCGTTGATGTAGCGGTCATTGGTGGACGAGACGGCCAGTTCGAAGCCGTTGGGGTAGCCGGCTTCGGCCAGCAGCTTCTTCGCGCCTTCCGGGTCGTACTTCAGTTCGGGCGGGTGGGGCAAGGTGCCGAACATGCCGTCGGGCAGGAACTGGTTGGCCGGCGTGGCGGCGCCGTCCATGATGCGGGCGGCGATGGCCTTGCGGTCGATCGCCATCGATATGGCGCGGCGCACGCGCACGTCCTGCAACGGGTTCTTGCCGTCGGCGGCCTTGACCGTCGGGCTGGGGCTGCGCGCCACGTCGAACTGGAAATACACCACGCGCACGGACGGCGTGATCACGTACCCGTAGCCGGGCGTCTCCGAAATGCGCTTCACGTCGCGCGCGGCGGGATTCTCGATCAGATCGAAGTCGCCCGCCAGAAGACCCGTCAGGCGCGGCCCGGCAGCGGGCACCGGCACCAGCTTGACGGCTGGCCAGGCCGGTTTGTCGCCCCAGTAGCCGTCGTTGCGGACCAGTTCGATGGCGGTCCCTTTCACGTAGGACTTCAGCGTGTAGGGGCCGGTCCCGATCACGTCGCGGCCGCCGTTGAAGTCGGCCACCGTCGGCCAGGGGCCGGTCACGCCGCACTTGTTTTTCAGGTCGAAGGTGATGGGACCGTGTTCGACGATGCCGCTCCACAGCATGGCGGTGCGGGTCAGGTCGTTGGGCAGCAACGGATAGGGCTTGTGCGTCTTGATGATCAGCGTGTTGCCGTCGCGCGCTTCGATGCCCGCGAACTTCTGGACAACCGCCGGATACGAGCCGCCGATGCCCTGCTCGTTATGCATCACGCGGCAGAACGTGAAGATCACGTCCTGCGCCGTGAAGGGCTGGCCGTTCGAGAACTTCACGCCGTCGCGCAGCTTGAATTCCCAGGTGGTGTCGTCCACCGGCTTCCAGGCCGTGGCCAACCGTGGGATCAGGTTCATCTTGGCGTCCTGCCCCACCAGCGTCTCGAACATGTGCGAGGTCATCGCGTCGTTCGGCGTGGCCTGATGGTAGTGCGGGTCCATCGACGTGGGCTCGGACGACAGGCCGATCTTCAGGGTGGAAGGCGGGGTCTGGGCCTGGACGGCCACCGTACAGGCGGCAAGCGTGCAGGCCAGCAATGCGCTGCGGATGAATACCTGGGCTGACATGTTTTTTCCCTAGTTGTTATGGGTAGTGCCGGTAGTGCTGAAAGGCGCCTCTTTGGCGGGCGCTGCTCTCGTGTTGAATCGGGATGGCGGATCAGGCGATAGGCTGGGCCAGGCGGACGACCGTCACGCCGGGCCGCAGATTCGCGGTGGACGGCATGATCAGCACGCAGTTGTCGTAGGGCGTGGCGACGGCTTCGCCTTCGGACCAGCCGATCACGGTGCCGGCGGCGGCCAGCGTTTCCAGGCCCTTCCAGGGCTCCGCGAATCGGAAATCGGCGCTCTTGGCGGCGACCGCATGCGTCACGCGCAGCGCGCGCTGCGACGGGGCGCTGGGGGCGACCCAGCCGGCGGGCAGGTCCGCGGCGTCGACCGTGCCCGCTTCCAGCAGAAAACGCGCCATCTGGTCCACCGCCACGCCGCGCGCTTCGGGCGCGCCATGGAAGCCGCATTCGATCAGCAAAGACCGCGTGCCGTTGTCGCCGGCTTCGCCGAAGCGGCCGTAGTCGCGCATCCGCACGCCAGCGGCGTGGCCGGCGTCGGCGATGATGGTGGCGGGGTTGCCCAGCGCAAGCGCCAGGTCGATATTGCGCTGTTCCATGCCGGTCAACTGTAGCGGCACGTCGGAATTGCTCATGGAATGAAAGTCCAGCAACCAGTCGGACTGTTCGACCCATGGACGGATCTGCGCGGCACGGCGGCGTTCCTGGCTGATCGGCACGGTCAGCTTGTCGTCGCTCCAGACGCGGTTCATGTCTTCGTCGACAAAGCGCGCGGGGGCGTAATTGGCGGAGTCAAAGCGGTCGAACGCGGCCAGGTTACAGAAGGCCAGCGTCAGCGAACCCCGGCGAGGCCGCAGCCCGGCCGTCAGCGCTTCTTTCAGGGCCCAGGCGCCGCACAGCTCGTTGCCGTGGATCAGCGCGCTCAACATGACGCGCTTGCCGGGCACGCCGGAATCGAAATGCCAGACGCCCGGCGTATCCGTATTGCCCAGGCGTTCGGCCGACAAATCCGGACAGGCTAAAAGAAAAGGGCGCGGACGGGCCGCTGGGGTAGGCGTGGGCATGGCAACTCCGATGAAGCGGGGGAATTGTATAGGGTATCCGACCAAAAAAAACGGCTGCACAGGGCAGCCGTTTTCTGGTTCAGACGCGGTGGATCACTTCTTTTCAGGCGTGACCGAGGTGGCCAGCGTGTACTGGTCGCGGCGGCCTTCGTAGGTGATGCCCTTGCGGAAGGCCCAGATGCTGCTTTCAAAGTGCAGCGGGATCAGCGGCACGTTGTCCAGGGCGATCTGGGTGGATTCCTGCAACAGCTTCTCGCGCTTGGGCGCGTCCACCGTCACGATGGCCTGCTTGTAGACCTTGTCGAAATCGGCGTTGGAGAAGCCGCCGTAGTTGCTGGTGCCCAGGCTGTTGGGCGAATCCAGGGACGCAACCCACAGCTGGAACAACGCCGAGGCTTCGCCCGTTTCCGCCGGCCAGCCGCCCATCGAGAAGCTGAACTCGCGCTTGGCGCGCTTGGGGAAGTAGATGGATGCCGTCATGGCGTCCACGTTGGTCTTGATGCCGACGCGGGCCAGATACTGGGCCACGGCCTGGGCAATCTGGCCGTCGTTGACGTAGCGGTCGTTGGTGGACGACAGCGTCAGTTCAAAGCCGTTCGGGTAGCCAGCTTCGGCCAGCAGCTTCTTGGCGCCTTCGGGGTCGTACTTGATTTCCGGGGCCTTGGGCAGCGCGCCGAACATGCCGTCGGGCATGAACTGGTAGGCCGGGGTGGCCATGCCGTCCATGATGCGGGCGGTGATGGTCTTGCGGTCGATGGCCATCGAAATGGCCTTGCGCACACGCAGGTCTTGCAGCGGGTTCTTGCCGTCGGCGCTCTTGACGAACGGGCTCGGGTTGCGGCCCACGTCCGGCTGGAAGAACACCAGGCGGGTGGACGGCGTGGCCACGAAGCCGAACTTCGGGTTGTCCTTCAGGCGCGGCAGGTCACGGGCGGCCGGGTTTTCGATCATGTCGAAGTCACCGGACAAGAGGCCGGTCAGGCGCGGGCCGGCGGAGGGCACCGGCACGAACTTCACTTCCTTCCAGTACGGCTTCTCGCCCCAGTAGTTCTCGTTGCGGACCAGCTCGATGCCGGTGCCCTTCACGTAGGACTTCAGGGTGTAGGGGCCGGTGCCGATGGAATCCTTGCCGTTGTTGAAGTCGGCAACGGTGGGCCAGGCGCCGGTCACGCCACAACCCTTCTTCGGGTCGAACGTCAGCTTGCCGTGCTCGACGATGCCGTTCCAGACGATGGGCAACGAGCGGGCCAGCTCGGCGGGCATCAGCGGGAAGGGCTCGCCGGTCTTGATGATCACGGTGTGCGCATCCGGCGTCTGGACGTCGGTGATGCGCTTGGTCATGTCCATGTAGGACTGCGACACGTTGGTTTCGTTGTTCAGCGTGCGGCAGATCGTGAACAGCACGTCTTCAGACGTGAACGGTTTGCCGTTCGAGAACTTGACATCGTCGCGCAGCTTGAATTCCCAGGTCAGGTCATCCAGGTTCTTCCACGACTTGGCCAACTGGGGCGTCAGTTTCATGTCGGCGCTGCGGCCCACCAGCGAACTGTAGACGTGCGCGGAGAACGCGTCGTTCTGCGTCATCTTGTGATAGTGGGGATCCGCCGAAGTGGGTTCGGCCGACAGGCCGATCTTCAGCGTCTGGGCTTGGGCGGCAGCCAAAGGGATGGCGGCGGCCACAAGGGCCAGGGTGGTGCGCAACTTCATGATGACAACTCCGGATGGATAACGAACCGGATCGTGCCTGAAGCGCCAACGGGCGCGCCGGGCGGACAGCAGGGGTCGGCAGGGCACGCGGAGTTTTGGCGCCAGGCACGACGGCAAGGGGCCGATTATCGGTAGGGGGTTCGCGCGCTGTCAATGCAGAACGGCGAATCGGGCGCTAGGGAAAACGCCGAGAGGAAGGTGCGGCAAAAGGGCCGGGAGGGCGTCGCGGGGGCTCCCAACAGCATCAATGGGAGCCGGCGCGGCGCGATGGCGCCGGTGAGGGGCGGGCGCCGAAAGCCCGCCACACGGGAAGACCGGACCAGCCGGTCAGGCCGTGCGACGGCAGCGCGCAAGCCGGAATCGCGGGAGATCGGTCGCGATTCATGCCCGCGCAGCGGGACTTACCACTGAGAGCCGGAGAAGCGCGAGCTGGCGGCGCGGGCCTTGTTCATCGAGTCGTTCACTTCGTCGATGAAGGCAAAGACGCTGGCAACAGCGGCGATCACGGTTTGGCCAGCCTTCTTCAGGTTGGTCAGCGGGTGGGAATTCGGTTGGTTCTCGAGAGCGCCGCGGAGCAGGTCGCGCTCCAGCGCGTCGGTCAGGCGGGCAGTGCTATTCAAGGTCAGTTCGCTCATGGTCTTCTCCAGTCCGTTTCGTCTTGGGGTAAACCATTATAGGGATAACCCTAAATTAAAAGCAACGACCTTTTAGGGGAAAACCCTAGTATGTTGTAAAAATGTTTATTCCACGGGGACTTAGCCCGGTTTGACGCCCCGGAACGCCCCTCAGCGGCCATTGCGCAGGGCCCGCGCGGCATCCGCCAGCTCACCCGCGGTAAGGCCGATCGGGCCAATGCCGTGCCCGACCAGCGCATCGGCCGCGGCGCCGTGCAGCCAGACGGCTCCGGCCACCGCTTGCTCGAACGGCAGGGCCTGGGCGATCAGCGACCCCAGCATCCCTGCCAATACGTCCCCGGTTCCAGCGGTGGCCAGGCCGGGGTTGCCGCTGGTGTTGGTCCGGCGGCTGCCGTCGGGCGAACAGACGACGGTGGCCGCGCCTTTCAGCACCACCCAGGCCCCGAAGCGTTGCGCCAATTGCCACGCCGCGTCTCGGCGGTCGGCTTGTACCTGGGCGGCGCTTAACCCCAAGAGGCGGCCGGCTTCGGCGGGATGCGGGGTCAGCACAACGGGGCCGGGCCCCCAATTGGGTTTGACGTCGCCCTGGGCCAGCAGGTTCAGGCCGTCGGCGTCCAGCACCAGCGGCGCGCCGCGGCGCAGCACGAACAATTCCGATAGCGTGTTGGCCGCCAGGGCGGTCGTGCCGATTCCGCAGCCGGCGACCCAGGCGGTGATGCCCCACTCGCCCTCCAGCAGCGACCGGGCGTCGCGCAGCATCAATTCAGGCTGCAACGGGTCGCAGGCAAGCGGCGAGGCTTCTTGGGCGAAGCCGACCAGCACCTTGCCAGCGCCGGTTTTCAGGGCGGCGCGGGCCGCAAGCAGCGCCGCGCCCGCCATGCCGGGGCCGCCGCCCACCACGCCGACGGTGCCGAAACTGCCCTTGTGCGTGTCGACGCCCCGGGGGGCGAACAGGGCCGGCAGACTGGCGCGGTCGATGGGGGCGCCGGCGGATGGGGCGGGGGTGTTCATTGGCTGAAGCTCCTTCTGGCTGGCGGCGGGTGGACGCCGGCGTATCCACTATAGTGCCCAAAAACGCGCCGGCCCCAGGCTTGCCCCATTGGTAATAAAGACAACGCGGAGAAGACAATGACTGATATCACGCTGCAACACTATTCGGCCTACGAGTCCCTGAAGCTGCGCCAGCATCCCGGCGGCGTGCTGGAATTGATCATGGGCGCCAAAGGTGGCCAGCCGGGCAAATTGTCCACGGCCGACGACCGCATGCACCGCGAGCTGGCCGACATCTGGCGCGACATCGATACCGACCCCGATACCCGCGTGGTGGTCATCCGCGGGGAGGGCAAGGGCTTTTCGGGTGGCGGCGACCTGGATCTGGTGCAGCAGATGGCCGACGACTTCGACGTGCGCACCCGTGTCTGGCGCGAGGCCCGCGACCTGGTCTACAACATCATCAACTGCAACAAGCCCATCGTGTCCGCCATGCACGGCGCGGCCGTGGGCGCGGGGCTGGTGGCGGGGTTGCTGGCCGACATCTCGATTGCCGCGCGCGACGCGCGGATCATCGACGGGCACACCCGCCTGGGGGTGACGGCGGGCGACCACGCGGCCATCGTCTGGCCGCTGCTGTGCGGCATGGCCAAAGCCAAGTACTACCTGATGCTGTGCGAGACCGTCACCGGCGAGGAAGCCGAGCGGATCGGGCTGGTGTCGCTGTGCGTGGACGAGGCCGAGCTCATCCCCCGCGCCTTCGAGGTAGCCAACAAGCTGGCCGCCGGTTCGCAGACCGCCATCCGCTGGACGAAGTATTCGCTGAACAACTGGCTGCGCATGGCGGGACCGACCTTCGACACGTCGCTGGCGTTGGAATTCATGGGTTTTGGCGGGCCTGACGTGAAAGAGGGGGTCAAATCCCTGCGCGAACGCCGCGCACCCAACTTCCGGGCCGATTCGCCATTTTGAGCCGATGGGTTGCGCCCGATGGGCCTCGACGTGCAGCACGCCGGGGCCGGGCACGCGCAACCCATCTTTGCTTCGCTATTTCTTGAAGAACTTCGCGAATGCCGCCTGCGCCTCTTCGGTTTGCAGGCGGGCGCGGAATTGCTGGGCTTCGTAGTCCAGCGTTTCCTGGATGACCTGGCGGTCGGCGCGTTTCATCATGGCCTTGGTCAGGCGCAGCGCGGCCGGCGGCTGACGCGCCAGATCGGCCGCGGTGGCCTGGGCCGCCGCCAGCGCCTGGCCCTTGGGCGTGACCGACGTCGCCAGACCGGCTTCGTGCGCGTCGCGGGCGGAAAACGCCTTGCCCTGCAGCAGCCATTCGGCGGCGCGGCGTCCGGCCAGGCGGGGCATCAACAGGCTGGATGCGCCTTCCGGACACAGGCCCAGCGCCACGAACGGCATGCGCAAGGTGGCGCCTTCGCCAATGTGGACGAAGTCGCAATGCTGTAGCAGCGTGACGCCGATGCCGATGGCATAGCCCTCGACTGCGGCGATCACCGGCACGTCGGCCGTGGTCAGCGCCCGCAGGAACGTCAGGCCGGCGCTGTCGCCCGCGCCACGTTCCGCCTGGAAGTCGCGCAGGTCGTTGCCGGCGGTGAAGTGTTCGCCCGCGCCGGTCAGGATCACTGCCGATACCGACGGGTCGCCCGACGCCAGCGCGATTTGCTCAGACAAGGCGGCGTATGTGGCCGTGTCCAGCGCGTTGCGGCGGTCCTGGCGGTCGATGGTGAGCGTCAGGACGGCGCCCTCGCGGGCGACTCTCAGGCCCGCGCTCATGCGTAGGTCCTGCCGGCCAGTTGCGCTTTGGCGTCATCGTACTCGCGACGCAGCGTGTCGACGATCTTGCGGGTGGGTTCGACGCTGGCGATGCCGCCCACGCCCTGACCCGCGCCCCAGATGTCTTTCCACGGCTTGACCCGCGACGACCCGAAGTTGGACGCGCCGCTGTCCGGCTGCGGCAGGTTGGCCGGGTCCAGCCCGGCGGCCGCGATGCTGGCCTTCAGGTAATTGCCGGGGATGCCGGTGAAGAACGGGGTGTACAGGATGTCGGTGGCGCTGGCATCGACGATGGCGGACTTGTAGCCTTCGCTGGCGTTGGCTTCTTCGCTGGCGATGAAGCGAGTACCCATATAGGCGAAGTCCGCGCCCATGGCGAGCGCGGCCAGCACGTGGGCGCCGGAGGTGATGGCGCCCGACAGGATCAGCGGGCCGTCGTAGAAACGGCGCACTTCGGACACCAGCGCGAACGGGCTGAGCGTGCCTGCATGGCCGCCGGCGCCCGCGCAGACCAGGATCAGCCCGTCCACGCCGGCCTCAAGCGCCTTTTCGGCATGGCGAATCGTGGTGACGTCGTGGAACACCTTGCCGCCCCAGTCGTGCACGCCTTTGACGAGGTCGCCGGGGGCGCGCAGGCTGGTGATGATCAGCGGCACGCGGTGGCTGGCGCAAACGGCCAGGTCCTGTTCCAGGCGGTCGTTGGACTGGTGGATGATCTGGTTCACGGCGAACGGCGCCACCGCGGCGCCGGGATTCGCTTCACGGTACGAGGCCAGCCCGGCCTGCACTTCGTCCAGCCAGTCGGTCAGCAGGCTTTGCGGGCGGGCGTTCAGGGCGGGGAACGAGCCCACGATGCCACTGGTGCACTGGGCAAGCACCAGCGTCGGGTTGGAGACGATGAACATGGGGGCGCTGATGACCGGCAGGGACATCTGGCCATACAAATCTGTCACGAGAGAGTGGGGCATAGCGTCGTCGCGTTGTGTTCAGGTCAGTCCAGAAGGGGCCGCCTGCAGGCAGGCTTGAGTCCCCGAGGCGGATGTGCCTATAATTACCTACCGACCGTCCGGTAATTAATTAATCTTTATTTAACGGCATGCGCCGAACCGCTGTCAATGGAGGCCCACCCGGGCCCTTGCCGGCCTGCGGCGCGGCCCTTTCAAAGGCTGCCATGGCGACCTCTGCTCCTCCGGCCCTGAAACGCGCCCGCGCCGGCCGACCGCCCACGCTGGCGGCCCCGCGCGAACGCATTCTGGATGAAGCCGCCAAGCTTTTCGCGCAAAGCGGTTACGACGGCAGCTCCGTGTCGGATCTTGCCGCCGCCATCGGCGTGTCCAAGGCGGCCATTTACCACTACTACCCCACCAAGCAGGACATCTACGACGCCATCATCCTGGTCGTATTGAGCGGGCTGACGCAGACCGTGGGCCAGGATGTCGACCGCGCCGAGGGCGCCGCCGCCCGGCTGCGCGCGTTCATGGTCGGTCACGCCCGGTACTTCGAACAGCACCACGCCAAATTCGTGACGATGCTGATCGGCTATTCCGGCATGGCCTTACCTGAACGCGAAGACGCCGCAAGGCTGCGCGACGGCTACGAGAAACGCCTGCGCGAGCTGATTGCGCAGGGCGTGGCCGATGGCACGTTCCGCGCGCTGGACGTGGCCGCCACCGGCCGCGCCGTGCTGTCCATGCTGAACTGGATGGTGCGCTGGTACAAGCCGGGGCAGGGCGACAGCGCGGAAACCATCGCCGCCGGCTACTTCGACCTGCTTGTTGGCGGCATGCGCGCCTGAGCGCCGCCGCCGGGATTCGCATTGCCCATACCCAATCGCCGTATCAGATCTTCCCGCCTCATCCGTCGCATCCCTTCTTTTTGAGACTTCCATCATGGCCCTGGACACCGAAACCCTGAATCTGCTCTTGGACGCCGTGCGCCGCTTCGTGCACGAACGCCTGATTCCCGCCGAAGACGAACTGGCCACCAGCGGACAGGTTCCGCCCGACATCGTCAACGAAATGCGCGAACTGGGCCTGTTCGGCCTGTCGATCGCGCCGGAGTTCGGCGGCCTGGGCCTGACGATGGAAGAAGAAGTGCGCGTAGTGTTTGAATTGGGCCAGACCTCGCCCGCTTTCCGTTCGCTGGCCGGCACCAACATCGGCATCGGCTCGCAGGCCATCGTGCTGGCCGGTACCGACGACCAGCGCACCCGCTACCTGCCCAAGCTGGCCAGCGGCGAACTGATCGGCTCGTTCGCGCTGACCGAACCCGACGCGGGCTCCGACGCGATGGCGCTGCGCCTGTCCGCCGAACGCGATGGCGACAGCTACGTGTTGAACGGCACCAAGCGCTACATCACCAACGCGCCGATCGCCGGCCTGTTCTCGGTCATGGCGCGCACCGCGCCCGAGCGTCGCGCCAATTCGATCTCCTGCTTCCTGGTCGAAGCCGGCACGCCGGGCCTGAGTATCGGCAAGCCCGACAAGAAAATGGGCCAGGCCGGCGCCCTGACCAGCGACGTGGTGTTCGATAACTGCCGCGTGCCGGCCAGCGCGCTGCTGGGCGGCGAAGAAGGCAACGGTTTCCGCACGTCGATGCGCGTGCTCGACAAGGGGCGCCTGCATATCTCGGCGTTGTGCGTGGGTATTGCCGACCGCCTGCTGGCCGACGCCGTCAAATACGCGATGGAGCGCAAGCAGTTCGGCCAGCCGATCGCCGAATTCCAGCTGATTCAAGCGATGATCGCCGACAGCCAGGCCGAACTCTACGCCGCCCGCTGCATGGTGCTGGACGCCGCCCGCATGCGTGACCGCGGCGAAAACACCACCATGCAAGCCGCCTGCGCCAAGCTGTTCTCGACGGAAATGGTGGGCCGCGTCGCCGACCGCGCCGTGCAGATCCATGGCGGCGCGGGATATATGTCGGAATACGCGGTGGAACGCTTCTACCGCGACGTGCGCCTGTTCCGCATCTTCGAAGGCACGTCGCAGATCCAGCAGCTGGTGATCGCCCGCGAAACGATCAAGGCCCATTCCTGATCGGAAGAATGGCGGGTTGCTCGCGCAACCCGGGCTAATATCGCATATGACGCGCCAGCGGCTCGGACCGCTGGCATGACAGACTCCAGTCTGGCTTGCGCTGGCCGCCAGCCGGACGTTTTCATTTCCCATCTAGCGAAAAGAACACCGATGTCGCAACGTCCCGCTCCCCTTACCGGCATACGCGTGCTGGACCTGACCCGCGTATTGGCGGGCCCCTGGTGCACCCAGAACCTGGCCGACCTTGGCGCCGAGGTGATCAAGATCGAACGTCCCGGCGCTGGCGACGACACGCGCGCCTGGGGGCCTCCGTACCTGAAGGACGAAGCCGGCAACGACACGACCGAAGCCGCCTATTACCTGTCCGCCAATCGGAACAAGCTGTCGGTGGCCTTGGATATCGCGTCGCCGCGCGGCGCCGAACTGGTGCGCGAACTGGCCTTGCAAAGCGACATCCTTGTCGAGAACTTCAAGGTCGGTGGACTGAAGAAGTACGGCCTGGACTACGAAAGCCTGAAGGCCATCAACCCGCGCCTGATCTATTGCTCGATCACCGGCTTCGGCCAGACCGGCCCCTACGCCAGCCGCCCCGGCTACGATTTCATGATTCAGGGCATGGGCGGGCTGATGAGCATCACGGGCGAGCGCGACGACCTGCCCGGCGGCGGCCCGCAAAAGGCCGGCGTGGCGGTGGCGGACCTGATGACGGGCATGTATTCCACCGTGGGCATCCTGGCCGCGCTGCTGGAACGCGCCAACAGCGGCCTGGGTCAGCACATCGACATGGCGCTGCTGGATTGCCAGGTTTCGATGCTGGCCAACCAGAACCTGAACTTCATGACGTCGGGCGTGGCGCCCAAGCGCGCCGGCAATGCCCACCAGAACCTGGTGCCCTACCAGGTGTTCGCGGCGGCGGACGGCCACCTGATCGTGGCGGTCGGCAACGACAGCCAGTTCCGCAACTACTGCGGCGCGATCGGCTTGCCGGAACTGTCGGCGGACCCGCGTTTCTCGACCAATCCGCAGCGCGTGAAGAACCGTGCGGAGCTGGTGCCGCTGTTGGCCGAACGCATGGCCACCGGCGCGCGCGATCACTGGCTGGCCTCGCTGGAAAGCGTGGGCGTGCCCGCAGGCCCCATCAATACACTGGACCAGGTCTATGAAGATCCGCACGTGCTGGCGCGCGGCATGAAGCTTGAACTGCCGCACCCGGCTGCCGGCCGCGTGCCGATGGCCTCCAGCCCGCTGAAATTCTCGGACAGCCCGGTCGAGTACCGCCGTCCGCCGCCCATGCTGGGCGAACACACCGCGCAGGTCCTGGCTGAAAAGCTGGGGCTATCGGCCGAAGACATCCAGGCGCTGGCCCAGAGCCAGGCCTGAGCGAAGACAAAGCGGCATGGCGCCGCTTTGTTTTCCCTGCGCCCCGCCACGCCGCGGCGCACACGATCCATTCCAATAAAGGCAGGAGAAAGTTGATGACGGAGATTCAAACCATCGGCGTCGTGGGCGCCGGGGCCATGGGGCGCGGCATTGCGCAGATCGCGGCGCAAGCCGGTTTGCGCGTGCGCTTGTACGACACCAGCGCCGACGCGGTTGCCGCCGCACGCGAATCGCTGCGCCAGACGTGGGACAAGCTGGCCCAGAAGGGCAAGCTCACCGCCGCCGACGCGCAGGCCGCGCTTGAGCGCGTGGAGTCCGCCACGGCGCTGACCGACATGTCGGCGTGCCAACTGGTGGTGGAAGCCATCGTCGAACGCCTGGACGTCAAGCGCGACCTGTTCGCCGCCCTGGAAGGCGTGGTGTCGGAAGACTGCATCCTGGCGTCGAACACGTCGTCGCTGTCCATCACCGCCATTGCCGCCGCCTGCAAGCGCCCGCAGCGTGTGGTGGGTTATCACTTCTTCAACCCGGTGGCGTTGATGAAGGTGGTGGAAGTGATCGACGGCCTGCGCAGCGCACCCGAAGCCGGCGACGCGCTGGCCGCGCTGGCCCGCCGCATGGGCCACACGCCCGTGCGCGCCAAGGACATGCCCGGTTTCATCGTGAACCACGCTGGCCGCGGCATGAACACCGAAGGCCTGCGCGTGGCGCAGGAGGCCGTCGCCACCTTCGCGCAAGTGGACGCCGTCATGCGTGAGCAGGCGGGCTTTCGCATGGGCCCGTTCGAACTGCTGGACCTGACCGCGCTGGACGTGTCGCATCCGGTGATGGAGTCCATCTACCGCCAATTCTTCGACGAGCCGCGCTTTCGCCCGTCGCCGATCACCACCGTGCGCCTGGCCGGCGGCCTGATCGGCCGCAAGGCCGGCGAAGGCTTCTACGTCTACGCCGACGGCCAGAAGCAGGTGCCGGCCGAGCCGCCCGTGCCGGCGTTACCGGAAGGCCTGAAAGTGTGGGTCAGCCCCAAGCACGCGGAAGGCTACGCGCGCGCATCGGCGCTGATCGAAAAGCTGGGCGCGACGCTCGTCACGGGCGCCACGCCCGACGCCGATGCGTTGATCGTCGTCACCCCGTTTGGCGACGACGTCTCGACGTCGGTGTCCGCGCAGGGTTTGAACGCGGGCCGCACGGTCGGCCTGGATACGCTGTATGCATTCGACGGCGCCAAGCGCCGCACCGTCATGGTGTCGCCCGCGACCGAGAGCAAATGGCGCGACGCCGCCCATGCGCTGCTGGCCGCCGACGGCGTGCCGGTGACCGTGATCCAGGATTCGCCGGGCTTCATCGCCCAGCGCATCGTGGCCATGATCGTCAATATCGCCAGCGATATCGCGCAGCAGCAGATCGCCACGCCGGAAGACATCGACCAGGCCGTGACGCTGGGCCTGGGCTATCCGGTGGGTCCGCTGGCGCTGGGCGACAAGCTGGGCGCTGACCGCATCCTGGAAATCCTGAAGAGCATGCAGCGCGTGACAGGCGACCCCCGCTATCGCCCCAGCCTGTGGCTGCAGCGCCGCGTGCAGTTGGGTCTGTCGCTGTTGAAATCGTCGGCGGAATAACACCCGACGACATGCCGTTAAAGCATGGCGGCAAAAAAAAGCCCCTTGAGCGATCAAGGGGCTTTTTGCTGGGCCAGCCGGATTTACTTGGCCGCGTCGACCATGTATTGCACGGCCGCGCGGATGTCGTCTTCCGAGGCGTTGGCCGCGCCACCCTTGGGGGGCATCGGCGGCTTGCCTTGCATGGCGACCTTCACCATGGCGTCCATGCCGGTCTTGATGTACGGGTCCCAGGCGGCCTTGTCGCCGAACTTGGGCGCGTTCGCCACGCCGGTGGCGTGGCAGGCGAAACAGACGCTCTTGTAGAGCTTTTCGCCGGCCGGGTTGACTGCGGCGGTGGCTTGCGGCGCGGCGGGCGCGGCGGGCGCGGCAGCCGGAGCCGGAGCCTGTGCGGCCGCAGCAGGGGCTGCTGCTGCGGGCGCTGCAGCAGGCGCGGGAGCGGCGGCAGGGGCCGCAGCCGCTTCCTTCTTCGCGCCGTCCTCGGCGGGAGCGGCCGGTTCGGGCAGCGAGGCGCCGGACTTGTTCGCCATGTAGACCACGGCGCGCGCGACCTCATAGTCGGACAGCGTGGGGTTACCGCCCTTGGCGGGCATGCCGCCCTTGCCGTGCAGGGCCACGTTCAGCATGGTGTCGTAGCCCGACTTGATGAACGGCGCCCAGGCTGCGTTGTCGCCCATCTTGGGCGCGCCGGCGATACCGGCGGTGTGACAGGCCGTACAGACCGCGGCAAAAACCTGCTCGCCCGTCTTGAAGACCTTGGGGGCGTTGGCGTCGACCAGCGCGAAACCCGCAACCGGCGCGATCCGTTTGGTGACGGCTTCTTCGGTGAGCGTATCGGAACCGGCGCCGACCTTGGTGCCGGTGACCACCATATTCACCAGGAGGATGATGATGGCGATTGGAATCACGAAAGATAGAACGATCGTGACGACCAGTTGCTTGGGGGTCTTGATGGGGGAGGAGTGCTCTTCTATGTGTTCCTGCTCGTTGCTCATGACCAAATCCTGCTAACGGGTGGGGCGCCTGGCGGCGGCAACAGAAAATCAGTAACTGCACAAATTGGCGAACCCGTGACGCATCCGCCTGCAAGCAAACGCTGGATTATATAACGGTGTCAGGGACGCTCGTCCAATGACTGTGGCGGGGTTTTCGATGAGATTGACAGCTGATTTGATCCACTTCATGCACGCTAGCGAAAACTAGGTACAATGTCGCCTCCTTGCGCTGCGCCCGTAGTTCAATGGATAGAATGAGAGTTTCCGAAGCTCTTGATACAGGTTCGATTCCTGTCGGGCGCGCCACAGAATCAATGGCTTGCGTGGACGTCGTGGCACACGATGTGTCCATGTTCTGCCCAACGATGTGCCCCAGTGGTACCCAAAGCACTAGGATTGCGACGGCTCAATTGCCTGTAGCGTCCTGCGTCGCATAGCGTGCGACGAGGCTTCGCCTCTTTCCCTCTCTAGCGGATTCGCCGCGCCGTCTGGCAGCGCGGCATTGTCACGTCGTAGCGTGATCTTGCGTGACAGGCCCGCCGTTGCTTCAGACCTCGCCTTGCATCGCCGGCCGGGCCTTGACCGTGCTCAGCCAGGCCTGCACATTCGGATGGGCGGCCACCGGCGCACCCAAGAATGCGGTGTAGCCGACCACCGACGCCACCACCAGATCAGCCAGCGAGTACTTGTCGCCCACTATCCACGGCTGGCGCGTCAGATGCGCATCCAGCAGACCCAACAGCGAATCCAGGTCGGCGATGGCCCGCTCGGCCTGGCGGGCATCGCGGCTTTGCTCGTCGCCGTGGGCGACGGCATACAGGCGCGAAATCACCGAGCCATACGTCACATAGGCCCACGTGCACCACGACATGGCGGCCAGCCGCTGCGAAGTGCCGGCTGCGGGCCACAAGCCCTGCTCGACGCCCCAACGCTCGCCCAGCCACAAGTGGATGGCCAGGGCTTCAAACAGCGGCGCACCGTCCACGGTCAGCGTCGGCACCTTGCCGTTGGGGTTCAAGGCAAGAAATTCCGGGCGGCGTTGCTCGCCGGCCCGGATATCCACCTTGACGCGTTCGTGCGGGACCTGCAGTTCGGCCAGGGCGCAGGCGATGGGCGAGGCGCTGGACTGGGGGTGCCAATAGAAGACGATAGACATGGACAAGCTCCGGATTGGGGGGAGTGCCGCGGCCCCATGGCCGCTGACGACGGACGAACTGTAGAATCCATTGCGGACAGTTTCCGCCCTTGATACGGGCTATCGTTGACCGATGCTCAGCTCCAGCAACCGCCTTCTGCGCCTGCTTTCCCTACTGCAGACCCGCCGCCATTGGGCCGGCGCCGACCTGGCGCAGACGCTGGCGGTGCATCCGCGCACGCTGCGCCGCGACATCGACCGGCTGCGCGAACTGGGCTACCCCATCCAGGCCAGCAGCGGTGTGGCGGGCGGCTACGCCTTTCGCGCGGGCAACGCCCTGCCGCCCCTGCTGCTGGACGACGATGAGGCGCTGACGGTGGCCATCACGTTGCGCACGGCCGCCACGGGCACGGTCGGCGGCGTGGAAGAAGCGGCGCTGCGCGCGCTGGTCAAACTGGAGCAGGTGATGCCCACGCGCCTGCGCCACAAGCTGGACGCGCTGCGGTCGGCCATCGTGCCGCTGCCACGCGGCGGCCCGGTGATCGATGCGGGACTGTTGGCCGCGCTGGCCGCCGCCTGCCGCGACCAGCTGCGCGTCAACTTCGACTACGCGGACAGCCGCGGCCAGCCCAGCACGCGCCAGGTCGAGCCGCAGGGGCTGGCGCACACGGGGTACCGCTGGTATCTGGTGGCGTGGGATCCGGCGCGCGACGATTGGCGCACGTTCCGGCTCGACCGAATCGCGGGCGCGGTGGCGCTGGGCGCGCACTTCGCGCCGCGTCCGCCGCCAGAAGGCGGCGACCTGCGCGCCTATGTGATGCGCGCGGTGGGCCAGGCGCCCAACGCCGAAGAAGCCCGCATCGTGCTGCATGCGCCGCATGGGGTGATGGCCGCGCGCATTCCCGCGTCGGCCGGCCAGGTCGAAGCGTTGGACGATGGCCGCTGCCTGCTGCGCAGCACCGGCCAGTCGCTGGAGGCGCTGACGTATTGGCTGCTGGCGCTGGAAGTGGAATTCGATGTGCTGGCGCCGGCGTCCCTGGCGCAGCGCTTTCAGGTCGCGGGCGAACGGGTCGCCCGCATGCTGCAACGGCGCGACACCGCTACGCCGCAGCAGGCTGAGCACCCGTAGCTACCGTAGCGATCCGCTACCTGAACAGCTTCACGCCGGCTGTGCGATTCGGTTCTTCGAATCGATCTCTGTCCCCACCCCTATGTCCTCAGGCCAACGCAGGCACATATTGCGCCAGCAGCGACCTGCCGTAGGGCGAAGCCAGGAAAAGAAAAGCGGCGATATTGGCCGTGACGGTGATCCAGAACACCATACGGAAAGCCGGTTTTACCGACTTGTGCCGTAGCCATTCCTGCGCGATCAACGCACCGGGCCAGCCCCCCACCAGCGCCAGGACATGCAACGTCTTTTCGGGCGTTCTTTGCCGATTGGCGCGTGCGGCCGCTTTATCCACGGCGTAGACGGTGAATGTCAGCGCGCTGAGCGCAAGGTAGCCCAGCCCCACGGCGAGCGGCACCCGCCATAGCAGGGCTGCCGATCCATACGCAAAGACGAACGCCGCCAGCAGCAGCAATGGGATGCCAATTTTCCGTTTCGTGCGACGCGCCGGGGGGCGTTGGACCGAGGGAGTCACCGCGCTATTCCGTCGCCAGGTAGGCCTGACCGCTGGGCTTCACGTGGGGCGCCAGGTCCGCAAACGGCAGCCGCGCAAGCGTGCCCAGGCAGATGCCCGATGCGTGGCCCACGCCGGATACCGACAGGCTTAGCGCGCCGGGCGCCTCGGCGCCCAAGGCCAGGTAATCCGGCCAGAGCAGGGCGCAGCCGTCCTTGGATGCCTCTTCCGTACGGCCCTCGGCTTCGGCGGCGGCCAGTGTGCGCTGCGTGGCGGCGACGATGGCCAGCAGCGTCGGGCTTGCCTGGACGCGCCCGTCAGGACGCGAGACATAGGCGTCGAAGACGCGGTTCCAGTCCAGGATGTCTCCGCGCAGCAAGTCGTAGGTATAGGGTTCGAAATGATTGAAGGGATGGGCGCCGCCGCAATCCAGGCTACCGCGCTCGGTCACCGTCATGAGGGCGCGCGAGAGCCAACTGACAGAGATGGATTCTTCATCGTAATTGCCCAGCGTGCCGCTGTTCGGGATGTCGCTGGTGTAGGCCTGGGCCAAGCATTGCAGCGCCTCCAGGTTTTTACGCCAGTGGCGCTGTTCCAGCAGATGATTGACGCGCCGGACGACTTGCTCGTCGGGATGCCGGCTCAGCCGCGGATAAGGAAACAGGGTGCGCGGGTCGCGCCACATCCGATAGGCGACTGCGCCGTTGCCGATCTCTTCGCCGAAGGGCTCGGCGTGTCCGGCCATTTTCAGGGTGTCGTAGGGCGCGGTTTCGGCGTTGACGTCCGGGTAGGTTTGAACGCCGTTGCGAATCACGCCTGGCGCGGCGGCTCGTGTGTCGTATTGCGCGACACGCCGAAGTTCGAAGCCGCGTCGCTTACCGCTGCGCGCGTCAGTCCAGGTGCCGCGATAGCCCTGGGCGTCGCGCGTGCCCTGCCAGGTGGCCGCAGTGGGTGGCGTATCGGGTGGCGTGTTCGCGGAAGCCCGGTTGCTCGTCGCCTTCCAGTTCGGCGGCGGCTCGGTCAATGCCTGTTCGGCGCCTTGCAGGGGAATGTCGACGCCGGCTTTCGGATAGAAGTAGCGGCCGGTCAGCACGCCGTTGTCAGCCACCTGGGCGTCCAGTTCCATCACGACTTCGCCGGCGCCGTCCAGGGTGCCGCTATAGACGATGCGCTGCGCAGCGTGGGCGGAGGGGTTGGCCAGCGCTGCCAGCGCCAGCGCGGCAGGAAGCAAACGGGTAAGGCGGGCCAAGCGGACAAGCAGAGGGGGCATCAAGATCACCGTCCGGGGCGGGTTCGCGAAATCGAATAAGGGACACCGCGTGAATATACCGGAGCCCCCCGCGAATCCGCGGCCGCAGCGATACGGTGAGGCGCCCGTTCATTGCTGAACGGGCGGTCAGGCATCAATCATCCAGCGACGGCACCGTGCCGATCTGCGTCAGGATGCGGGGCGATTCCATGTCGCCGGTTTCTTTATCGATCCACACTTCATAGGCGGCGACCCCCGCGAACTTGGCAGCCATGGAATTGGCGATTCGGATCGCGCCGAATTCGCTGCTGGCCGGACGGATTTCACCTGGCGAGACACCGTTGGCGGCGGCGCGATAGGGAACGACGATGTACTGAACAAGATGAGCGGCTTCGGACACAGGATTCTCCTGGACGACGGTTTTACGGGCGAGCGAAATGTATCACGGGTAACTGTGTTTTTGTACAGTATTTTTTGACGCTGCGGGAATAAAATTCCGCTGACGGGAAAACCCCTAGCGCGCGGAGATTGCCGGATTTCCACGCCGCCTCTATTATTTTCGAAAATCTTATGATTTTTATAAATAGAGGCCAAGGGATGACATCGAACCGGTACGACGCCTATCGCGAAGACACCGCCGGGCGCGCCAATGTGGCCGACTCGCCGGAGCGCATTGCCTACTACCAAGCGCTGGCGGGCCTGGAGACGGGCGCGCTGTGGACGGTGGCGAACAAGATCGAACCGTGGGCGCCACGGTCGGCGTCGGTGCCCGTGGTGTGGCGCTATCAAGAACTGCGCGGCCATGTGCTGCGTTCCGCCGAACTGGTGTCGCCGGAAGAGGCGGGCCGGCGCGTCATCTATCTGAACAATCCCGGCCGGCGCGACGTGGCGGCCGCCGTGGGCTGGCTGTATTCGGGCTTGCAGGTGATGCAGCCCGGAGAACTGGCTTCGGCGCACAAGCATTCGCATTCCGCGCTGCGGTTCATCATGGAAGGCCGGGGCGCCTACACCGTGGTCGACGGCCACAAGATGACGCTGGGCGCGAACGATTTCGTATTGACGCCCAACGGTACCTGGCACGAGCACGGCGTGTCCGAGGACGGCACCACCTGTATCTGGCAGGACGGCCTGGACATCCCGCTGGTCAATGCCCTTGAGGCCGGCTTCTACGCCGTGCATCCCGACCTGAACCAGGCGGTGACCTACCCCGTGGACGACACCAGCGCGGCCTGGGGCCATGCGGCGTTGCGGCCGCAGGTGTCGGGTTGGACGAAGCCCTATTCGCCGCTGTTCAAATACGAATGGGAACCCACCTACGAGGCGCTGCGCCGCTATGCGCGCACCACTGCCGGCAGCCCGTACGACGGCATCCTGCTGGAATACGTGAACCCGGCGACCGGCGGCTCGGTCATGCCCACCATCGGCGCCAGCATGCAATTGCTGCGTCCCGGCGAGCACACCAAGGCGCACCGCCACACCGGCAGCTTCATCTATCAGGTCGCCAAGGGCAGCGGCTTTTCCATCATTGACGGCAAACGCTATGACTGGACGGAACGCGACATCTTCTGCGTCCCGTCCTGGGCCATCCACGAACACGCCAACCTGTCGTCCAACGACGACGCCTGCCTTTTCTGCTTCAACGACCTGCCGGTGATGCGGTCGCTGGCGCTCTACCGCGAAGAAGCGCTCAAGGAAAACGACGGCCATCAAGTGCTGATCTAGCGTCGCCCGACCCCTTTCGAATTTTCATCCGCCGCGCGGGCGTCGTTCCGCGCGCCTGGCTCAACTCGTCTTGAATCTATGGAGTTCCTATGCGATTGGTGACTTTTCGCGCTCATCCCACTGCCGCCGCACGGCTTGGCGCGCTGGCCGAAGGCTATGTGATCGACCTGGCCCTGCTGGGTCGCGCCGGGGGCGTGGACCTGCCCGATGACATGCTGGCATTCATCGACCTGGGCCCCGTGGCCGTCGCGCAGGCCAGCCGGCTGATGGAGTCGTATCGGGGGAATTGGCCCGTGGGCACGGCGCTGCCGCAGGAAAACGTGAAGCTGCTGGCGCCGATTCCGCGGCCGCGCAAGAACATCTTCGGCATCGGCCTGAACTATGTGGAGCACGTGGCGGAATCCAGCCGCACGCTGGACACTTCGGCCGACTTGCCCAAGCAGCCGGTGATCTTCTCCAAACCGCCCACCACCGTCATCGGCCCGGGCGATGCCATCGAGCACAACGCCAAGATCACGCAGCAGCTGGACTGGGAAGTCGAGCTGGCCGTGATCATGGGCCGGCGCGCCTCGCGCGTGGCGGAGGCCGACGCGCTGTCGTACGTGTTCGGCTACAGCGTCATGCTGGACATGAGCGCGCGCGACTGCCGCCGTGCCGGCCAGTGGATCTATTCGAAAGGCCAGGACACCTACGCGCCGTTCGGCCCCTGCATCGTCACCGCCGACGAAATTCCCGATCCGCAGGTGCTGGACCTGTGGCTGACGGTCAATGGCGAAAAGAAGCAGGGTTCCAACACGCGGCACATGCTGTTCAAGGTGCCATTCCTGATTTCGGACATCAGCGCCGGCATCACGCTGGAGCCGGGCGACATCATCGCCACCGGCACGCCAGAGGGCGTCGGTGCGGGCCGCAAGCCGCAGGAATGGCTGTGGCCGGGCGATGTGGTGGTGGCGTGCGTGGAAGGCATCGGCACGCTGCGTCATCCGGTGGTGGCGGTCTAGCGCAACAGGCGATCGGGCCGGCCGCCAGGCGGGCAACGCTGTGTTCAAGGGGAAAAACATGATCAAGAAACAAAAAGTGGGCGGCGTGGCCGCCGCGTTGTCCGCCGCATTGGGCGCCATCGCCGCGATGGGAGCCGCGCAGGCCGCGGACCCCGTCAAGATTGGCTTCATCGCCACGTTGTCCACGCCGGCCGGCTACATCGGCGAAGACGAGCGCGACGCCTTCAACCTGGCGATCAAGCAAGGCGGCGGCAAGCTGGGCGGCGTGCCGGTGCAATTGGTCATTGAAGACGACGGCCTGAAGCCCGCCAACGCCAAGCAGGCGGCCGACCGCCTGCTGCAATCGGGCGTGAAGCTCTTTACCGGCGTGAATTTCTCGAACGTGCTGGCTGCCGTCGTGCCCAGCGTGGTGAAGTCGGGCGCGTTCTACGTGAGCCTGAACCCCGGGCCTTCGAATTTCGCTGGCGAAAAGTGCGATCCCAACTACTTCGTGGCGTCCTATCAGAATGACGCCTTCCATACGGCCGGCGGCGTGGCGGCCAACGAACTGGGCTACAAGCGCGTGGTGCTGCTGGCGCCCAACTACCAGGCCGGCCGCGACGCGATCGAAGGCTTCAAGCGCACCTACAAGGGCGAAGTGGTGGCCGAGATCTACACCAAGCTGGACCAGTCCGACTTTTCGGTGGAGTTGGCGCGGGTGCGCTCGCTGGCGCCCGAAGCCATCTACCAGTTCCATCCGGGCGGCACCGGCATCAACTTCGTCAAGCAGTACGCGGCGGCGGGCTTGAACAAGAGCATCCCGATGCTGATGCCCAGCTTTTCGATGGATGCGCGCATGATCCAGGCGACGGGCGACGCGTCGGCCGGGTCGTACACCACCGGCATCTGGTCGCAGGACTTCGATAATCCGCAGTCCAAGGCATTCGTGAAGGCGTTCAAGGAAGCCTACGGCCGCGTGCCGACGGACTACGCGATGCAGGCATACGACACCGCCAACCTGATCGGCGCGGGCCTGAAGGCCACCGGCGGAGACCTGTCCAAGGCGGCGGAGTTCCGGGCGGCGCTGCGCAAGCCGGCGTTCACGTCCTTGCGCGGCACGTTCAGCATGAACACCAACCAGCATCCCATCCAGGATCTCTACCTGATGCGCATCGGGAAAGACAGCGACGGCACCTTGTCGCCGCATCTGGTGCGCAAGCTGGTGGCCGACGATAAGGACGCCTACGCTCAATTCTGCAAGATGCCATCATGACGCTTCTGTTCGAACAGCTGCTGAACGGCCTGCAGTTCGGCGCCATGCTTTTCATGCTGGCGGCCGGACTGACGCTGATCTTCGGGATCATGGGCGTCGTGAACCTGACCCATGGGTCCTTCTACATGGTGGGCGCGTACTGCGCGGCCTACGCCATCGGCACCACCGGTTCCTTCCTGGCGGGCGTGCTGGCCGCGTTGCTGGGCGCGGGCCTGTATGGCGTGTCGGTTGAAGTGCTGGTGATCCGCAAGCTGTATAAGCGCGACCACCTCTACCAGGTGTTGGCCACCTTTGGCCTGCTGCTGTTTTCGAACGAGGCGGTCAGCCTGATCTTCGGCCGGCGGCCGCCGCTGGTGAGTATCCCGTCGTTTCTCGAAGGCGCGGTGACGCTGGCGCCGGGGTTCCAATATCCGGTGATTCGTCTGTCGTTCATCGCGATCGGTGCGCTGGTGGCCATAGGCCTGTGGTGGCTGGTCAACCGCACGCGCATCGGCATGCTGATCCGTGCCGGCGCCGACGACCGCGAAATGGTGGACGCGCTGGGCGTGGATATCCGCAAGTTGTACACGCTGGTATTCGGCCTGGGCGCTTTGCTGTGCGGCCTGGCGGGCGTGATGGCCGCGCCGTTGCTGGCCGTCGAGATCGGTATGGGCGAACGCATCCTGATCACCACCTTCGTGGTCATCGTGATCGGTGGCGTCGGGTCGGTGCGCGGCGCCCTGGCGGGCGCCTTGCTGGTGGGCATGGTGGACAGCCTGGGGCGGGCCTTCCTGCCGCAGTTGTTGTCCACGGTGTTCTCGCCCGCCACGGCGGACCCGCTGGCCGCTGGCCTGGCGTCGGCCAGTATCTATGTACTGATGGCGATCGTGCTGATCGCCAAGCCGGGCGGCTTGTTTCCGGCGCGAGGATGATGATGGCAAAGACTCTTTCGAATCGCGCCCGCTGGGGCCTGGGCGGCCTGACCGTCCTGATTCTGCTGCCGGCCGCGGCGCTGGCGTCGGGTTCGCCGTTCTTGATCGGCGTGGTGACGCGCTTCCTGATCTACGGGCTGGCCGCGGTCAGCCTGGACCTGGTGATCGGGTACGGCGCCATGGTCAGCTTCGGCCACGCCATGTTCTTCGGGCTGGGCGGCTATGCGGTGGGCATCATCGCCTTCCATACCGCCGAAGCCGGGCCGATCTTTGGCTGGGCGGGCAGCAACGCGGCGCTGGTGGTGTGGCCGATCGCGCTTGCCGTATGCGCGCTGGCGGGCTGGATCTTCGGCTACCTGGCGCTGCGCACCCGGGGCGTGCAGTTCATCATGATCACGCTGGCGTTCGGCCAGATGGTGTATTTCGTGCTGGTGTCGTTGCAGTTCTACGGCGGCGATGACGGGCTGATGATTCCCCAGCGTAACGTGTTGCCGGGCATCAATCTGGAAAGCCCGACGGTGTTCTATTACGTGTGCCTGGCGGTGCTGACGGCGTGGACGCTGTTCTGCATCCGGGTCACCAATTCGCGTTTCGGCATGGTGCTGCAGGCGCTGCGCCAAAGCGAACGGCGCGCGGTGAACCTGGGCGTGGCGCCTACCCCGTACCGGTTAAGCGCCTTTGTGCTGTCCGCGGTGGGCACGGGGCTGGCCGGCGTGCTGTGGGCCAACTATGCCGGGCTGGTGACGCCGGACATGGCCGCGTGGACCAAGTCGGGCGAATTGATGGCCATCGTGATCCTGGGCGGCGTGGGCACGCTGCTGGGGCCGATCGCGGGCGCGGCGGTGTTCCTGGGCCTGGAGCAGCTGCTGTCGTCCCTGACCGAACACTGGTTGCTGTACATGGGGCCGATCCTGGTGCTGGTGGTGTTGTGGGGCCAGAAGGGCCTGTTTGGAAAACTGCTGGAGACCCGTCATGCCGACTGATGCAAGCACAAGCCTGCTGCGCCTGACGCAGTTGCGGAAGGCTTTTGACGCGGTGGTGGCCACCAACGGCGTGGACCTGGACGTGCAGGCGGGCGAGATCCACGCCATCATCGGCCCCAACGGCGCCGGCAAGTCCACGCTGATCGCGCAGATCTGCGGCGAGATCCGGCCAGACTCCGGCAGCATCCACCTGAACGGCCAGGACGTGACGGCGCTGCGCGCCTTCGAGCGTGCGCGCCTGGGCCTGGGCCGCTCGTTTCAGATCACCGAGCTTTGCCACGAATACACCGCGCTGGAAAACGTGATCCTGTCGCGCATGCTCAAGGGCGGCCGGGCCTTCCAGGCCTGGACCAACCCGCGGCATGACGCGGCACTGAAGGCCGATGCCATGCAGTGGTTGACGCATGTGGGCCTGCAAGACCGCCGCCATGTGCGGTCGGCGGACCTGGCGCACGGCGAAAAACGGCAGCTGGAGCTGGCCGTGGCGCTGGCGCGCTCGCCGCGGCTGTTGCTGCTGGACGAGCCCATGGCCGGCATGGGGCCCGAGGAGTCGGCGCGCATGACGCGGTTGCTGCAAGGCATGAAAGGCGACTACGGCATCCTGCTGGTCGAACACGACATGGATGCCGTCTTCGCCCTGGCCGACCGCATCAGCGTGCTGGTCTATGGCCGCGTGGTGTTCAGCGGCACGCCCGACGAGGTGCGGCGCCATCCGGAGGTGCGCGCGGCCTATCTGGGAGAAGAAAATGTTGACGGTTGACGGGCTGACCGGCGGTTACGGTTCCAGCAAAGTGCTGTTCGGCATGTCGTTCGAGGCCAGCGAAGGCGAGGTGATTTCGCTGATCGGCCGCAACGGCATGGGCAAGACCACGACCATCAAGACGTTGATGGGCATGCTTCCCGCCACCGGCGGCGCCGTGCAGTTCCGTGGCCAGACGCTGGGGAAGGCCGCGCCCAGCACGATCGCGCGGCTGGGCGTGGGCCTGGTGCCGGAAGGGCGGCGCGTGTTCGGCTCGCTCTCGGTGCAGGAAAACCTGGTGGCGACGGCGCGTTCGGCCAAGGGCGGTTGGGACCTGGAACGCGTCTATGCGTTGTTTCCGCGCCTGAAGGAGCGCCGCGCGCAGTCCTCGCGCACCTTATCCGGCGGCGAGCAGCAGATGCTGGTGGTGGGCCGCGCGCTGATGACCAACCCCAAGCTGCTGATCCTGGACGAAGCCACCGAAGGGCTGGCGCCGCTGATCCGGCAAGAGATCTGGCGCTGTCTGCGGGCCTTGAAAGGCGAGGGGCAGACCATCCTGGTCATCGACAAGAACCTTCCCGAGATGGCCACTCTGGTTGACCGCCACTACATCGTGGACAAGGGCCGGGTGGCGTGGTCGGGCAAGCCGGCCGAGCTGTCCGCGCAGCCGGAACTGGCGCAGTGCTATCTGGGGATATGACGCAGGTAGAATGACCCGCCCGCGTGCGGGCCGGCGGGAAAACCGCCGACATCTGGAGAGCATGTTGAAGCCAAGAATCAAAGCTTCCCGCCAGGACGACGCAGGATCGGACGGGAATGCTGAAGTAGAGGAAATCACGCTGTCCGAGCAGGTCTACCGCCTGCTGCGGCGCGACATCATGAGCGGCGCCTTCGCACCCGGCCAATCCCTGCGGCTGGAACTGCTCAAGCAACGCTACGGCAGCAGCTTTTCTCCCATCCGCGAGGCGCTGAACCGCTTGCGCAGCGAACGCATGGTCATCAACACCACGTCGCGCGGGTTCAGCATTGCGCCGTTGTCGGTCGAGGAAATGTGGGATGCCTGTGAAACCCGCATCCTGATCGATTGCGATGCGCTGCGGCGTTCGCTGGCCAACGCCGACGATGCCTGGGAAGCGCGGCTGGTTGGCGCCTTCCACGCCTTGACGCTGGCCGCGCAGCGCGCAGGCGACGCGCACCCGCCTTCCGAAGCGCTGGAGGAATTGCTTGAGGCGCGGCACCTGGATTTCCACCATGCGCTGATTGGCGCGTGCCGCTCGCATTGGCTGCTGGACCTGTCCACGCAGCTCTACGCGCAAACCGAGCGTTACCGCCGGCCGGCGCGTGCCGGCGCCACGGCCTACGGGCCAGAGCGCAATGTCGACGACGAGCACCGCCAGTTGCTGGACGCCGCGATCTCGCGCGACGTCGAGGGGTCGATCGCCATGCTGGCGGCGCACTACCGCAAGACCGCGCAATTCATCGAACGCATCATTTCGCAGCCCGACACGCAGGCCCGCCATGCATGACACGGATATCGACCTTTTCTTTTCCACTATCGCCGAACGCGAAGTCCAATACAACGCGCGCGAATCCGTGCCGGATTTCGACGCTTGCGTGCGGCGCTATGCCGAGTCGTCGGCGCGCGTGCGCACGCGCCGTCCCGCCGTGCTGGATCTGCGCTACGGCATGGGCCACGACGAACGGCTGGATTTGTTCCTGCCCGCGGCCTCGCACGCGCCGGCGCCGCTGTTCGTGTTCATCCACGGCGGCTATTGGCGGGCGCAGCGCAAGGAAGACGCGCCGGTAATGGCCGAGGCGTTCAATGCCGCCGGCGCCGCCGTCGCGACGCTTGAGTACACGTTGGTGCCCGAAGCGACGCTGGGCGAAGTGGTGCGCGAAGTGCGTTCCGCCGTGGCGTGGCTGTACCGGAACGTCGCCGCCTACGGGGTGGACCCGAACCGTCTGTACGTCGGCGGCAGTTCGGCCGGCGGCCATCTGGCCGGCATGCTGGCCGCGCCCGACTGGCCCGCCCGGTACGGCGTGCCGGACGATGTGATCAAGGGCACGCTGGCGCTGAGCGGGCTGTTCGATTTGCGGCCACTGTGCGACATCCTGCCCAATACATGGTTGCAGCTGACGCCCGAACAGGCGGCTCACCAGAGTCCGATCTTCCACCTGCCGGAACGCGCCGGCCCGATGCTGCTGGCCGTGGGCGGGCTGGAAACGCAGGGTTTCAAGAACCAGACCCGTGCGTTCGAAGCCGCCTGGAACGGGGCAGGCCTGGCGTCCACGCGCATCCCCACGCCGCACTGCAACCACTTCGATCTGGTCAACGAACTTGAGGACCCGGCCAGCGAACTGACCCGGGCCACATTGGCGATGATGGGGCTGGGCGCGCGTTGAGCGTGCCGGCGGGGCAATCGCGTAAGCTTCCCCTTCATGGCCGACCTGAAACTCCTTGAAGACCTGATCGCGTTGGCGCGCACCGGCAGTTTCGTGCGCGCGGCCGAACTTCGCCACGTGACCCACCCCGCTTTCGGGCGGCGCATCCGTGCGCTGGAGGCCTGGGCAGGCGCGCCGCTGGTCGAACGGCAGCATTTGCCGGTCACCTTGACGCCGGAAGGCGAGGCGCTGCTGAAGACGGCCACGCAGGTGGTCGAGCAGATGGGGCTGGTGCGTCACCGCATCCGCAGTTCCGGCGCCGGGGGCGAAGCCGTGTTGCGCATCGCTACCGGACGCAGCCTGGCCCGCACGCTGGTGGCGGACTGGATCGCCCGGCTGCGGCACCGCACGCCCAAGGTGCTGACCGAAGGCACGCAGGTGGAACTATCCACCGGCAAGGCGCAGGACCTGGTGGTGCGGCTGGAGCAGGGCAAGGTGGACTTGCTGTGCTGCTACGAGCACCCGGCGCTGTCGGTGCCGCTCAGTCCGGCGCGCTATCGCTACATGACGTTGGCGACTGACAAGCTGGTGCCGGTCAGCCAGGTGGATGCGCGCGGCCGCGCGCGCTATGCCTTGCAGGACGGCGGCGCGCCGGTGCCGTTGATCACGTATACCGGCGGTCTGGCGATGGAGCGCATCGTCGGCGACCGCCTGGAGACCACGCCTTACGCGTTGACGCCATTCGTGCGCAGCGATTCCCTGGACGCCGCGCATGGCGCCGTGGCCAAGGGCGTGGGCGTGGCGTGGCTGCCGTGGTCCATGGTGGCGGCCGATTGCCGCCGGGGTGCGCTGGCCGCGCTGGGCGGGCGCAGCGAAGAAATCGCCTTCGAGGTGCGCCTGTACCGGCCACGCGCGCGGCTGACGGACCTGGCGGAAGCCGCCTGGGAAGCCACCGCCAATCGCAAGGCCTGACGCGCAAGCGCCGTCGCCAAGCCGGATAAGCACGAAGATGTGCTGTTTTGGCACGAACGGCACGGGTGTGCCCCGTGAAAATACGGGGCTAAACCTCAAACGAGACGGCAACGCCGTCCACTCACAGCACCCCAAGGAAGAAAACATGACGTCCATTCTGCATCCGCTGCGTGCAGCGCTTGTTGCGCTCTGTGCCGCCTCGGCCCTGGCGGTCGCGCCTGCCGCGTCCGCCGCCGATTACCCCGCCCGCAGTGTGTCGCTGATCGTCGGCTATCCCGCCGGCGGCAGCCTCGATCTGACCGCCCGCCTGTTGGGCGAAGAACTGGGCAAGCGCCTGGGCCAGACCGTGGTGGTGGAAAACGTGGGCGGCGCCGGCGGCACGATCGGCGCCCAGCGCGTGGCGCGCGCCGCGCCCGACGGCTATACGATTTTCCTGGGCTCCACCAATGAAATGGTGATCGCCCGCATGATCAACACCGCGGTCAAGTACGACAGCGCAAAGGACTTCACCCCGTTGGGGCTGGTGGCGTCGCAGCCGATGCTGCTGGCGGCCAGCAAGAATTCGGGCGTGAAGACCGCGGCCGATTACCTGAAGAAGCTGCGCGGCGCTGAACCCGGCACCTTCAACTATGGTTCGTCGGGCGTGGGCACCACGCTGCACCTGGCGGGCGAAATGATCAACCAGGCCACCGGCACCCGCGCCGAGCACGTGCCGTACCGCGGCGTGTCGCCGCTGGTCACGGACCTGATGAGCGGCCAGCTGGACTACGGCATGCTGGTGCTGTCCTCGGGGCTGCCGCAAGTGCGCAGCGGCAATATCGTGGCGCTGGGCCTGACCGAAAACAAGCGGTCGCCGGCTGCGCCCGAGATCGCGCCGCTGGCGGCAACGCCGGGCTTCGAGTCGGTCGACATCAACCTGTGGTTCGCGCTGTACGGCCCGGCCGGCTTGCCCGAGCCCGTCGCCGCCAAGCTGCGCGGCGTGCTGGATGAAACGCTGAAGTCGGACGCTTTCCGCGCCAAGATGCAGGAAGCCGGCGGCGAAGTCGCCAAACCGGGCATCGACCTGGCGGCCTATCAGGCGGAAGAAACGAAGAAGTACGGCGCCTTGGTCAAGGCGGCGAAGATCGAGGCGCAATAACCCGGCTTCCGCCGTTTCAGGCTTTCACCCATCGCCATACCAGGCAGACAAGCGGACATCATCATGGAATTCAAGCTTCCCGTTCCCGACCTGAGCGCCGAGCGCGCCGGCAACACCGATACGCCGGGCGTCTGGCATTTTGATTCAGGCGTGCCGGGCCGGGCGCTCATGGTGTCCGCGCTGGTGCATGGCAATGAACTGTGCGGCGCCTGGGCGCTGAAGGATCTGCTGGCTGCCGGCGTGAAGCCGCGCCGCGGCAGCTTGACGCTGGCCTTCTGCAACCTGGATGCCTTCGACCGGTTCGACCACGCCAACCACGACGCCTCGCGCTTCGTGGCCGAAGACATGAACCGCGTCTGGAGCGCCGAGCGCCTGGACAATCCGACCACGCCGGACCGCCAGCGCGGCGCCGCACTGCGCCCGTGGGTGCAACGCGCGGACTGGTTGCTGGACCTGCATTCCATGCACGAGCCGGGCGCGCCCTTGCTGCTGACCGGCGTCCTGCCGCGCAACATCGCGCTGGCGCGCCGCCTGAAGGCGCCGCAACACGTGATCGTGGACGCGGGCCACAAGGACGGCGTGCGCATGCGCGACTTTGCGCAGTTCGGCGATCCCGCACGCGAAGATGCGTGCGCCTTGCTGATCGAATGCGGGTTCCACGGCGAGCTGGCCTCGCGCGATGTGGCGCGCGACATGGTGGCGCGCATGCTGGTGGAATCCGGCGTGATTGACGCGGCGGACGTGCCCGCCGGCTGGCTGATGCCCGATCCCGCCGCGCAGCGCGTGCTGGAAGTGACCGATGCGGTGGTTGCGCCGTCGATGGACTTGCGATTCGCGCAAGGCTGGACGGGGCTTGAAACGCTGGAGCAGGCGGGTTCGGTGATCGGTTGGGCGGATGGCCAGCCCATCGTGACGCCCTACGACCATTGCACGCTGATCATGCCGTCATTGCGGCAGTTGAAGCCCGGCGTGACGGTAGTGCGGCTGGCGCGAGACTACGCGGGCTGATTGCCGCCAGGATGGGCGTCGTGCAAGCGTTCGTTTGCGAGGGCCCGACTGCAAGCGCCGTCTGCAAGCGCCCGTCTGCAATGACCCGGCATTTCAGCGCGGGCCACCCATCAAGCATCGGTTTGGTCGGGCAGAGCCCGCGTTATTTCTGCGGCGTGTAGCGCAGTTCGTCCAGCTGGTATCCCTGGGCGGTTGCGGCGGCCAGCGCCTTGTCCAGTTCTTCCTTGGGCAGTTGCGGCGAACGCGCCAATATCCACAGGTATTTGCGGTCGGGCGTGCCGACGACGGCCCAGCGGTATTCCGGGTCCAGGCCGATCACCCAGTAGTCGCCTTTGAACGGCTTGGCGAACGACACTTCAAGCTTGGCGTTGTTGCTGCCTTCCACGACGGTTGCGGTGCCCGATGCCGAATCGATATCGCCGTCCTTGGTGCGACAGCGGTTGTTCACGCCCACGGTGCCGTCGGCATGCACGGTGTATTCGGCGGTGGTGTCTCCCACGCAGTTGCGCTGGAAGAACATGGGGAAATTCGCGATTTCGTACCACATGCCGGCGTAACGCTTCAGGTCCACCGATTCCACGGTCTGCATGGCCGGCGGCGCGGCATGGCTGATTCCCGCCATGCTGGCAGCCAAGGCCAGCAAGAATGTTGCAGTGCGGCGCATGGAAAAAACCTCCTGATTGACTGACGTGGTTCGCAGCGCCGGCCAAGCGGACGCCGCGAACCTGAACCCTAACGATACGCCTATTTGCGCGGGGCCTTCAGCGCCTCGTGGTAGCGCGCGACATAGGTGGCGAAATCCACCGTGTCCGACTGTTCGATGCGCTGCTGCTCGATCGCGGACTGCGCCGCGGCTTGCTCATAGGCGGCGGCAAGATCCGGCGGCAGGGCTTGCGCGCGCAGCGTCTCGGCGTGCTGGCGGCTTTGCTGCAGCGAATAGTCATGGAACGACAGGCCGCTGCGCTTGAGCGAGTCCAGCAGACGCGCCGACGGCGTGGCGTCCGGCTGATCAAGCTTGGCGCGCTGCGCGTCCAGCGCCTCGGCGTAGGCGCTGCCGCCCAATGCGGAATCGAACAGCGCCGCGTACGGCGCGATCTGATCCAGCAGTTCATGGCCCCACTGCGTCAGCCCCACCGGCTGGCCTTCGCGGTCCAGCATCAGGCCGGGCTTGCGGCCTTCCTTGACCACCATCGAGAAGTTGTCGGCGCTGCGTTGACAGTAGCCGTTGGCGGGGAAGAAGGGGCTGTCGGAAGCCGTGCAGAACAGCAGGAACGCGTCGACGAAACGGCTGGTGCTGGCGTCGATGCCCACGGGCGAATCCGGGTCGATGTCCAGGCAGCGCACTTCCACGTATTGCACGCCACGTTCGGCCAGCGCCGTGATGGGGCGTTCGCAGCGGCCGGTGGCGCGCTTGGGGCGGATGCTGGAGTAGTACTCGTTTTCGATCTGCAGTACGTTGGTGTTCAGCTGAATCCATTCGCCGTTTCGGTGCGTGCCAAGCTTCTGGTAATCCGGCCAGGGTTGGGTCACGGCGTCGTAGAGGCGGCCCAGGAACGTGTCCAGGTCGTTGTAGCAAAGCTTCAGCTGCGACTGCGCCTTGTTCTGGTAGCCCAGGTCGCTCATGCGCAGGCTGGTGGCGAAGGGCAGATACAGCGTGTGGTCGCCCAGGCGTTCAAGCGGATGCTCGCGGCCGCGCAGGAAGTCGCTGGCCAGCGCGGGCGCGGCGCCAAACAGGTACATCAGCAGCCAGGAGTAACGCGTGAAATTTCGGATTAATCCGATATAGCCGCGCGAACGGCGATCCTGCACCGAACCCGGTTGGGTATCCAGCACGGACCAGAGGTCTTCGGTCAATGAAAAGTTGTAGTGCACGCCGGCGATGCATTGCATCGTCTTGCCATAGCGCTCCGCCAGCCCGCGGCGGTACACGTGCTTGAGCATGCCGGTGTTGGACTTGCCGTACCAGGCGATGGGGATGTCCGCTTCGTCGGGCAGGGTGGCGGGCATGGACTGGTTCCAGATCAGTTCATGGTCCAGCACGCTGTAGACGTGGCGGTGGGTATGGGTAAGTTCAGCCAGCAGCGCGTCTACATCCGTGTGCGTGCCGGTGATCAGTTCAAGCAGCGATTCGGAATAGTCGGTGGTGACGTGTTCGTTGGTCAGCGCTGAACCCAGGCCGGCCGGGTGCGGCGTGCGGGACAGGATGCCCTGTTCGTCCACGCGCAGGCCTTCTTTCTCGATGCCTCGCAGCGTCTGGGTCAGCAGCGAGCGGTTGGCCTCTAGGCGGGAGAGGCGATTGGCGGCGGTATCAGTCACGGATTCTTCTCGTTGGGGTCTGTCGCCGGATTTTACGGGGTGCCGGCTTCCTGTGCCGAGGGAGCCAGTACTGGGCGCAGGGACAATGCCTGCGCCGTGCGGGCCAACCACTCGTCCAGATCAGCATAAACCGGATCGGAAATGGGAGCGGTTTCATTGAAGATCTCGTGCCAGGCGGTGTCGTACCAGCGCAGCGTCAGCAATTCGGCCGGGGCGCGCTGGGCGAACTGACGGCTGCCTTCGGCCGCGACGATGGAGTCGTCGCCCGCCACCATCAGCAGCGTGCGGCAGGGCAGCAGCCCGGCTTCGCGCAGGGCCTCCTGGCCGCCTTCGTCCACGAAGCGGGCCAGTCTGCCCGTCATGCGGCGCCGCACCAGGGGGTCGGAACGGTAGGCTTTCACGACGGCCCGGTCGTGCGAGATCCGGGCGGGCGCCAAGCCGTGGGGCACGCGCAGGTCGGGCGCGTGCAGGGACATCCAGGTAAGGGTGCGGCGCACCCACAGCGGCACGTTAACCACGAACGGCGGCGAGCTTAGTACCAGGGCGTCCAGCTCGGCCATGCGGTGTAGCGCGATCCGCACCGCCACCAGCGCGCCCAGGCTGTGGGCCAGCAGGATCGGCGGCCGGCCCTGGGCGCGGGTCCAGGCGTGCAGCCGGTCGACGGCGTCGGTGACGAGGTCTTCCTGGTGGCTCAGCGTGGCGGCCGCGCCGCCCGAGCGGCCGTGGCCACGATGGTCGTGCGCGCCCACGGCCCAGCCGCGGGCGGTCAACCAGCGGGCCAGCCGGTCGTAGCGCCCGGCGTGTTCGCTAAGGCCGTGCATCAGGTAGATGCTGGGCGTGCCCGGGCCGGTGATCGGCGGCGGCACGTTCGGCGCGGCGGACCAGACATAATTGGCCAATAACGTGCCGTCGGGCGCGGGGGTCATGGAAATCGGCGACAATTTCTGGATTCCTTGAAATGGATAGACCGTCCAGGTCCTCGGGTAATGACGATTTCATCGCTGTTTCGTTTCATGATCAAGAAAGCCGGCGTCTTTGTGGGGGTGGCGCTGGTGTTGGCTGCGTGTTCGCCCCGTTACAACTGGCGCGAAGTCGACGTGGCGGACGGTCATGTGCGTGCCGCGTTTCCGGACCGAGTCATGACGGACACCCGGGATCTGCGCCTGGATACCCATTCCTTGCGTTTTACCCTGGCGACCGCCACCGTGGGGGAAGCCGTGTTCGCGATCGGGTCGGCCCCGCTGCCGCCGGAGATCGCGGCGGACCCGACGGCCAAGCAGGCGCTGGCCCGGGCGCTGGTGGTGTCGCTGTACGCCAACATGCAGGCCCCGCCGCCCACGGAATGGCCGGCCAATGGGCAGGACATCGAGGTGCACGGCAAGGCCATGGGCAAGCCGGGATGGTTGCAGGCCAAGGTCTGGGTGACCGACACCATGCTGATCGAAGCCGTGGCGGCGGGCACGCAGGAAAGCTTGCCGGCGGAACGGGCGCGCGAGTTCCTGCGGTCGGTGGTGGTCAATCCGGCCAAGCCCGTCAAGCCGTGACGGCATCCAGCAAGCCCTGCCGCAGCGCCGCCACGACCGCGGCCCGCCGGCCGCGCACGCCAAGCTTGGCGCAGGCGTTGCGCAGATGGAAGTTCACCGTGCTTTCGCTGACGCCCAGGATGCGCGAGGTTTCCCAGCTGGTCTTGCCTGCGGCGGACCAGTACAGGCAGGCGGCCTGGCGGTCGGACAGCGCTTTGGCGGCCGGCAACGCCGACAGCGAGGTCAGTGGCGCGATGGGCGGATGGAGCGCGGACAACGGTGTGGACAAAGGCCCGGACAAGGGCCCGGACAAGGGCGTGGACGGCGCCTGCAAGGACGTCTGCAACAAGGGGCGGTACGCGGACAAGCGGCGAAGGGCGGTCATGGCGGCTGTGGGCTGGACGCCCTGTAGTTGACGTGTTGCCCCATGCTGCGGCCCACGCCGCTGGCAGGCAAGCATTGATGCCGCGGCGCATCAAACTCTTTATCTCTGACGGAATAGTCGTATGTTGGCCATCACCCAGTTCTACCTGTCAGCCATCGTGCTGATGCTGCCCTTGCTGTCCTGCGTGGGCATCGGGGTGTTCTGGGGCAAGCGCGACATTCCTTTCGGCGGCGCGTTCATCACCACGCTGGTGACGTCGGTGACGACGCCGGCCCTGGTGTTCCACACGTTCGTCACGACCCATCTGGACGACCGCGCGCTGGCCGATGTGGCGGCAGCCACCCTGCTGGCGCTGCTGCTGTGCGCGGTGGTCGGCGGGCTGCTGCTGAAAGTATGGAAACTGCCCGTGCGCACCTTGCTGCCCACCGCCTTCCTGCCCAACGCCGGCAACCTGGGCTTGCCGATTTCGCAATTGGCGTTCGGCGATGCCGGCCTGTCGGTGGCGGTGGCGTTCTTTGCGGTGAACTCGTTCGTCATGCATACGGTCGCCGTGCGGCTGCTGCCCGGCGTGAACACCAAGGGCAGCTGGAAAAGCCCCATTCTCCTGGCCTCGGTGGTGGCGGTGGGAATGCGCGTGCTGCACATTCCCGTGCCGGAATGGCTGATCGAGACGGCGCGCATGCTGGGCGCCGTGACCGTGCCGCTGATGCTGTTAAGCCTGGGGCACGCCCTGGCGCTGATTCCTTCCAACGGCCTGCGCGACGGGGCCAAGGTGGCGGCGATCCGGCTCGGGGTGGGCCTGGCGGCGGGGCTGGTGGTGGTCTGGGCGCTGGATCTGGAACCCGTTCTGGCGGGGGCGTTGACGCTGCAGATGGCCATGCCCTGCGCGGTGGTCAGCTACATGTACGCCAAGCGCTATACGCCGCTGGGCGACACCGCGGCGGGCGCGGTGCTGGTGTCCACGGTGGTGTTCTTGCTGCTGGCGCCGCTGATGCTGTGGTTCACCCGCGCCGGGGCCTAGGGCGCAGGCGGGTGTGCCCGGGGCGGCGTCAGGCCACGCCCGCCATGGTCCGCAGTTGCGCCATCAGCGCGTCCGGGATGTCCACGCCATGCTTGACCGCTTCGTCGCGCAGTTTGCGGCGGCGGTCGCCGGGCAGGCGCACGCCGTCGTCTTCCAACATGGCATCGACCAGCGTTTCGACGCGTTCCAGATAGACGTTGTTGCCCGCCAGCGCGCCGGGATCGATGGCCATGAAGGCCTGCCCCAGCCGGGCTGGGCCGCCCGCGTCCACGAAAAACGATTCCGTTTCGAAGCCAAAGTGCGCGCCCGTCAGCGCGCAGGCCAGCAGTTCGACGATCAGCGCCAGCATCGCGCCTTTAACGCCGCCCGCGGGCAGCATGCTGCCCGCCAGCCCCGCCTTGGGGTCGGTGGTGGGCTGGCCGGCTGCGTCAAGCGCCCAGCCCAGCGGAATGGGCTGGTTGTCGCGCGCGGCGATCATCAGCTTGCCGCGCGCCACCTGCGACAGCGACAGGTCGATCACCAGCCGCGCGCCGTTGCGGCGGGGGAAGACCGCAGCGATGGGGTTGGTGCCGAAAAGCGGCCGTTTGCCGCCCCAGGCGGGCATGGCGGCTGGCGAATTGCTAAGCGCCAGCGCGACCAGGCCGGCATCGGCCAAGGCTTCCAGGTGATAGCCGGCTTCGCCGAAATGGTGGCTGTTGGCCACGCCGATGAAGGCGATGCCGTGTTCGCGCGCACGCGTCGCGGCCTGCTCCACCGCCAGGGCGCAGGCGGGGAAAGCCAGGCCCGAGCCCGCGTCGATCAGGGCCGCGCCGCCGCGCTCGTGCACGACGCGCGGCACCGCCGACCCGATGGCGCGGCCTGCGCGCAAGTGGCCGGCGTAGAACGGCACGCGAGACAGCCCGTGGGAACTGAGGCCCTGGCTTTCAGCGAAGACCAGCGCGCGGGCCGTGCTGTCCGCCATCGCCGGGTTGGCGCCGGCGGCGGCCAGGCCAGCCGCCGCCAGGTGTTGAAGTTCGTCCAGATAGATGTGAGCCATATCCTTTCCGTCAGGGGGGCGCGCCGCGTCGGGAAGGGGGCGCCGCCGGTAAAGGCTATTGTCCCACCGGCGGGCGGGCTGCTGCCACGGCCGCAAGCAGTGCTAGAATTCTTTTCGCAGTACCCATTGCATGACCCATATTTCGGCGCCGATTTGCCTGATCCGCTTGCGGGCGCCTTCCAATAAATCCAGCTAAAGAGGTCCGTATGACCACTCCTGCCCAACATTTGGCCGGTGATTCGGCCAGCGGGTTCGTTCCCGCAACCGTCACGACTTCCGACACCGTTGATCCCGGTTCCGTCGGTCTTGTCGCACCCACCTTCATCCGTTTCGATGAGCCGCTGCCATTGCTCAGCGGCCAGTCGCTGGCTGCCTACGAACTTGCCGTGGAAACCTACGGCACGCTCAACGCCCAGCGCACCAACGCGGTCCTGATCTGCCATGCGCTCAATGCCTCGCACCACGTGGCGGGGCAGGCGGCGGACAACCCCAGCGACCTGGGCTGGTGGGACAACATGGTGGGCCCCGGCAAGCCGGTGGACACCAACCGCTTCTTCGTGATCGGCGTGAACAACCTGGGCTCGTGCTTCGGTTCGACCGGGCCGGCCAGCATCAACCCGGCCACCGGCAAACCCTGGGGCGCCGCGTTCCCGGTGCTGACGGTGGAAGACTGGGTGCGCGCGCAGGCGCGCGTGGCCGACCACTTCGGCATCGACCGCTTCGCGGCGGTGATGGGCGGATCGCTGGGCGGCATGCAGGCGCTCAGCTGGGCCATCACGCTGCCCGAGCGCGTGGCCCATTGCGTGGTGATCGCCAGCACGCCGCGCCTGTCGGCGCAGAACATCGGCTTCAATGAAGTGGCGCGCCGCGCCATCATCACCGATCCGGATTTCCACGGCGGCGACTACTACGCGCAGGACACCGTTCCGCGCCGCGGCCTGTCGGTGGCCCGCATGATCGGGCACATCACTTACCTGTCGGACGACGACATGGCCGAGAAGTTTGGCCGTGCGCAACGCGCGCCCGCAGAAGATGGCGCGTACCGCTATGGCTACGACGTCGAATTCGAGGTGGAGTCGTACCTGCGCTACCAGGGCGAGAAGTTCACGCGCTACTTCGACGCCAACACCTATCTGCTGATCACCCGCGCGCTGGATTACTTCGATCCCGCCCGCACGACGGGCGGCGACCTGGCACGCGCGCTGGCGCCGGCCAAGGCCGATTTTCTGCTGGTGTCGTTCTCGACCGATTGGCGCTTTCCGCCTGAACGCTCGCGCGAGATCGTGCGCGCGCTGCTGAAGAACGCCAGCCCCGTCACCTACGCCGAAATCGACGCGCCGCACGGCCACGACGCCTTCCTGCTGGAAGACGCGCGCTACCATGCCGTGGTGCGCGGCTATTACGAACGGATCGCGCGCGAGCTTGGGCTTGGCGACGCCGCCGCTCCGACCGAAGGACGCTCCGAATGACCCCTGTGACCCCCCGCTATGCCCACAGCGCGCTGCGGCCCGACCTGGCGCGCATTGCAGGATGGATCGAGCCCGGCAGCCGCGTCCTGGACTTGGGCTGTGGCGACGGTGCGCTGCTGGCGCACCTGCGCGATCACCGCCAGGTGCGCGGCGCGGGCGTCGAACTGGACGACACCTGCGTCATCGCCTGCGTGCGTCGCGGGGTCGAGGTGATCCAGCAAAACCTCGAAGACGGCCTGGCGCTGTTCGACGACAAGCAGTTCGACACGGTGGTGCTGTCGCAGACCTTGCAGTCGATGCACCACACCGAACACATCCTGCGCGAGATGGCGCGGGTGGCGCGTTACGGCATCGTGTCGTTTCCCAACTTCGGCTACTGGCCGCACGGCTGGGCCATCCTGCGCGGCCGCATGCCGGTGACGGGCCAGATGCCCTACCAGTGGTACAACACGCCGAACATCCACCTGTGCACGCTGCGCGATTTCGAACAGCTGGCGGGCGTCGTGGACGTGCGCATCCTGGAACGCGCGACCTTCAATGAAGGCCGCGAGGTCAAGCTATTCCCCAGCTGGCGCAGCACGCTGGCGGTCTATCGCTTCGCGTCGCCCTGACATTCCGACACCGATCGTCCTGACGGCGCGGCCGAACAAGCCCTAAAATGCCGCAAGCCCGCGGCGCGATGCCAGTTGCGCCGCGCCGGCGCGTTTCAGGAGACCGTCATCACCGCTGTATCCAACGTCTACACCAGCCCCCGCGTGGCCCCCTTGCTGGTCCTGGGCTTTGCCAGCGGATTGCCGTTGGCCCTGACCAGCGGAACCTTGCAAGCCTGGGCAACCGTGGAAGGCGTGCCGCTTCAGGAAATCGGTTTCCTCACCCTGGTGGGCACGGCCTACACCATCAAATTCCTTTGGGCGCCCCTGGTCGACCGGTATGTGCCGCCCTTGCTGGGCCGCCGCCGCGGCTGGATGCTGGTGACGCAGTTGCTGCTGGCGTTGACCATCATGGCGATGGGCATGATGTCGCCGTCGACGGCCCTCATGCCGCTGGCGATGCTGGCGGTGCTGGTGGCTTTCCTGTCCGCCACGCAGGACATCGCGTTCGACGCCTATTGCACCGACGTGCTGCGCAAGGAGGAACGCGGCGCCGGCGCCGCCGTCAAGGTCATGGGCTACCGCCTGGCCATGATTGCCTCTGGCGGCCTGGCGCTGATCCTGGCGGACCAATGGATCGGCTGGGGCTATACCTATGTGCTGATGGGCGGCCTGATGCTGCTGTGCGCGGTGGCGACACTGCTGGCGCCCGAACCCGAACACGTCGTCCTTGCGCCCCGCAGTCTTCGCGAGGCGGTCGGCGAGCCGCTGCGCGAATTTTTCACGCGGCGCGGCGCGCTGGCGGTGCTGTTGCTGATCGTGCTGTACAAGCTGGGAGACGCCTTCGCGGGCGCCCTGTCCACCACGTTCCTGATCCGCGGGGCGGGGTTCACGCCCACCGAAGTCGGCACGGTGAACAAGGTGTTGGGGCTGGCCGCCACCATCGTGGGCGCGCTGGCTGGCGGCTCGCTGATGTCGCGCTGGGGTCTGTACCGGTCGCTGATGGCATTCGGGCTCCTGCAAGCGGTGTCCAACCTGGCGTACTGGCTTATCGCGATCAGCCCGAAGAATCTGTGGCTGATGGCAACGGGCGTCGGGATCGAAAACCTGTGCGGCGGGCTGGGCACCGCGTCTTTCGTGGGCTTGTTGATGGCGCTGTGCCGCAAGCAGTTTTCCGCGACGCAGTTCGCATTGCTGTCGGCGTTGTCGGCGGTGGGCCGCACGTATCTGGCGGGGCCGCTGACCCCGCCGCTGGTGGGGTACATGGGCTGGCCAGGCTTCTTCCTGGTGACGGTAGTGATCGCGCTGCCAGGCCTTGTGCTGCTGAAGATGCTGCGCGGCACGATCGACACCATGGAAAGGCAGGGCGACCAGGCGTAAGGGCGCGTCGGCCGGTCCTTCCGGAATTCACGCCCTCTGCACAAGAAAATCGGGG
>NZ_JBHFII010000035.1:40301-42930 GCF_057334215.1 Achromobacter maghribensis | reverse complement strand
GGAGGGGGCGCCGATTTTTCTTGCGGGCGGCTTATTCCTTTTCGGTCAGCCGGACGATCAGCACGTCGCTGGGCAGGGATTCCAGCAGCCGCTCGGCCACGCTGCCGATGGCGGTGCGCAGGATGCCGGTGCGGCCGTGGGTGCCCGTGACGACCAGGTCGGAGCGATGGTTGAACGAGTATTCGGACAGCACGGTTTCGGGCTGGCCGGCCTCGAGCACGATCTGGGGCGTCTTGCCGGCCAGTTCGGGCGTTTCAGCCGTGAATTCCCGCGCGCTTTGTTCGGCGCCCTTGTAGAAGCTGCGCGTAACGGCGTCGTCGGGCACGGTCTTGCCCTGAAACGGCACGTCATAGGCGTGGAACAGCGTCAGATTGGCGTTGGGCACCAGCTGCAACGCGGCGCGCAGGGCCTCGCGCGAGCCGGGCGAGAAATCGGTGGCGACCAGCACGTCGCGGTACGGCTTGCGCGGACGGGTCTTGACCACCAGAACCGGCTGGCGCGCCTGGCGGGCCAGCTTTTCGACGGTGGTGCCCAGCAGCAGCCGGCCCAGCGTCTCATCGCGGGCGATGCCGGTGACGATCAGCGAGCAGCCGAAGCTGTCGGCGGTTTCCATGATGCGCGTGAGGGGATCGCCGGATACGACGACGACTTCGGACGGCACGTCGGCGGCAGCCAGGTCTTCGGACAGCTCGCGTTCGGCCAGCGCTTTATGATCGGTCGACAGACGCCGCCAGACCGGCGTGGTAAGACGGGCGGGCGTGGCATGGCTTTCCATGACATGCAGGACGATCAGCTTGGTGTTGAGCTCTTTGGTGAGCTGGAGCGCGCGGTCCAGGGCACGGTCGCCCCGCGCGCTCAGGTCCGTTGCCAATAGGATGGGGCCTGTTTGCTGTGTCATACGTTATCTCCCGGTTCAAGCCAGGGTGCCGGCTTCCGCATCCGGGCAACCTGGCGGTTGCCGCCCCTGAGGGCATGTCCCCATTGTCCCGCCGCGATGCGGACTGGGGATTGATCGATATCAACGCACGGTCCAGCGTACGGGATGGAACGCCTGTAGGCAATGGCGCCTTGCGCACGGTCAGGGTCAATACAATGGGGCCTGCCGTACCCCGAGTCCGGACCGCGTTCCGGCCCGATCACCGTCTTGCTGCCGCCTTTCCCCATGCTCTCCGATATTTCTCCTGCCCTGCTGCACACGCTGTACCTGGTCGCCATCGTGGCCGAAGCCATGACGGCGGCGTTGTCGGCCGGCCGGCGCGACATGGACTGGATGGGCGTCTGCATCATTGCCTGCGTGACCGCCCTGGGCGGCGGGTCGCTGCGCGACGTGCTGCTGGGACACTACCCGCTGACGTGGGTCATCCATCCCGAGTACCTGTGGATGACGGGCGGCGCCGCGATCCTGACCGCCTTGATCGCGCCCGTCATGCGGCGCCTGCGCAGCGTATTCCTGTTGGCCGACGCCCTGGGGCTGGTGGCGTTCACCGTCATCGGCTGCCAGGTGGCGCAGCTGATGCAATTGCCGATCACGGTGGTGCTGATCAGCGGGATGATTACCGGCTGCGCCGGCGGGGTGCTGCGCGACGTGCTGTGCAACGAAGTGCCGCTGCTGTTCCGCAAAGAGCTGTACGCCAGCGTGTCGGTCGTGACCGGGGCGCTTTACCTGGGCGGACAGTCCCTGGGCCTGTCGGCCAACGCCGCCGTGCCCGTGGCGCTGGCGGCGGGCCTGGCCCTGCGCCTGCTGGCGCTGCGCTTCAACTGGCAGATGCCCAAATTCGTCTATCGCGACGATTGGGACTGATCCCCGGGGCAGGACGTAGCGAAAGTTATTGGTCTCTGCAACAATATTCTTATTTGTGTTTCAATAGATTTCTAGTATCTTCTCGGTGTCTCAACCACGCATCGCGCAGTACAAGGGGAGCCGATTGGACGTCAAAGCGCCCGCCACGATTCCGTATTTCCTACAGGAACAGATTCGTGAGTTGATAGTGGATGGCACTATCCGGCCCGGGCAGCCCTTGCGGGAGCAAGAACTAGAGCAGCGTTTCGGCACCAGCCGCAGCCCGATCCGGGAAGCGCTGCGGTTGCTGGAACTGGGCGGCCTGGTCACGCATATCCAACGCAAGGGCTTCAGGGTCACCCTCTATACCGAAACGCAAATCCGTCACCTGTACCTGCTGCGTGCGGAGCTGGAGGCGTATTGCATCCGCCAGTTGGCGGACATGCACGACCTGGCGCCGCTGGTGGCCGAACTGCGCAGCTATGACGAGGCCATCGCGGCGGCCGTGGCCAAGCGCGACATTCGCGCCTGCATCGCGGCGGCGCGCGAGTTCTATCTGGCGGCGGCCCGCTACACGGGCAATACGCCGCTGACCAGCATGCTCAGCAAGCTCTACGAACAGGTGGAGCCGCTGCGCTATCTGCTGGCCCGGCGCTCGATCGAAACCAATACCTTGCAGATCTACACGCACGGCATCACGCAGGCGCTGGCCGTCCGCGATTTCGAGCGCGCGGCCGATTTGACGCGCACCTATGTCGTAGAAGTGCTGCCGGGCATTCTGCAGGCATACCGCGACGCCGCCGAACAGGCCGCGGAAGAGCTGGCGCCGCGCTACGGCCGGGCTTGAAC
>NZ_JBHFII010000035.1:29386-40222 GCF_057334215.1 Achromobacter maghribensis | reverse complement strand
GGGGGGCGCTTCCTGGCCTGCGCGCTGCTCAGGCCCGAGGCGGCGTGCGGATTTCGATGCCCGACTGTTCCAGCGCCTGGCGGATGCCGTTGGCGAACAGCAAGGCGTTGGGCTGATCGCCGTGGATGCAAAGCGTGTCGGCCTCTACCGGCACGTCGTGTCCGTCGACGGAACGCACCTTTCCTTCGCGCACCATGCGCACCACTTGCGCCACCGCCTGGTCCAGGTCTTCGATCATGGCGCCGGCGCGCGTGCGCGGCGTCAGTGAACCGTCGTCCTGGTAGGAGCGGTCGGCAAACACTTCGCTGGCCGCTGCCAGACCGATCGCGCGCGCCGCATCGATCAGCTTGCTGCCCGCCAGCCCGTACAGGATCAGCGACGCATCCACATCCTTGACCGCCTGGCAGATGGCGCGTGACAGCCCTTCATCGCGGGCGGCCATGTTGTACAGCGCGCCGTGGGCCTTCACATGGTGCAGGCGCGCGCCTTGCGAAGCGGCCACGCCGGCCAGCGCGCCGATCTGGTAGACCACGATGTCATAGGCTTCATCCGGCGTGATCTGGATGACGCGGCGGCCGAAGCCCGCCAGGTCCTGCAAGCTGGGATGGGCGCCCAGCGCCACGCCGTGCTTCTGCGCCGCGGCGACGGTCTTGCGCATGGTGGCGGGGTCCCCGCCATGGAAGCCGCAAGCGATATTGGCGGAGCTGACGTATTGCAGCACCGCCGTGTCGTTGCCCATGGTCCACGCGCCATAGCTTTCGCCCATGTCGCAGTTCATATCGATGCGGGTGGTCATTGTGGTTTCCTTGTTGCGGGGGCCAGAAGCGCGCGCAGGGGGGCCAGCGCCTCTTGCAATTGCATGAACGCGTGTTCGCGCCCGGCGTCCAGGCGTTGCGCGTCATCCAGGCCGATCAGCTGGAAGCGCAAGGCCTGGCCGGGCGCGGACTGCGCCAGCGCGGGCAGGTCCACCGTCGCGATCTGCGCGATCTTGGGATAGCCGCCGGTGGTTTGCCGGTCGGCCATGAGGATAATGGCTTCGCCGCCCGCGGGCACCTGCACGGTGCCGAAACTGGCGGCCTCGGACAGCATCTGGCGCGGCTGGCTCATGGACAGCGCCGGGCCCGTCAGGCGGTATCCCATGCGATCGGATTGGGGGCTGACGCGGAATTCCGCATCCGTGAAGGCCTGCCGCGCGGCCGCCGAGAATTCTTCCCAGTGCATGCCCGGCAGGAAACGGATGGCGCCGCGCCGTTGACCGCCCAGCGTGCCGGGCAGATAGGCGCGGATATCCCATAGCGCCGCTTGCAGCGCATCCAGGCCGTGGCCGTCCAGCGGGGCGCGCAGCGCAATGCGGTCGCCTTTGGCCAGCGCCCGGCCCTGGAATCCACCGAAGCCGCTGCGCAGGTAGGTCGCTTCGCTGCCCATGACGGCTGGCAGCGCAAAGCCGCCATGCACCGCCAGATAGCCGCGCACGCCCACGGCCGGCCTGGCGCCGAAGGCCAGGGTGTCGCCCGCCCGGGCGACCAGCGGCCGGTGCAGGGGGATGTCCTGGCCGTTGAGGGTGGCGCCCAGGTCGGCGCCCGTCAGCGCGAAGCATGCCGGGGCGTCAAAGCGGAGCGTGGGGCCAAGCAGGGTCATTTCCAGGGTGGCGGGGTCGCCGCTATTGCCGGCAAGCGCGTTAGCCAGCCGGTGCGCGCGTTCGTCCATGGCGCCCGCGGCCGGAATGCCTTCGTGCTGGTAGCCGTCGCGACCCCGATCCTGGAAGCTGGACAGCATGCCGGGCTTGATGACGGTCACGCTCATGGCCGGGCTTCCCGAAGGCGGTCGAATTCCTGTGCGCTGATGGGTACGAATCGGACCGAATCACCGGGTTGAAGCAGGGAAGCGGGCTCGCGGGCGGGGTCGAACAGCGTCAGCGGCGTCGCGCCGATAATGTTCCAGCCGCCGGGCAGCCGGTTGGGGTAGATCACGGTCTGCCGGTTGGCCACGGCGACCGAGCCGACGGGCACCGCAGTGCGTGGCGAGGGCCGACGCGGGATATTCAGTTTGGGGTCATGCACGCCCAGGTAGGCGTGGCCGGGCGCGAAGCCCAGCATGAACACCATGCAGCGAGGCTCGCTGTGCAGCGCGACGATTTCGTCTTCCGTCGTGCCAGCCGCCCGCGCCACCTCGGACAGGTCGGGGCCATGCTGGCCACCGTAGCAGACGGGGATGTCGATCTGACGGCCGGCCAGAGCGTCGGCGGCGATGCCCTCGGCCAGCAAGGCGTCGATGCTTGCGGTCAGGCTGCGGCAGGTGGGGCCGTTGCCCAGGCCGTCGGGCCGGTAGTGCACGGCCACCGCGACGAACGAAGGCACGACATCGGTCACGCCGGGCAACTGTGCGGCGCGCAGCTTGCGCGCCGCGGCCAGACAGGTCCGGCCGACCGATGCGTCGATCTTGTCGCCGAACGAGATGATCAGACAGCGATCACCCTGGGGCAGGATGCGCCAAGCGGTTTCGGCCGAAGAAGGGGGTTCTGACAAGGCGTTCAACGGCGCGAAACCTCTGGCAGCGGATTACTTGGCGAACAAGGAATCCATGTTCTTGAAGGCTTTGAATTCCAGCGCGTTGCCCGACGGATCCAGGAAGAACATTGTGGCCTGTTCGCCCACTTCACCCTTGAAGCGGATGTAGGGTTCGATGACGAACTCGGTGCCTGCGTCGATCAGGCGCTTGGACATGGTTTCCCATTGTTCCATGGAAAGCACGGCGCCAAAATGGCGCACCGGCACATTGTGGGAATCCACGGCGCTGGTGGCGTTGTGGCCGCATTCGCTGGGCGCCAGGTGGGCGACGATCTGGTGGCCGTAGAAATTGAAATCGATCCACTCGGGCGAGCTGCGGCCCTCCGGACAGCCCAGTTTTTCGCCGTAGAAGGCGCGGGCTTCGGCCAGGTCGCGAACCGGGAAGGCCAGGTGGAACGGCGGCAGGTTGGTTTGGGCGGTCATGAAAACTCCGGATCATTCAAAAAAAGGGATCGGCTTGCACGGGGCCGTTGGGCCTCCGTTAACACCAGCGCATAGTTTAGGTATTGTTTTTTTGATTGAAAAACGATATTTTTTGTGCCTTAGCATCAAAAATATTGATCGTGATCAAAGAATTCAAAACCTTCATCGCCGTGGCACGGGACGGTACGTTCACGGGTGCGGGCGCCCATCTGGGTTTGACGCAGTCGGCCGTCAGCGCCCAGATCAAGCGGCTGGAGGAATACCTGGGCGTGGCGCTGTTTGATCGCGGAGCACGGGCCGCCGTGTTGAACGCCCATGGCCGAGAGATGCTGCCGCAGGCGGAAGAACTCGTCGCCATGGCTGAGCGCATGGTGACGACAGCCGGGGCCGGTCAGGTCAGCGGGTCGTTGCGCATCGGCGCCATCGCCTCGGTGCAGCAAGACCTGCTGGTGCGCGCCTTGGGCCGCTTTCGCGCCGTCTACCCGGATGTGCGAGTGCGTATCGTGCCCGGTGTGTCGCTGTCGCTGCTGGGGCAGGTGGATGCGGGCGAAGTGGACATGGCCGTGCTGATCCGCCCGCCGTTCACGCTGCCGCCGGAACTGGGCTGGCATCGCCTGCTGAATGAGCCGGTGGTGCTGGCCGTACCGGCATCCTTGCCCGCAGCGCCCTGGCGCGAGCTGCTGGCGACGCAGCCCTTCATCCGTTACGACCGGGCCTCGTTCGGCGGGCGGGTGGTGGATATCTTCTTGAAGAAGCACCGCATTCATGTGCACGAAGCCGTGGAGCTGGACGAAATCGAAGCCATCGCCAATATGGTTCGGCACGGCCTGGGCGTGGCGCTGCTGCCGCAGCTGCGGCGGTTGGACGTGACGGGGCTGCGCCTGGTGCCGCTGGCCGAACAAGCGTTCCACCGGGAAATCGGCATCATCGGCCGCCTGCCGTTCGACGCGGGCAGCGTGCGCGAGAAGATGGCGGAATGCCTGATGACGGCGGCGGCTGAGCCGTGACGCCGCCGTTGGCCCGGCCGTTGATGTTGGCCGGGGTGCAGGCTTTGCCGGCCAGCGCCGGCCCGCCAAAAAAAAGCGCCCCGCGAAGGGGCGCTTTCCGTTTGGGCGCAACCGAGATTTACAGCCGGTCGCAGCGGACCGTGATGGGGTGATCGCGCAACGTGGTCATCACCGCGTCATCGACCTGGCCTTCCACGTCGGTGATCACGTAGCCAATCTGGCCCTTGGTCTGCAAGGTCTGGCTGACGATGTTCAGGCCGTGCTGCGCCATCAGGTTGTCCAGCGTGCCGAGCGCGCCCGGGGCGTTGCGGTGCACGTGCAGGATGCGCGTGGCGCCGGCCGGCTCCAGGTAGGGCAGTTCGGGGAAGTTGACGGCGCCCTTGGTCGTGCCGGCCTGCATGAAGCGCACCAGTTTCTCGGCCACTTCGCGGCCGATGTTCTCTTGCGATTCCTGCGTGCTGCCGCCAATGTGCGGCGTCAGGATGACGTTGGGCAGGCCGATCAGCGGGCTGGCCAGCGGTTCGTCCGCGCCCTTGGGCTCGGTGGGGAACACGTCCAGCGCGGCGCCCGCCAGATGGCCGGACTTCAGCGCGGCATGCAGGGCGTCGATGTCCACGACCGTGCCACGCGAAGCGTTGATGAGGATCGCGCCGCGCCGCATGCGGCCGATGGTTTCCGCATTCATGATGTTCTCGGTGGACTTGCCGCCCGGCACGTGCAGCGTCACCACGTCGGCCTGTTCCAGCAAGTCGTTGAGCGTCCCGGCGGGGCGGGCGTTGCCCAGCGGCAGCTTGGCTTCCACGTCGTGATAGACGACGCGCATGCCCAGGCCTTCGGCCAGCGTGCTGATCTGCGAACCGATATTGCCGTAGCCCACGATGCCCAGCGTCTTGCCGCGCGTTTCAAAGGCGCCCGAGGCGCTCTTGTCCCAATGGCCCAGATGCACGCGGGCGTTCTTTTCGGGAATCCGGCGCAGCAGCAGGATGGCTTCGCCCAACACCAGTTCGGCCACCGAACGCGTGTTGGAGAACGGCGCGTTGAACACCGGAACTCCGCGTTGCATGGCCGAATCCAGGTCGACCTGGTTGGTGCCGATGCAGAAGCAGCCTACGACGCGCAGGTCGGGGCTGGACAGCAGGGCGGCGTCCAGGTGCGTGCGAGAACGGATCCCCGCCACGTGCACGCCACGCAGGGCTTCCTGCATTTTCGCCGGCGGCAGGGCCGCGGCGTGCGTGACGATGTCGGTGTAACCGGCGGCTTCGAAGACTGCGCGCGCGCTCGGATGGATGTTCTCGAACAGGACGATTTTTGCCATGACTGCCAGGGGTGGGTGAAAAATGCGTTTTATCGATTGTGGCGCATTTTTGCTGCAGTGCAAGGAGTAGCCATTGAGACGGTGTGGATGAATTGTTTCAGCGGTACGCCTGGAAGACCTTCGCGCCGCCTTGCTTGTCCACCAGCAGGATGTCGTGCGGGGTCTTGCGCCCGCCGTACTCGGGGCCGTCCATGCCGGGCGATCCCAGCGGCATGCCGGGCGCGGCCCGGCCGGCCGCGGCCGGCTTTTCCAGGAGCAGCCGGCGGACGTCGCTGGCGGGCACGTGGCCTTCGACCGCGTAGCCGTCCACGACGGCGGTATGGCAGGACCCGTAGTCGGCCATGCCCGCGTTGCGGCGGATGGGGCCAGTGTCTTGCACGTCGTGCGTGGTAACGGCGAAACCGCTGTCGCGCATGTGCTTGACCCAGTCTTCGCAGCAGCCGCAGGTGGGCGTCTTCCAGACCTCGATCTTCACTGGCGTCTGCGCCGTGGCGAAGACGGGGGCCGCAAGGGCCGTGGCAAGAATCAGTCGGCGCGTGATGCGGGAAATGTTCATGATGCTCCGTGCACGAATAGGGATGGGAGGGGCGCGATACCGCGTCAGAACCAGAACCGCACGCCCGCCATGACGGCGGTTTGGGACCGGCTGGCCCCGGCGTCGGCGGCGTAGCTGGCGGTCTGGCCGAATTTCCGTTCGAACGAGACGCCGATGTACGGGGCGAACTCTCGCGTGACCTCATAGCGTAGCCGCAAAGAGAGCGACCCGGTCGACAGGCCCGAACCGATGCCGCGTTCCGGGTCGCGCTTGCCGTACAGGCTGGCCTCGATTTCCGGCGTGAGGATCAGGCGCTGCGTCAGCAGCAGGTCGTACTCGGCCTTCAGCGCCAGCGCGGTGCGGCCAGACGATCCCACATAGGCGGTGGTCTCCAGTTCGATGTTGTAGGGCAGCAGGCCTTCGACGCCAAACGCGGCCCAGTTGCGCTTGGGTCCGGTGCCGATATCGCGGCGCGCGCCCAGTTGCAGGTTCCAGAAGGGCGATACGGCATGGCTCCAGTAGGCTTCGACCTTGCCATCCGAGCCGCCGCCGCTTTCGCGTTCGCCTTCGCTCTTGATGAGCAGGCGATCGGTGGCCGACCCGAACCAGAAGCGGCCGTCCCAGTCCAGGGCGTTTTCGCCGTCGCGATTGCGCGTGACGCCGAATTTGTCGAACAGCACCTGCCAGGTGGACGCGTTGTCCATCATGTGCGGGTGAATACCGTAGCTGTCGTAGTCGCGCTCGCCCGCGCCGTCGCTGGTCGGCAGGCTGCCCGCCGGCGGCGCGTTCGACGCGGGGGCGCCGTGCCCCATCGCCGCGTGGTCCATGGCGGCCGGCGCGGGGGCAGGCGCCGGGGCAGGCGCGGCGGCTGGCGGCATCGCGCCGTGGTCCATGCCGGGCATGCTGGAATGGTCCATCGCGGCGGGTTGCGCGTGGACGCCCGATGCGCCCAGGGTCAAGGCCAGGACGCAGGCGCCCAGCAGTTTGCATTGAGTCGTCATCGCTTACTCCACCACGACCGCTCTGAACATGCCGGCCTCCATGTGATACAGCAGGTGGCAGTGGTAGGCCCAAAGTCCACGCGCATCGGCGCTGACGCGATAGCTCAGCCGTTGCGCCGGGTTGAGGGTGATGGTGTGCTTGCGCACCTGAAACGCACCGTCGGGCGATTCCAGGTCGCTCCACAGGCCATGCAGATGGATCGGGTGCGTCATCATCGTGTCGTTGACCAGCACGAAACGCACCCGTTCGCCGTAGCGCAGCACGATGGGTTTGGCGTCCGAGAACTTCACGCCATTGAACGACCACATGTAGCGTTCCATGTTGCCGGTCAGGTGCAGTTCGATCTCGCGAGAGGGCGCGCGGTTGTCTTCGGGTTCGCGAATGGAGTGCAGATCGGCGTACGTCAGCACCCGGCGGCCGTTGTCGCGCAGCCCCACGCCCGGGTCGTCCAGGCGTGTCGACACCACGTCGGGCAGCATGGAATTGCTGACGCCGCGCTCGGTCGGGTAGGGGTGCCTGACTTCAACCATGCCGCCTTGCCCGGCGGCAGAGGCGCCGTGGCCGCCGTGGTCCATGCCGGCCATGCCGCCTGAACCGCCACCCATGTCGTGCGCCATGCCCATGTCCATCATGCCCAGCAATTGAACGCGGTCCAGCGCGGGCACGTCGGCCTGCATGCCGGCGCGCGGCGCCAGCGTCGCGCGAGCAAAACCCGAGCGGTCCATCGCCTGGGAAAAGATGGTGTAGGCGCGGTCGTCCTGCGGCTCGACGATCACGTCATAGGTCTCGGCCACGCCGATGCGGAATTCTTCGACGTCGACGGGCCGCACGTCCTGCCCGTCGGCGGCCACCACCGTCATTTTCAGGCCCGGAATGCGCACGTCGAAGTACGTCATCGCGGATCCGTTGATGAAGCGCAACCGGATGCGTTCGCCCGGCTTGAACAGCCCGGTCCAGTTGCCCGAGGGCGTCGCGCCGTTGGTCAGGTAGGTGTAGGTGGCGCCCGACACGTCGGCCAGGTCCGTCGGCGTCATGCGCATCTGTTCCCACATCAGCCGTTCGGACAACGCCGCGCGCCAGCCGCGTTCCTGCGCGTCGGCGGCCAGGCTCTGGACGCTGGGCTGGATGCGGTTGTAGTACTCGGGCATCACCTTCAGTTTGTTGAAGAGCCGCATCGGATCTTCGTCCGTCCAGTCCGACAGCAGCACCGTGTAGTCGCGGTCGGACGCGATGGGATCGCGGCGGCGCGGGTCGATGACGATGGCGCCGTACAGGCCGGTCTGTTCCTGAAAGCCCGAGTGGCTGTGATACCAGTACGTGCCGCTCTGGCGCACCGGGAAGCGGTAGGTGAAGGTCTGGCCCGGGTCGATGCCCGAAAAACTCAGGCCGGGCACGCCGTCCATGTCGGTCGGCAGCAAGATGCCGTGCCAGTGAATGGAGGTCTGTTCGCGCAGCCGGTTGGTGACGTGCAGGGTGACAGTGTCGCCTTCGCGCCAACGCAGGAGCGGCGCGGGTACCTGGCCGTTGACGGTGGTGCCGATGCGTGCGGCGCCAGTGAAGTTCACGGGCGTTTCGCCGATTTCCAGATGGAATTCCGTGCCGCGCAATTCGGTGGCAGGCGCGGGCGCGGCCAATGCGGCGCGCCAGCCGTCCAGCGCGGCCAGCGCGCCGCCGGCGGCCAGGCCCTGCACGAAGCGGCGGCGGGCAAGAGGGGGAGATGTGCTCATGGAAAGAAGGCGCCGGGCGTCAAAGGACCGACACCGCTCCCTTCATGCCGGCGCTGTAGTGGCCGGGCTCCAGGCAGCCGAAGGACACCGTGCCCGCCTTGTCGAAACGCCAGACGATCTGGCCGCTCTTGCCGGCTTCCAGCGACACCGCGTTCGCCTCTTCGTGGCGCATGCCGGGGTCTTTCATCATCATGTCGTAGTGCGCCTTCAAGTCCGCATCGGTGCCCAGCACCAGCTCGTGGCGGATCTTTCCGGAATTGCGCACGTTGATGCGCACCGTCTCGCCTGCCTTGACTTCGATGCGATCGGGCGTGAAGCGCATGGCGTCGGTCATGTCGACATCGATGGTGCGCGTGGCGCGGGCGGCATCGCCCGGCTTGCCGATGGGCGTCGAGGCGGCAGGCATGGACATGCCGTGGCCGGCGTGGTCGCCTGCGGCCTGCGCGGCTCCGGCGACCAGCAAGGTCAGCGCGGCGGCTTGGGTAAAGCGGATCAGGGTGTCTTTCACGAGAGTCCTAGAGAGGGATGGCCGTGATGACACTGTAGGAAAGCGGGGGTGACCCGATTCTGTCGTTCGGATTACGGTTTTGTAATGTTGCCGGAAGCCGCTGGCGGCACGGGCCCGCGCAGCGTGATCCCCACCACCGTGCCATGGAGATCCGACACCGCGTCGACATCGCCGCCGTGCATGCGGGCGATGGCGCGCACGATGGCCAGGCCCAGGCCGTGGCCCTCGCTGCGCGGCGCGCGCGCCTGCCCCGACCGGAAGAAGCGGTCGAAAATGCGGGGCAGGTCGGCGGGCGGAATGGGGGGGCCGGGATTGCGCACTTCCACCCGCGCGCCCGCCGGCGATGCCGAGCAGCGCAGCACGATGTCGTGCCCTGCGGGCGTGGCCTTGATGGCATTGGAGATCAGGTTGGCCAAGGCGCGCCGCACCAGCCCGGGATTGGCGGCCACGGTGGCGTCGCCCTCGCAGCGCAGGCGCACGCCGTGCTCGTCCAGGGTGGCTTCGTAGTATTCCGCCACGCGGCGGGCCTCGGCCGCCAGCGATACCGGGGCCAGGTCGGCGGCCAGTTCACCACGGTCCGCGCGGGCCAGGAACAGCATGTCGTTGACCAGCTTCTTCAGGTCTTCGAGCTCTTCCAGATTGGATTCCAGGGCGTCGCGCAGTTCGGCGGCATTGCGCGGGGACGACAGCATGACCTGCGCGCCGTTGATCAATGTGGCCAGCGGCGTGCGCAGTTCATGCGCCACGTCGGCGTTGAAGCCTTCCATTTGCTGATAGGCCGCCTGCAGCCGCTCCAGCGTGCGGTTGAACGACCGCACCAGTTCGTGGAGCTCTCGGTCGGTGTCTTCCAGCGGCAGGCGCAGCGCCAGGTTGTCGGGCTGGATGCGCGCGGCCTGTTCCGACAGCCGGCGCGTGGGCGCCATGCTGCGGCGCACGGCCCAGGCCGCCAGCACGACCGTCGCGCCCACCCACAGCGCGCAGATCAGCAACAGGGCCGTGCCATAGGCGTACAAGAACTGCGAACTGGTGCGGGTGCTGACTGCCACGGTCAGCTGCGCGCCCGGCAGAATGCGGTCGTTCATGGCCACCCGCAAACCGCGCATGCGTCCGCCATCCGCCGTTTGCAGGACAACCTGTTGGCCGCCCACGGTGTCCAGTGTTTCGGGCAGGGCGCCGCCGTAGACGGCGTTGCCCTGCGCGTCCACGATCCAGATGCCCAACTGGCCCTGGCCTGCGCGCATTTCGTCGAAGGTGGCGGCCAGATCGTGCAGGCCGCTGGCGCTGTTCTGCATGTCGATCAGGTGGTTGATCAGTTCCAGCTTGCCGTTGACCTCGGTGATTTCCTGGCGCTCGACTTCGCGCTTGAGCGCCCAGAACAGCGTGGCCCCCGCCAAACTGGAGACCAGCAGCGCAATGGCGCCCAGCAACAGCGTCAGCCGCGCCTGCATCGAGCGCATGCGCGGCGGCTTCATTCGGAATGGGGCGCCGGATGGGGTTCCGGGCGCGACTCCAGCACGTAGCCCATGCCGCGCACGGTATGCAGCAGTTTGGTGTCGAACGGATCGTCCAGCTTGCTGCGCAAGCGCCGCACCGCCACGTCGATGACGTTGGTGTCGCTGTCGAAGTTCATGTCCCAGACCTGTTCGGCCAACGTGGTACGCGACAGCACCTGTCCCTGGCGGCGCAGCAGCAGCGCCAGCAGGCTGAATTCCTTGGCGGTCAGGTCCAGCCGGCGTCCGCTGCGTTGGGGGG
>NZ_JBHFII010000035.1:18406-29355 GCF_057334215.1 Achromobacter maghribensis | reverse complement strand
CGCCCCAGGTCCAGTTCCAGGTCAGCCAGCCGCAGCAGCGTGGGTTCCTGCGTGCGTCCGCGGCGCAGCAGCGCCTGCACGCGCGCCAGCAGCTCGGAAAACGCGAAGGGCTTGACCAGGTAGTCGTCGGCGCCGCCTTCCAGGCCGCGCACGCGATCTTCCACCGCGTCGCGCGCGGTCAGCATCAGGATGGGGGTGTCTTTCTGCGCGCGCACCGAAGCCAGGATGCCAAAGCCGTCCACGCCCGGCAGCATCACGTCCAGCACGATCAGGTCGTAGGCGCCTTCCAGCGCCAGATGCAGCCCGTCGACGCCGTCGCGGGCAAGGTCCACGACATGGCTTTGCTCCGACAGGCCCTTCTTCAGGTAGTCGGCCAGTTTGGGTTCGTCTTCGATGACCAGGATGCGCATGGCCGGGAATTTACCATCCGCGCCACGGCTGCGGCGCGGATGGTCGCGGCCTGGCCGGGCCTTACGTCGGCTCGTCGATGGCGATGCGCTCGGCCGGAAAGCGCAGCGCGAAGACGCTGCCCTTGCCGGGTTCGCTGGTGATGAGCAGTTCGGCGTCGTGGCGCATGGCGATGTGTTTGGTAATCGCCAGGCCCAGACCGGTGCCGCCGACGGCGCGCGAGCGGCCGCGGTCCACGCGGTAGAACCGTTCCGTCAGGCGCGGCAGGTGGCGGGCGGGGATGCCGATGCCGGTGTCCTGCACGCTGTAGCGCGCGCCGCCGTCCGCTTCACGTTCCCAGCGCACCGTGATCGTGCCGCCGTCCGGCGTGTAGCGCACCGCGTTGGTCAGCAGGTTCGATAGCGCTGAGGTCAGCTCGGTTTCGGCGCCCAGCACGTCCAGCGTGTCGTCGATATGCCATTCCAGCACGTGGCGTCCGCCCGACAGCGCTTCGATCTGCTGGCGCGCCTTCTGCAGCAACGCGCCCATGTTGATGGCGCGCGGATCGCTGCCCGGCGAAGATTCCAGCGTGGACAAGGTCAGCAGGTCTTCCACGATGGCCTGCATGCGCTGGGCCTGCTCGTGCATCATGTCGATGTACTGCGCGCGCTGTTCTTCGGGCAGCGCGTCGGCCGGCATGTCGCGCAGCGTTTCCAGGAACCCGGCCAGCACGGTCAGCGGCGTGCGCAGTTCGTGCGAGACGTTGGCCACGAAATCGCGGCGCGTGGTTTCCAGGCGTTCGATCTGGGTGACGTCGCGGGTGATAAGCAGGCGCTGATTGCTGGCGTAAGCCGTCAGCTGCATCATCATCAGGCGTTCCTGGCCGTTCTGGCCCAGGCGCACCAGGATGGGTTCGGGCCAGGCCGGGCGATGCGCGTATTCCACGAATTCCGGCGCGCGCAGCAGGTTCAGCAGGTTATGGCCGCGGTCGGCCGGCAGGCGCAGGCCCAGGTGCTGGCGCGCCATGCGGTTGCACCAGTCGATCTGGAAGTCCGCATTCAGCGTGACCGCGCCGTCCGGCAACGCCTGGGCGGCGGCCAGCATGCCTTGCATGGTGTCGCGGGTTTCGGCCAGCTCGCGGGCACGGGCGCGGGTATAGCGGTAGAGGGGGGCGAGAATGTCGTCCCACGGCCCGACGGAGGCGGGGGGAGAGGTGTCCGGGTGGTGGGCCCATTGCGAGACCAGCGTCAGCCTCCAGCTGCGCCAAAGCAGCATGACGGCCAGCACGGCCGAAAACACGATCCAGCCCGCCGGGTCTCCTATGAGCCATTGCGCCAGTAGTGAAATCACCGCCCACAGGGCGACCAGGAAAAGTGTGCGCAGCCAGATCATCGTGCGGCAGTTTTACCGCGTCGGGAGCTGGGCCGTAAACCGGTAACCGCTGCCGCGCACTGTTTCCACGTGCGCGTCATGGCCGCTGGGCTCCAGCGCTTTGCGCAGGCGGCGGATATGGACGTCCACGGTGCGTTCTTCGACAAACACGTGGTCGCCCCAGACCTGGTCCAGCAGCTGCGACCGCGAGAACACGCGCTCGGGGTGGGTCATGAAGAAATGCAGCAGGCGGAATTCGGTGGGGCCGATCTGCAGCGATTGGCTGTTGCCCGACAGGCGATGCGTCACCGGATCCAGTTTCAGGCCACCCACGTCGATCACGTCGTCGGTCAACTGGGGCGCGCGGCGGCGCAGCACGGCCTTGATGCGGGCCATCAGCTCTTTCGGCGAGAAAGGCTTGGTGATGTAGTCGTCGGCGCCAGCTTCCAGGCCGTCGACCTTGTCTTGCTCGGAACCCTTGGCGGTCAGCATGATGACCGGGACGGCGCGGGTGCGTTCGTCGTTGCGCAGCTTGCGCGCCATGGCCAGGCCGGACGTGCCGGGCAGCATCCAATCCAGCAGGATCAGATCGGGGAGTTCGGCGCGGATCAGGGTCTGGGCCTGGTCCGCGTCGAAGGCGCGCAACACTTTGTGCCCCGCGAAAGACAGGTTGACGGCGATCAGTTCCTGGATTGCGGGTTCGTCTTCGACAACGAGGATAGTGCTGGACATGGCGAATTTGGCACACTTCGGAGCGCCGGCGCGGCGCGAACATTGCGATAGTATGGCCGCAATATTTCAGGTATGTGACCGAGAGGTGCCGCCGGGGCAGGTTCAGTGGCCGCCGCCCGGTGCCCGATAGGCTACCATTGAACGATATATCGGGAATTTCACCATGCAAAACCCCTCCGAATCGCAACATTCCGCCGACTCCAACCCGCAATCCACGCATTTCGGCTTCCAAACGGTGCCGGAAGGCGAAAAAGCCCGCAAAGTGGCTGAAGTCTTCCATTCGGTTGCTCAGCGCTACGACGTCATGAACGATTTCATGTCCGCCGGCCTGCACCGCGTCTGGAAGGCCTTCACCATCGGCCGCGCCGCCATCCGCCCCGGCATGAAGGTGCTGGACATTGCTGGCGGCACGGGCGACCTGGCCCGTGCCTTCGCCAAGCGCGCCGGCCCCACGGGCGAAGTCTGGCTGACCGACATCAACGATTCCATGCTGCGCGTGGGCCGCGACCGCCTGACCGACGCGGGCCTGCTGCTGCCCACCGCCGTCTGCGACGCCGAGCGCCTGCCGTTCCCGACGGGCTACTTCGACCGCGTCAGCGTGGCCTTCGGCCTGCGCAACATGACCCACAAAGACCGGGCCCTGGCCGAAATGGCCCGCGTGCTGAAGCCGGGCGGCAAGTTGCTGGTGCTGGAATTCTCGCGGGTGGCCAAGCCGCTGTCGCCCGCCTACGATTGGTATTCGTTCAACGTGCTGCCGTGGTTGGGCAAGAAGATCGCCAACGACGAGGCCAGCTACCGTTACCTGGCGGAATCCATCCGCATGCATCCCGACCAGGAAACCCTGGCTGACATGCTGCGCACCGCCGGCCTGGAGCGGGTGCAGTACTTCAACCTGACCGCCGGCATTGCCGCGCTGCACGAGGGCGTGCGCCTGGGCTGAATCCAGGGTGTCCATAGGATGTTTCGCCACCCCACAGGGAACTTGTGGGCGGGCGTCTTGTCCGTTATTCTTACGTCATTCAGATTACTGTAAGAAAAGTCGCGACTATGGTCCCGCTGTCCGTGGGACTCCCCACTGCTCGGGGCAGCGGGGGCGCGAGTACGAGGGAGCAAAACTCTATGACCAAATTCTGTTTCTCGCGGTTTGTCGCCGCGGCGCTCATCGCCATCTCCGGCGCGGCGTTGGTGACGGCGTCCTTTGACGCCGAAGCCCGTCGTGCGGGCGGCGGCAGCAGCGTCGGCCGTCAATCCACCAATGTGACCCAGCAACGCCAGGCTACGACGCCTCCGGCCGCCGGTAGCAATACGGCAGGCGCCACCGCCGCCCCGGCAGCCGCCGGCGCAGCCACGGCTGGCGCTGCGGGCGCCGCCGCCAAGAGCGGCGCATCGCGCTGGCTCGGCCCCATCGCCGGCATCGCTGCTGGCCTGGGCATCGCCGCCTTGCTGTCCAGCATGGGCCTGTCGGGCGCGTTCGCCGAATTCCTCGGCTCCGCGCTGCTGATCGCCGCTGTCGTGTTCGCCGTCATGTTCATCATCCGCCGCCTGCGTGGCGCCGCGCCGCGCACCGCGACGCAAGGCGCGTTCAACGGCGCCAACAACGCACCGGGCCAGCAACAGCAGCCCGCATGGCGTGAAGCGCTGAAGCCGGCTGCCGCCGCGCCCGCCGCTGCTGCTGCCTCCGTGGCCGCCGCGCCGGTGGCCACGCCCGCCGCGCTGCCCAAGGCCGGCGAGGACAGCAACTGGTTCGTGCCGGGCGATTTCGATACGCCCAACTTCCTGAAGCAGGCCAAGGAGCAGTTCGTCCGCATCCAGGCCGTCTGGGACAGTGGCAGCACCGATGGCCTGCGCGACTTCCTGACCGATGACCTGATCACCGAGCTCAAGCCGCAACTGGCCGAGCGCGGCGCCGCGCCCAACAAGACCGAAGTGGTCCTGCTGAACGCTGAAATGCTGGGCATCGAAACCGTGTCCGACGGCCATCTGGCCAGCGTGCGCTTCTCCGGGATGCTGCGCGAAGCCCCGGGCACCGAGGCCTTCCGCTTCGAAGAAGTCTGGAACCTGTTCAAGCCGGCGAACGGCGGCTGGCTGCTGGCCGGCATCCAGCAGATCCCGGTGGATCTCGCCAGCTAAGGCTGGCCGGCCGGGTCCGAATCCCGCCTCCGTTGCGGATGCCGCAAGGCATCTGCTTGAACCGGCCCTCCAAGGGCCGGTTTTTCCATGTCCTGCCGCAAAACACGCGCCCATCTAACCCGTTACACTCCCGATTTACCCATTAACTTCGGCAACCCCGGCCACCGGGGCCGTTGCAGACCGTCATGCTGCCTTTTTCGTTCCTGCCCACACCCTCGCGACTGGCTGTAAGCGCGCTCAACGCCCTGTTGCGGCGCGAGGACTGGGCGCGCGAGCGCCTGGCGCGCCACGCCGGCAAAACCGTGCGTTTCGCGCTTGGGGGCTTCACCCTGGGCCTGACGATCGACAGCGAGGGCCTGGCAGCCCAGGCCGACCCGGCCGTGGTGCCCGACGTGACGCTGACCGTCGCCCCGGAAAAGCTGCCGCTGCCGCGCCTGGGCGCGGACCGCGAGACGCCCGACTTCGCCGAGGCTACCCACATTTCGGGGGATGCGGCGTTGGCGCAGGTGGTGGCGGACCTGTCCAAGCAATTGCGCTGGGACCCGGAAGACGCCCTGGCCCGGGTGGTGGGCGATATTGCCGCGCTGCGCATCGTGGGCGGGGCCCGCGCGGCTACCGACGGCGCGCGCACGGCGGGCCGCCGCCTGGCCGAGAACGTGTCTGAATACCTGTCGGAAGAAAGCGGCGTGCTGACGGGCCGCCCGGCGCTTGAGCAATGGCGCCTGGATCTTGCCGAGCTGAACGCCCGCGCCGATGCACTGGCGCGCTCGGCCACCGCGCTGCAAACCCGTCTGGCGGCCGCCAGTGCAAAGCGGGGCGCCTGATCCATGTTCCCCTTGCTGCGCCTGTTCCGCATCATCCTGGTTTCGTTGCGCTATGGCCTGGACGAGCTGGTGCTCTCCAGCCTGAACCATCCGCTGGCCACCTGCCTGTTGCGCGTCATCCGCCTGGGCACCCGCCCGCGCCAGCCGCGCGGGCAGCGCCTGCGTCTGGCCCTGGAATCGCTGGGCCCCATTTTCGTGAAGTTCGGGCAGGTGCTGTCCACCCGTCGCGACCTGATCCCCGCCGACATCGCCGACGAACTTGCGCTGCTGCAAGACCGCGTGCCGCCGTTCCCGTCGGCCCAGGCCGCGGCCTGCATCGAAGCGGCGCTGGGCGCGCCGCCCGAAAAGCTCTTCGCGCAGTTCGACGTGGACCCGGTGGCGTCGGCCTCGATCGCCCAGGTGCACTTCGCGGTGCTGCACGACGGCCGCGAGGTCGCGGTGAAGGTGCTGCGCCCGGGCATGCTGAGCATCATCGAAAAAGACCTGTCGCTGCTGAAGATCGTGGCGCGCATCATCGAGCGCCTGGGCGCCGATGGCCGTCGCCTGAAGCCGCGCGAGGTCGTGGCCGAATTCGATAAATACCTGCACGACGAACTGGATCTGGTGCGCGAGGCCTCCAACTGCAGCCAGCTGCGCCGCAACTTCGGCCCCGAATCGGGCCGTGGCGACATGCTGATCGTGCCCGAAGTCATCTGGGAATACACGGCATCCACGGTGTTCACCATGCAGCGCATGTACGGCATGCCGGTGGGCCAGGTGGAACGCATGCGCGCGGCGGGCATCGACATTCCGACCCTGGCGCGTACCGGCGTCGAGATCTTCTTCACGCAGGTCTTCACCGACGGCTTCTTCCACGCCGACATGCACCCGGGCAACATCTACGTGTCGGACCGCCCCGATACGCTGGGCAGCTACATCGCGCTGGACTTCGGCATCGTCGGGTCGCTGTCCGAGTTCGACAAGAACTACCTGGCGCAGAATTTCCTGGCCTTCTTCCATCGCGACTACCGGCGCGTGGCGCAATTGCACATCGAATCGGGGTGGGTGCCCGCGGATACGCGTGAAGAAGAGCTGGAAGGCGCCGTGCGCGCCGTTTGCGAACCGTACTTTGACCGGCCGTTGTCCGAGATCTCGCTGGGGCAAGTGCTGCTCCGCCTGTTCCAGACGTCGCGTCGTTTCAATGTGGAGATCCAGCCCCAACTGGTGCTGTTGCAGAAGACGTTGCTGAACGTCGAGGGATTGGGTCGCCAGCTTGATCCCAACCTGGATCTCTGGAAGACTGCCAAGCCCTATCTGGAACGCTGGATGCGTCAGCGCGTCGGATTCAAGGGTTTGCGTCAGAGCCTGGAAAAGGAAGCCGTGCAGTGGTCTCAGATGCTGCCAGCCTTGCCCAGGCTGGTCCATGACCACCTGAGCCGCCCGAATGTCTCGCCTGCGCTGCTGGCCGAGATGATTCACCTGCGGCGCGCCCAGGAACAAAACAACCGGCTGGTTGCAGCGCTGGTTGGGGTGCTGGCCCTTGCGATCGGGGTCGCAATATGGGCCTTGACCCGATAGGCGGCGCGATGATCTAGACGAACTCTGTCATGTTTCATTCATGAAACGGTCATCATAGCTTCGCGGGAGACGGCGAAAAATAGCGCTGCGGTGGATGAATGCAGCGTCACGCCGAAAGAGACGCGCGCGCCATTCATTAATTTCTATCGCCCCACTAGCGGGACGAATACAAGGGCAGACCATGCTTTATCCTGAACTCTTCAAGACCATGGAAGCCGTGCGCTGGAACATGGCCCACGACATCCCCTGGGGGGATTTCGATCGCAGCAAGCTCTCTGACGAGCAAGCCCACACGATCAAGATGAACGCCATCACCGAATGGGCGGCCTTGCCGGCCACGGAAATGTTCCTGCGCGACAATCGCGGCGACAGTGATTTCTGCGCGTTCATGTCGGTGTGGTTCTTTGAAGAACAGAAGCATTCGCTGGTGCTGATCGAATACCTGCGCCGCTTCCGCCCGGACCTGGTCCCGACCGAGGAAGAACTGCACAACGTGCGCTTTGAATTCGACGCCGCGCCCGAGCTCGAAACCCTGATGCTGCACTTCTGCGGCGAAATCCGCCTGAATCACTGGTACCGCCGCGCCGCCGAATGGCACACGGAACCCGTCATCAAGGCCATTTACAAGACCGTTGCGCAAGACGAAGCCCGCCACGCCGGCGCCTACCTGCAGTACATGCGCCGTGCGCTGCATGACCGCGGCGAGGACACGAGCGAACAGGCCCGTCTGGCGTTTTCGAAAATCGGCGTGCTGATGGCGTCCGCCGGCCGTACCCAGCAGGCGCTGCACCCGACCAACCTGCACGTGAACAAGGACCTGTTCCCCAACGACACGGTGCAGTCCCGCCTGCCGGAGCCGGGCTGGCTGGAGCACTGGCTGGATACGCAGATCCGCTTTGACGGCATCTGGGAACAGAAGGTCGCCAGCCGGATCCTGCATATCTTGTCCAAGCTGATGGATCGCAGCTTTGAAACGGTGAAGGACCTGAACCGCTACCGCAAGGAAATGACCGCGCTGGTGGTGCCCAAGGAAAAGAAGATCATCCTCGCCGGCGCCTGATTGCCAGGCATTGCGGGGCGAGCCTTGAGCCGCCCCGCTTGCTGCGTGGGGCGGCGGACGGGCGGATATAATCGCCGCATGTCCGCCGCCCGTTTCGAATCCAAAGTCCTGTCCCGCGAAGAATGCGTCGCCGCCGTCGCTGCCGGCCGCTTGCCGCGGCCGCTGGTGTTCACCAACGGCGTCTTCGACATCCTGCACCGCGGGCACGCGACCTATCTGGACCAGGCCGCCCAACTGGGCGCGACGCTGGTGGTGGCGGTGAACACCGATGAATCGGTGCGCCGCCTGGGCAAAGGGTCCGAGCGCCCGCTGAATCGCATGGAAGACCGCGCCGCGCTGCTTGCCGCGCTGGGTTTCGTGACCGTCGTCACGTCGTTCCACGAAGATACGCCGGAGGCGCTGATCGGCGAGCTCAAGCCCGACCTGATCGTCAAAGGCGGCGACTACGACATGGAAAAACTGCCCGAGACCGCCTTGGTAAAGACCTGGGGCGGCCGCGCGGTGGCCATCCCGTTTGAATTCGAACGTTCGACCACCGCATTGGTGAAGAAGATCCAGGGCGCCTGACCGGCGTGCGGGGAATACGAAAAAGCGGCCTTGCGGGCCGCTTTTTTCATCTTGCCGTCCGGATTGCGCCGGCGGTCAGCGGGGGTCCCGCAACAGCCGGTTGATGGCTTCCAGGTCGGTCTCGGCCAGGATGCCGCTGACGGCCTTCAGGCGCAGGCCGGACAGCACGGTGCTGTAGCGCGCCAGCGCCAGGTCGCGTTGGGTGGCGTACAGCTGCTGCTGCGCGTTGAGCACGTCCAGGTTGATGCGAACGCCGACTTCGTAGCCCGTGCGGTTGGCCTCCACGGCGGCGCGGCTGGACTTCTCGCCGGCTTCCAGGGCCTGGATGCGGGCCAGGCCGCTGGTGACGCCGGTGTAGTACTGGCGTGCAGCCTGGACAGCCTGGCGGCGCGTGGTTTCGAAGTCGTGGCGGGCTTTTTGTTCCAGCTGCACTTTCTCGGTGACTTGCGACGACACACCGCCGCCCGCGTACAGCGGTATGGAGAGAACCACGCCGATCGTGTTGTCGATCGGCTTGCCCGGCGCCGCGTTACGCATGATGGCGTCGCTGGCGCTGCCGCTGGTGGCACGCAGGTTCAGGGTGGGGTAGTGCCCGCTCTTGGCGATCTGGATCTCGCGGCCCGCGATGCGGGTCAGGAGCTGCGCGCGTAGTACCTCCAGGCTGGAGGATTCGGCTTGGGTGCTCCAGTCGTTCACGCGGGCGGGCGCAGGCGACGGCAGCCGCACGCCGTAGGGCAGCTCGGCCAGGGCGCCCGGCTGCGTGCCGATGATCTTGGCCAGCTCGTCGCGGCGCACGTCCAGGTCGTTCTGCAGGCGCAGTTCCTGCGCCACCACCAGGTCGTAGCGCGCCTGCGCCTCGTAGGTGTCGGTGACGGTGGCGTTGCCCAGTTCGAAGTTGCGCTTGGCGGACTCCAGCTGTCCCGCCACGGCGGCCTTTTCGGCCTCGGTGGCGGTCAGCGTGTCCTGCGCGTAGAGCACGTTGAAGTAGGCGTCGGCCACGCGCAGCAGCAGGTCTTGATAGGCCTGCTGAAGCTGCACTTCGACGTCGGCGACGATCAGCTTGGATTGTTCGTAGTTTTGCCAGCGGCCCCAGTCGAACAGGGGCTGGGTCAGCGCCAGGTCCCAGACGCCGCGTCCGCCGCTGTACGACACGCCCAGGCCGCGGGTGCTGCGCGTTTCCTGGTAGGCCCCGCCGGCTTCGGCGGAAATCAGGGGCAGCAGCAGTGAGCGGGCTTGCGGTTCTTTTTCCAGGCCGGCTCGGTAGCTGGCGCGGGCGGCGGCGTAGGCGGGGTCATTGCCCAGCGCGGCCTGCCAGACCTGGATCAGGTTTTGCGCGAATGCGGGCAGCGGACCGACGCTTGCGGCAGAGGTAAAAACCAGTAAAGCCGTAAGCAATCGGACGCGCATGATTTTCAACGATACGCCGGGCTGCCCTGGCAGGCGCGCGCCCCGTCGGGGGGCAGGCGCCTGGCGGCAAGGTGGGGGATTAGAACTTGAACTGGGACACCGTGGCGCCACGCAGCGGCTTGATGACCGTTTCGAACAGGTTCACTGTTTCGAAGCTGGCCGCGGTGGTGCGCGTGATGCGACAGGCCGTCATGACGGGGGCCTGGCCCACGATCACGACCAGGCGGCCACCGACGCGCAACTGGTACTTCAGCGCGTCCGGCACGACCGGCACGGAACCCGTTACCAGGATGGCGTCGTATTCGGTGGAGCCCCAGCCGTTGCGGGCGTCGCCGGTTTCGACCTTGACGTTGGTGACGTTGTTCATCTGCAGGTTTTGCTGCGCGAAGGTCACCAGGCGGCTGTCGATTTCAACCGAGGTGACCTGTTGGGCCAGATAGCCCAGCAGCGCGGCCTGGTAGCCGGAGCCGGTGCCGATTTCCAGCACGCAGTCGGCTTTGGTCAGCTGCAGTTCTTGCGCCAGGCGGGCTTCGACCTTGGGGGCGAGCATGGTCTGGCGGGTATTGACCGCGTTGATTTCCAGCGGCAATTCCAGGTCGGAAAACGCCAGGGCGCGCAGGGCCGGCGGAACGAACTGTTCGCGGCGCACATCGAACAGCGCTTGCAGCACGTTGGCGTCCAGGACGTCCCACGGGCGGATCTGCTGTTCCACCATATTGAAGCGGGCTTGTTCTACGTCGGGCAGGGTCGAAGCGTTCATGACGGTCAGGAAAAAACAGAGGAATCAGCCGGCCATTGTACCGATTCGTAGCGTCCTGTGACGGCGGGCCCGATCGGCAGATGTTTCAGCCGGGCGTTTCCGCCGGAATCGGGGCCCGCCCCGGACTTTTCATCGACCCCGGAAACGGCAGCGG
>NZ_JBHFII010000035.1:16134-18312 GCF_057334215.1 Achromobacter maghribensis | reverse complement strand
CGCGCCCCTGGAACCTGCCAGGAAGCAAGGGTTGCCGGGCAGTCACCACCAGGCGTGGAAGTGGTGTACCGGACCGTGGCCGGAACCCACCGACAGCCGTTCCGCGTGGCGGATGGCTTCGGTCAGGTAGGCCTTGGCGCGCCGGGCGGCCTCGGGCACGTCCCCGGTTTGCGGCAGCAGCGCGGCCAGCGCCGCCGACAGCGTGCAGCCGGTGCCATGGGTATTGGCGGTTTCGATGCGGTGGCCGGGCAGCTCGATCATCCGGTCGCCGTCGTGCAGCAGGTCGATGGTCTCGTTGCCGGGCAGATGGCCGCCCTTGACCAGCACCCAGCGTTCGCCGGAATGCGCCAGCTTGTTGCGCAGGCGTTCGGCCACGCGGCGCATTTCCTTGACGGTTTCCACCGGCCGTTCTTCCAGCAGCACGCCGGCTTCGGGCAGGTTGGGCGTCAGCAGGGTGCACTGGGGCAGCATGGCTTCGCGCATGGCGCCCACGGCGTCCTTTTCAAGCAGCAGGTCGCCGCTCTTGGCCACCATGACGGGGTCCAGCACCACGTGCGCCGGCGCCCATTTGGCCAGCTTTTCAGCCACGACCTCGATCACGGCGCGCTGGCCCAGCATGCCGATCTTGACGGCGTCGATGCGCACATCGGTGAACAGCGTGTCGATCTGCAGGCCCACGAAGGCGGGCGGCACGGGCGAAATGCCGGTGACGCCCTGCGTGTTCTGCGCGGTCAGCGCGGCGATGACCGCGCACCCATAGGCGCCCAGCGCGCTGATGGCCTTGATGTCGGCCAGCGTGCCGGCGCCGCCGGACGGGTCGACGCCGGCGATGGTCAGCGCGTGGGGAATGGGACGGACGTTGCCGTCCTGGGGGCGCGAGCTCATTTCGTCGAACCGGGGCCGGCGGTGATCAGGCCTTCGGTCGGCGAGCTGGGCGCGCCGCTGTACAGTTTTTTGGGCATGCGGCCGGCCAGGAAGGCCTCGCGGCCCGCCTCGACGCCCTTTTTCATGGCGCTGGCCATCAGGATCGGGTCGCGCGCGGCGGCGATGGCGGTGTTCATCAGGACGGCGTCGCAGCCCAATTCCATGGCGATGGCGGCGTCGGACGCCGTGCCCACGCCGGCATCGACCACGACCGGCACGCGGGCCTGGTCGATGATCAGCCGGAGGTTCCACGGGTTCAGGATGCCCATGCCCGAGCCGATCAGCGAGGCCAGCGGCATGACCGCCACGGCGCCCATGTCTTCCAGCATGCGGCACTGGATGGGATCGTCGGTGCAATAGACCATGACCTTGAAACCTTCGTCGACCAGCGTCTTGGTGGCCTTGAGCGTTTCGGGCATGTTGGGGAACAGGGTGTGCGGGTCGCCCAGCACTTCCAGCTTGACCAGGTCGTGGCCGTCCAGCAGTTCGCGCGCCAGGCGCAAGGTGCGGACCGCGTCGTCGGCGCTGTAGCAGCCGGCGGTGTTGGGCAACAGCGTGAATTTCGACGGCGGAACGTAGTCCAGCAGGTTCGGTTCGCCCGCGTTCTGGCCGATGTTGGTGCGGCGGATGGCGACCGTGACGATCTCGGTGCCGCTGGCGTCCAGCGCCGCGCGGGTCTCTTCGAAGTCCTTGTACTTGCCGGTGCCGACGAGCAGGCGCGACGAGTAGGCGCGTCCGGCGATGGTGAGGGTGTCTTGTGTGGTCATGGCGGTGTTCAAAGGGCGGGGGCGCAAGAGCGGAGCCCGCGGGAGGCTGACTGACGGTTGTTAAGCGAATGATAAAGCACGCCGCCGCGCGGCAGGCGTGTGCAATGAAATCCCGCGTTCCACTATTTGCGGATCGTGCTGCATGGCGGGCGGGTCAGCGCAATCGGTCCAGGTTGGCGCAGACGGCTTCGGCGGCGTCGATCAGGCGCGGCCCCGGGCGGTACAGGGCGTCGGCATCGATTCCGTAGACATGCCCCGCGCGGGCGGCGGGCAGCCCGAGCGTCTGCCAGGCGGCCAGGTTGTGCTGCGTGTCCGCCGGCCGCGCGACGCCCGCCAGCACCGCTTCGGGGCGGGCGGCCAGTACGCTTTCCAGCGTGACTTGCGGGGCGACGATGGGCGCTTGCCCGAAGACGTTCACGCCGCCGCAGACGCGTAGCGCGTCGCTGACGATGCTGCTGTCGTTCAGGGTGTAGATGGGGTCCAGGCC
>NZ_JBHFII010000035.1:8145-16089 GCF_057334215.1 Achromobacter maghribensis | reverse complement strand
GGCCGGCCGGGACGAAGACGCGCACGGGGCGGCGGCCGGCGTAGCGCGCGGTCAGGGCGGCCAGGCGGTCGCGCAACCGGGCGGCGGCGGGCCGCGCCTGCGCCTCGGTGCCGAACAGCATGCCCATGCGCTCGACGGCGTCGGGAATGGCGGCAAGCGTCAAGGGGTCGCTGTAGAAGACGGGCACGCCCAGCTTGTCCATGACACGCGTCAGCGGTTCGGCCGCGGCGGGCTGCCAGCCGATCAGCAGGTCGGGGCGCACGGCGGCCACGCGTTCGGCGTCTGGCTGGGTGCCGTCGCCGATGATGGGCAATTGCCGGGCGGCGGCAGGGAAATCGCTGCCGCGGATGGTGGCGATGAGGTAGTCGCCGGCGCCGGCGGCATAGACGAGTTCGGTGGCGTGGGGCGCCAAGGTGACGGCGCGGCGTGCGGGCGCGGACAGCCATACCGTGCGGCCCTTGTCGTCCGGCACCTGGATGGCGGGACCGGCGGGCTTGTCTGCCCCGCCGCCGGCGGCGGCCGGGAAAGCGGCCAGCATCGCGCCCAGGGCCAGGAGCAGCCTGGGAGCGATGCGTGGAAAGGCGCGTGCGAGGGTCATGCAGGGGCCGATAGGGTCAGCGGAGTACGCCGACTATATCGGATGTCCGCGATCAATAGCGCAGCGTGAGCGACGCGTAGAAGTTGCGGCCTGGCGCCGGGTACAGGTTGTAGTTGGCGACGGGGCCCAGCATCTGGAACGACGCATCGCCGCCGCGGATGCCGTAGGTGGCGTACTGGCGGTCGAAGATGTTGTTCACGCCGATGGCGCCTTCGATGTTGCGCGTGAACTTATAGGCCAGCTTCGTGTTGAACAGCACGTAGGCGTCCAGTTCCTTGTCGAACTGGTTGGCCTGGTCGTTGTCCATGCGGGACTTGCCCACGTACTGCGCCGACACGTTCCACAGGAAGGCGTCGGTGGGGCGCCAGGTCACGCCGGCATTCGCCAGCCATTTCGGGGCCAGCGGCACGGTCTTGCCGGCCAGGTCCACGCCCGCGTAGGTGCCCGAGCGGAATTGCGCTTCCATCCAGGTCACGTTCGCATCCAGCGTCACGCTGCTGGAAATGGCGGTGTGGCCTTCCAGTTCGATGCCTTGGCGGCGGGTCGGATCCAGGTTGGTGTTGGCGCCGGTGCCCGGGCCCCACATACCGTCGGCCAACGGGTTGTACTGGATCTCGTTGGTCAGGTCATAGCGGAAGTACGACAGGCGGGCGCTGCTTGCGGCGCCTTGCCACGTCACGCCGATTTCCTTGTCGGTGGACGTCTGCGGGGCCAGCGGCTGTTGCACCGACAGCAGTTCGTCGGCGTTGGGCAGACGGAAGCTGCGGCCGACCTTGCCGTACAGGCCGAAGCCGGCGGACAGGTCCTGGCGCACGCCCAGTTGCCAGGCGGTCAGGTGGTTGCCGCGATCGGACTCGGTGCCCGAACCGCTCAGGACTTCCAGGTCGTCGGACGCATACTGGCGGCGCACGCCGGCCGTCACGTAGGTGCTGTCGGTGGCGCGGATCTGGCCTTCGGCGAAGAGACCGTACTGGTGCTGGCGCGACTGCCACTTCGACGGTTCGAAGTCGTAGTAGGCGTTCTGGTTCGCGGTGGTCTTGGATTCTTGCGCGTCGGCGCCGAAGACGATGCTGTGGCCGCCGTTGATCGGCAGGCGATAACGCACGCTGGCGATGTTCTCTTCCAGCTTCTGGTCGCGCAGAGTGTCGCCAAAGCCGTCGTACGACAGGCCGTTCAGCTTCTTCTCGCGCGTCGACAGGTCGGCGTACAGCGTGCCAACGCCAATCGCCTGTTCGACTTGCAGGCCGAAGGTGGTGGTCGTGGTCTTGACGTAGTCGACGTCGTTCTTCGAACCGCGCGGGTCGTCCTGGAATTCGTTCACGCCGGTCGACGGGCTGATCAGGCGCGGGCCGGGCAGTTCCAGCTTTTGCGTGGTGGTGCGGCCGTACAGACGGATCGAGCCATCGCTATGGCGCAGGGTGATGCCGCCGCCGCCACCTTCGCGGCGCTCGCCGCTGTGGTCGCGGTAGCCGTCCGAATGCAGCGACTGCATGTAGGCGTCAACGCCGACCTTCTCGTTGTTCATCGCAACGGCGGCATCGTACTGGCGCAGGCCGTAGCTGCCGAACGTGGCGGTGGCGCGGGCCGTGACCGGCTCTTTCGAGAAATCAGACTTGGTGATGATGTTGATCACGCCGCCCGTCGTGCCGCCGCCGTATTGAACGGAGCCGCTGCCGCGCACGATTTCAACGCGTTCCACCTGGTCCAGCGGCACCACGCCCAGGCTGGGAGCCGACAGGTCGTTGGTGTTTTGCTTCACGCCGTCGATCAGGATCAGCGTGTTGCTGGCGCCGGTGATGCCGAAGCCGCGCAGGTCGACAATCGCGTTGTCGCTCGAGCTGCTGGTGTTGATCAGATTGATGCCGGCTTGCGTCGACAGCAGGTCTTGCATGGTGCGGGCGCTGCTGGCGGCGATGTCTTCCGCGGTGATGACCGAAATGGACACCGGCAGGGTGCGGCCGTCCGTCGGCACGCGCTGGGCGGTGACGGTGATCGTGTCGAGTTCGGGGGTGGCGGGGGCGGTTTGCTGGGCGGCGGCGATGGCCGGAGCGGAACAGAGCAGGGCGCCGGCGTAACGCCGGATGGAGCGGGCTTTCATCTACGTAACCTCGATGCGACCCGCGACCCCGCAGGTCAATCACGATGGGAAGGAGGCCCGCGCCGCAGCCGGCCGGTCGGGCCGGGCGGCGATGCATGGACTTCCTGACGAGCGAACTGGCCGGTATCGGGCTGCCATGGGCGCAAAAAGCGCGCATGGGGACCGTTGCGGGGGCAGCACAGGCTGGACGGCGGGGGGCGTGCCGGGGCGCTTTGTGGGCGACGCGGCGGCCCGGGCGGCCGTCTTCCTGTTTCCCGTTTACCTTTCGCGCGCGGCTGGCAAGTGTTGCGTTCTTGCAAGCCCGTTGCGCCGAAAGCACCGGTTCGGGGCCGAAACTGTATCACCCGAGGGCGCGAGGGAGCCCGTTTTGTTACGATCAAGGCTTGTTTTTTCAGTGGTTTTTGCTTTTTAGCCACAGCTTCGCCACTGAAGCCAACCCATTGCCGGACCTGCCCGTGTCGTATCCCCGCCTGCCGTACCCGCCCGAAGCCTATACCCAGGGTGGTGATTTCGCCCGCCTGCTGGGCAAGCGCATTTTGATCCTGGACGGTGCCATGGGCACCATGATCCAGCGCTACAAGCTGGGCGAAGCAGACTTCCGTGGCGAGCGTTTCGCCGACCACGGCAAGGACGTGAAGGGCAACAACGAACTGCTGTCGCTGGTGCGGCCCGACGTGATCTCCGAGATCCACCGGCAGTACCTGGAAGCCGGCGCGGACGTCATCGAGACCAATACCTTCGGCGCCACCACCATCGCGCAGGGCGACTACGACTTGCCGGAACTGGCCTACGAACTGAACCTGGTATCCGCCCGGCTGGCGCGCGAGGCCTGTGAGGCCTTCAGCACGCCCGACAAGCCCCGTTTCGTGGCAGGCGCCCTGGGCCCGCAGCCCAAGACCGCGTCGATTTCGCCCGATGTGAACGACCCGGGCGCGCGCAACGTCACGTTCGACGAATTGCGCGTGGCCTATATCGAACAGTTGAACGGTCTCTTGGACGGCGGCATCGATATCGTCCTGATCGAAACCATCTTCGACACGCTGAACGCCAAGGCCGCCATCTTCGCGACCGAGGAAGTGTTCGAGGCGCGCGGCATCCGCCTGCCCGTGATGATTTCGGGCACCGTGACCGACGCGTCCGGCCGCATCCTGTCCGGCCAGACCGTGGAGGCCTTCTGGAACTCGGTGCGCCATGCGCGCCCGGTCACCATCGGCCTGAACTGCGCGCTGGGCGCCGCGCTGATGCGCCCCTACGTGGCCGAACTGTCCAAGATCTGCGACACCTATGTCTGCGTGTACCCCAACGCCGGCCTGCCCAACCCCATGGCAGAAACCGGCTTTGACGAAACGCCCGCCGACACGTCCGCGCTGCTGGAAGAGTTTGCCCGCGCCGGTCTGGTCAACATGTCGGGTGGCTGTTGCGGCACCACGCCGGACCACATCCGCGCCATCGCGGATAAGGTCACGTCGCTGACGCCGCGCGTCGTGCCCGACATTCCGGTCAAGACCCGCCTGTCGGGCCTGGAGCCGTTGAACATCGACGAAGACACGCTGTACGTCAACGTGGGCGAACGCACCAACGTGACGGGCAGCAAGATGTTCGCCCGCCTGATCCGCGAAGAAAAGTACGACGAGGCGCTGGCCGTGGCCCGCCAGCAGGTCGAGAACGGCGCGCAGATCATCGACATCAACATGGATGAGGCCATGCTGGATTCGGTGGCCTGCATGCATCGCTTCCTGAACCTGATCGCGTCCGAACCCGACATCGCCCGCGTGCCGGTCATGATCGATAGCTCGAAGTGGGAAGTCATCGAGACCGGCCTGAAGTGCGTGCAGGGCAAGCCGGTGGTGAACTCCATTTCCATGAAGGAAGGGATCGAGCCGTTCCGCCATCATGCGCGCTTGTGCCGCCGCTACGGCGCCGCCGTGGTCGTGATGGCGTTCGACGAATTGGGCCAGGCCGACACGTTGGAACGCCGCAAGGAAATCTGCGCGCGCGCCTACAAGATCCTGGTCGAGGAAGAGGGCTTCCCGCCGGAAGACATCATTTTCGATCCGAACGTCTTCGCGGTCGCCACCGGCATCGACGAGCACAACCACTATGCGGTGGACTTCATCGAAGGCACCCGCTGGATCCGCGACAACCTGCCCTACGCCCGCATTTCGGGCGGCGTGTCCAACGTCAGCTTCTCGTTCCGCGGCAATGAGCCGATGCGCGAAGCCATCCACACCGTGTTCCTGTATTACGCGGTGAAGGAAGGCATGACCATGGGCATCGTCAACGCCGGCCAGTTGGGCGTGTACGCCGACCTGGACCCGAAACTGCGCGACCTGGTCGAAGACGTAGTGCTGGACCGGCCGGAGCCGGTGGGCAAGACCGACCCCGACGACGAGCGCACGCCGACTGAACGCCTGGTGCAGTTCGCCGACACGGTGAAGGGCTCGGGCGCCAAGCGCGAAGAAGACCTGAGCTGGCGCAATGCCGACGTCGAAAAGCGCCTGTCGCATGCACTGGTGCATGGCATCACGGCCTTCATCGTGGAAGACACGGAAGAAGTGCGCCAGAAGATCTTCGACCGTGGCGGCCGCCCGATCGAGGTGATCGAAGGCCCGCTGATGGACGGCATGAACGTCGTCGGCGACCTGTTCGGCGAAGGCAAGATGTTCCTGCCGCAGGTGGTGAAGTCGGCCCGCGTCATGAAGCAGGCCGTGGCCCACCTGATTCCCTTCATCGAAGAGGAAAAGCGCCAGATCGCGGCTGCTGGCGGCGACGTTCGCGCCAAGGGCAAGATCGTCATCGCCACCGTCAAGGGCGACGTGCACGACATCGGCAAGAACATCGTGTCGGTGGTCTTGCAGTGCAATAACTTCGAAGTCGTGAACATGGGCGTGATGGTGCCTTGCGCGCAGATCCTGGAAAAGGCCAAGGAAGAAAACGCCGACATCGTCGGCCTGTCCGGCCTGATCACGCCCAGCCTGGAAGAAATGGCGTACGTGGCCAGCGAGATGCAGCGCGACGAATACTTCCGTAGCCGCAAGCTGCCGCTGATGATTGGCGGCGCCACCACCAGCCGCGTGCATACGGCGGTCAAGATCGCGCCCAATTACGAAGGGCCGGTCATCTATGTGCCGGATGCCAGCCGCTCGGTGGGCGTCGCGACCAACCTGATGTCGGACCAGTCGGAAACGTATCTGGCGGAGCTTGCCCAGGAATACGAGGAAGTGCGCCGCCGCCACGCCAACCGCAAGGCCACGCCGATCCTGCCGCTGGCCGACGCGCGCGCCTCGCGTCCGGCCATCGATTGGGACAACTACACCCCGCCGCGCCCGAAGTTCATTGGCCGCCGCACGTTCAAAAGCTATGACCTGGCCGAGATCGTGAAGTACGTGGACTGGGGTCCGTTCTTCCAGACCTGGAGCCTGTTCGGTCCGTTCCCCGCCATTCTTGACGACAAGGTGGTGGGCGAACAGGCGCGCAAGGTCTACGCCGACGGCCTGGCCATGATGAAGCGCATCGTCGAAGGCCGCTGGCTGACCGCCAACGGCGTGGTGGGGTTCTACCCGGCTAACCGCGTCAACGACGAAGACATCGAGATCTACAAAGACGAGACGCGCAGCGAAGTGCTGTTCACGTACCGCAACCTGCGTCAGCAGGGCGCCAAGCGCGAAGGCGTCAGCAACAAGTCGCTGGCTGACTTCATTGCGCCCAAGTCGTCCGGCAAGCTGGATTACATCGGCATGTTCGCCGTCACGGCGGGCATCGGCATCGAGAAAAAGGAAGCCGAATTCGAGCGCGCGCTGGACGACTATTCCAGCATCATGCTGAAGTCGCTGGCCGATCGCCTGGCCGAAGGTTTCGCCGAATGCCTGCATGCCCGCGTGCGCCAGGACTTGTGGGGCTATGCGCCCGACGAAGCCCTGTCCAACGAGGACATGATCGCCGAGAAATACGTGGGCATCCGCCCTGCGCCTGGCTATCCGGCTTGCCCGGAACACGTGGTCAAGTCCGATATGTTCCGCGTGCTGGACGGCGGCGACATCGGCATGATGCTGACCGACAGCTACGCCATGTACCCCGCTTCCAGCGTGTCGGGCTTCTACTTCAGCCACCCGGAGTCGCAGTACTTCAACGTGGGCGTGATCGGCGAGGACCAGCTGGAAGACTACGCCAAGCGCAGCGGACGTACCATCGAGGACCTGAAGCGGACGCTGGCCCCGAACCTGGGCTGAGGCGCCCACCGGCGCAAATGAAAAACCGGCCGCATGGCCGGTTTTTTTTGTGCCCCGCCGAGGGCGAACGGTGATGGGGCTGCCAGTTCAGGCGGCGGGCCGGGGCGGTGCGATGCGCCCCAGGATGCTCTCGATCATCACGCCGATGACCAGCACCTTGCGGTCGTCGCCCGGCAGGCCGTCGATCTCGACGCCGACGGGCAAGCCCTCGGGCGACAAGCCCGCCGGCACGCTCAGCCCCGGCAAGCCCGCGTTGCTGCCGGGATCGACGTTGCGGGCCAGGCGGCTGAAGCTCTCGAAGCTGCTGGCCTCGGGCGTGGCCAGCATCGGCAGAATCGGCAACGTCGGAAACAGCAGGCCGTCCAGCGCGTGTTCCTGGAACGCGCGGCGGTACACGTCGATCAGTGCGTCGCGCTGGTCCGCGATGACGCGGTCGTACAGCGGCTTCAGCGGCAGGACCTGGCCGTCCGGCGTGGGCAGCACGCCCGGCACGATCAGCCCGTCGAAAATGGCCTTGACGTCGGGGCTTGCGATCTGCGCCACCACCTCGTCGAAGCTTACGCCCGTGTCGTAGCGTTGCAGGTAGGCGATCAGGTCGGGCTTCTGCTCGTACAGGCACAGCGGCATGCCGACGGCGGCATTGGCGGCCGGCAGATCGGGCATGTCGATGTCTATCAGCTGCACGCCGGCGTCGCGCAATGCGGCCAGGGCGGTGTCCATGACCGCGCGCACGGAAGGGTCCAGGTCGGCCCAGAAATAGCGGGCCAGACCCAGGCGCACGCGTGCGGGGGGCAGGGCCGCCAGCGGTTCGGCGTCGTCCGCCAGCACGGCGTCCAGCAGCACGATGTCTGCCATGCAATTGGCGATCGGCCCCGGCGTGTCCCGTGTATGCGAGATGGGCGTGATGCCCGCCCCGTCGTAGCGGCCGACCGATGGCCGGAAGCCCGCGGCGCCGTTGACGGCGGCCGGCAGGCGCACAGAGGCGCCGGTGTCGGTGCCCAGGGCGGCGGGCGTCCGCC
>NZ_JBHFII010000035.1:0-8111 GCF_057334215.1 Achromobacter maghribensis | reverse complement strand
CCCCCCCACGGCCGCGCCGCTGCCCGACGACGAGCCACCGGCGATGCGGCGGTTGTCGTAGGCGTTGCGCGTGCCCTCGCCATGCGTGCCGGGGAAGGCGGTGTTGTAGCCGGATACGCCAAAGGCCAGCTCGTGCATGTTGGTCTTGCCGATGATGACGGCGCCGGCGGCGCGCAGGCGCTGCACGACCGGGGCGTCCTGCGCGGGATGGAACTGTTTAAGGGCTGGGGTGCCGGCGGTATTGGGCAGGCCGGCCACGTGGATGTTGTCCTTGATGGCGATGGGAACGCCGCCCAGCGGCGCGGCGGCCGGGCTGGCCGGGGGCGGCGCGGCGTCGTAGGCGCGGGCCTGGGCCAGCGCGCCCTCGTGGTCGACGGTGATGAAGGCATTGAGCACGCCGTGGGCGTCGATGCGGTCCAGACACGCCTGGGTCAGCGCCAGACTGCTGAGGCGGCCTTCACGGATCTGGGCGGCGGCCTCGGTAACGGTCAGGGCGGCCAAGGCATCGCTGCCGGGCGAGTGAAGCGGGGGCTTGACGGACAATGGCTGCCTGGACGTATCGGACATGACGCTTCCTTACCTGCACGGAGGGATTCTGTTGGACTGCCATCTATACAGGGTTCCTGCCGCCGCTGTCGACCCCCGCCGCCCCTTCTTGCCGCCACCCTGCGCACCGATGGTTTACCACTTTGATACTGGTAAACCATTATGGTGAAAATTGGTGAACCACTTATGATTTGGTCTAACCACTTTTGATATCCATGACACTTCAACTGATCCCCAAACCCGAAGAGCCGGCCAGCAAGCCGGTGGCGGACCGCGCCTATGTGCGGCTGGCCGCACAGATCCAGGCCCTGGTCTCGCAAGGCGAGTTCGCCGTTGGCAAGCGTTTGCCGGCTGAACGCGCACTGGCCGAACGCTTTGACGTCAGCCGCACCGCGCTGCGCGAAGCCATCATCGCGCTGGAACTGCAGGGGGTGGTGGAAGTCCGGGGCGGATCGGGCATCTACGTCTGTGAGCCCAAGCCCGGCATTGCCCGTTTGCCGGCGGCTCAGGAAGCCGGGGCGGGCCCGTTCGAGTTGTTGCGGGCGCGTTGCCTGATCGAATCCGAAATCGCCGCGCTTGCCGCCACGACCCGCAACGACGCGGATCTGGACCGCATCTTTGAAGCGCTGACGACAATGCGCGAGCAGATGATGGACAAGGCGGCCAATGAAGAAGCCGACCGCCGCTTCCACCTGTACATCGCGCAGTCCACGGGCAACAGCGTGCTGCTGGCCACGGTGACGTCGATGTGGGATCAGGCCCAGGGGCCGATCTGGGAAAAGATCGAACAGCATTTTCATACGCAGGAGTTGCGGCACGCGTCGCAGGAAGACCATCAGCGCATCTTCAGCGCGCTGGTGGCCAGCGACGCGCAGGCGGCGCGGCAAGCGATGCGCGCGCACCTTGAGCGCGTGATCGGCGAATTCGCGCAGGGGTGGCGTTGACCCCGTAGCGCAAGGCGGACAGGCAGGCTGCCCCCGGTAGAGCGAGGAAGATAACCGCGCCCCGGATCCGGGCTTTTCAAGTTCAGGAGACAAGCAATGCAGCAACAGAGCAAGGGAAGCCGTGCGTGGGCCCGATGGGCGACAGCCGCGATGCTGGCGATGTCATTGCCGGCGGCCGCGCAAAGCGGCGCGGCGGGGGCGGCCAGCCCGCCGGCGGCAGGGCAAAGCCCGCGCGTCGACGCCATCCGCAAGGCGGGCGAACTGCGGGTCGGCGTCCTGCAGAACGCGCCCTGGCTGATCCAGGACTTGTCGGGCAAAAGCGGCGAGGCCTGGAGCGGTCCGGCCTGGCTGCTGGCCAAGGAATACGCGCGCCAACTGGGCGTCAAACTGACCGCGGTGCCCGTTTCGCACGAAACCAAAGTGCCCGTGCTGGCCGCCAATCAAGTCGATATGACCATCAGCCCGCTGGCCGAGACGGCCGAGCGCCTGAAAGTGGTGGATTTCGTGCTGTATTCCGCCACCAGCGTCTGCATGTTCGGCCGCGCCGGCAACGACAAACTGACCCGCGCCAAGACGGTCGAAGACCTGAACCAGCCGGACGTCACGATCGCGTACTTCACCGGCGGCGCCGAAGAGGCCTGGGTGAAAGAACGCTTTCCCAAGGCGCGGCTGCGCGCCGTCGCCAACTCTGGCGCCACCGCGCCCATCGAAGAGATCATGGCCAAGCGCGCCGACGCGGCGCCGATCAACCGCGTGCCGTGGGTGGGGCTGAACCGCAAGGTGCGAGGCCTGGTGGTGTTTCCCGCCGAAGCCAATTGCCAGCAGAGCACCGAAAAGGCCTCGCCGGTGGGGCTGGCGATCGACAAGAACCAACCCGGCTACCTGGCCTGGCTGCGGCAGGTGGCGGCGACGATGAAGCCCACGCTGGATGCGGACGAAATGCGCATCATCGAACAGACCCCGTAGGCCGTCCGGCCATTCCCCTTTTCAACCGGCACGCGCCCGGCGCGTGCAGATCTGGCGATTCCGCCGGTGCGTCAACACGCCGGTACCCGGCGCGCCGCCTTCGTGCGGTGGCCATCCGGGCACCCTCTAGGAGACTTTGCATGCAACCCCGATTTCCCTCGCGCCTGACCGCCGCCCGCCTGTTCCTGTCCGCCGCGATGCTGGCGGGCGCAGCCGCGGCGCACGCGCAGACGCCGCCCGCGCCCGGCGAAAGCCCCCGCATCGACGCGATCCGCAAGGCGGGCGTGCTGCGGGTCGGCGTGGTCAACAACCCGCCCTGGCTGGTGCAGAACACGACCGGTTCGGGCGAACCGTGGATGGGGTCTTCGTGGCTGCTGGGCAAGGAATTCGCGCGCTTGCTGGAGGTGAAGATCGTGCCCGTGCAGGTCAGCCACGAGACCAAGGTGCCTGCGCTGATCGCCAACCAGATGGACATCATGATCGGCCCGCTGAACCAGAACGCCGAGCGCGCCAAGATCATCGATTTCGTGACCTTTTCCAACACCAGCGTCTGCATGTTCGGGCTGGCGTCGAATCCGAAATTCACCAACGCCACCAAGGTCGAGGACTTCAACCAGCCCGGCATCACGATGGCCTACTTCTCGGGCGCGGGCGAAGAACCGCTGGTGCTGCAGAACTTCCCCAATGCCAAGCTGCGCGGGGTGACGAATTCGGGATCGGTCGCGCCCATCGAGGAAGTGCTGGCCGGCCGTTCGGACGTGGCGCCGCTGAACCGCATGCTGTGGCCCAACATCAGCAAGAAGGTCAAGGGCCTGGCGGTATTCCCGAAGGAAAACGACTGCCAGGACAGCAAGATCTTCGCGATCGACGCGGGCATGGGCGTGGCCAAGGATCAGGCCGTCTACCTGGACTGGCTGCGCAAAGTGGAAGCGCGCATGCATCCCGAACTGGCGGCGGAAGAGCGCCGCATGACGCAAACCCTGAAATAAGGCGGCCATCATGTTGAATTGCGCGATTCATGGCGCCCAGGACCTGCGCCTGGACGAACAGCAGCCCGAGGCCCTGGGCCCTACGCAAGTGCGGGTGGGCGTGAAGGCCGTGGGTATCTGCGGCTCGGACCTGCACTACTACCGGCACGGCAAAGTGGGCGATTTCGTCATCCGCGAACCGCTGACGCCGGGGCACGAGGCGTCGGGCCAGGTGCTGGAGGTTGGCGCGGCCGTCACCGCCGTCAAGCCGGGCGACCGCGTGGCGCTGGATCCGGCGCGTACCTGCGGGGTCTGCCGCTATTGCCGCCAGGGCGATTCCAACCACTGCGAGTCGGTGTTCTTCTTCGGTAGCGCCAGTCGCTATCCGCACATGCAGGGCGCGATGCGCGAACAGGTGGTGGTGCAGGAAAAGCAATGCCTGCCGGTGCCCGACAGCCTGTCGTTCGAACTCGCCGCATTCGGCGAGCCGCTGGCCGTGGCGCTGCACGCCGTGCGTAGTGCGGGGACGCTGCTGGGCAAGACGGTCATGGTGGTGGGAGCCGGGCCGATCGGCGCATTGATTCTGATGGCGGCGCGTCTGGCGGGAGCCAGCCGGGTGATCGTGGTGGACATCGTCGACGAGACGCTGGCCACCTGCGTGCGGGTGGGCGCCACGCGCACCATCAACGTCGCCCGCGATCCGGGCGCGATCGAGGAACTGGCGGCGGGCAAGGGGTCGGTCGACGTCTGCTTCGAGGCGTCCGGCAACTATGCCGGCCTGGCCAATTGCATCCGCGTGACGCGTCCGCGCGGCGTCATCGTGACGGTGGGCACGCTTAGCGGCAGCAGCGAGCAATGTCCGTTCAACCAGATCATGGTCAAGAGCTTGTCGGTCATCGGCAGCTTCCGTTTCGTGGACGAATACGCCTGGGCCGTGGACTACCTGAGCCGCGGGCTGCTGGACGTATCGCCACTGTTGACGGCGGCGGTGCCGGTGGCTCGCGTGCATGACGCATTCGCGCTGGCGGCCGACCGCCATCAGGCCATGAAAGTGATGGTGACGTTCTGACGCGCGCGTCGCCGTCGGCCGTCTAGTTTCACGGAGACACCATGGATTTTGATTTTTCCCCCCTTGTCGAGAACTGGCGATTCTTCGCCGGCGGCCTCGGCATCACCGTGGCGCTCAGTGCCATCACCGCGGTGTCCAGCATCCTGCTGGGCCTGGTGATCGCGCTGCTGCGCCTGTACGGGCCGCGCTGGCTGCGGGTGCTGCTGGTGTTCTATATCGACAGCATGCGCGCCATCCCCGTGCTGGTGGTGCTGGTCTGGATCTACTTCGCGTTTCCGCTGCTGGCCGGCATCAACTTCGCGCCTTTCTGGGCGGCCCTGGTGGCGCTGACCCTGCATATCGCGGCCTATTCGGCCGAGGTGATCCGCGCGGGCATCGAGTCGGTGCGGCCCGGGCAGATGCGCGCCGGCCTGGCGTTGGGCATGTCGCGAGCCCAGGCCCTGCGCAAGATCATCCTGCCGCAAGCCACTATCCGCATGTTGCCGGCCTTCGGTTCGGTGCTGACGCTGGCCATCAAGGACACGGCGATCGCCACCGTGATCGCGGTGCCTGAACTGATGCACAAAGCCGAGACCATCGCGGGGCAGAGCTACCGGCCCATCGAGGTTTTCACGGCCGTCATCGTGGCGTACTTCGTGATCTTGTTCCCGGTCACGCGCGGCGTGGACCGGCTGTATCAACGCTACGCACACCTGGGGCGCTCATGAATCTGGACTGGGGAATCATCTGGAATTCGCGCGATGCCCTGCTGCAAGGCGCCGCGATGACCATCATGTTGACGGTGGTGACGATGGCGCTTGCCGTGCCCGGAGGCATCGTGCTTGCGCTGATGCGCCTGTCGTCGAACCGCGTCGCCAACGGGGTGGCCGTCGCCATCGTGGAGTTCTTCAGGAATCTGCCGCTGATCCTGGTGATCTATTGGGCGTTCTACGTGATGCCGATGGCGCTGGACGTGCAGTTCTCGGCCGTCACCACCGCGCTGGTGGCGCTGGTGCTGAACGTGTCGGCCTACAACTCCGAGACCTTTCGCGCCGGCATCAATTCGATCCGCAAGGGTCAGATGGAGGCGGCGCTGGCGATGGGCATGTCGCGCCGCCAGGCCATGTTCAAGGTGCTGATCCCGCAGGCGGGGCGCCGCATCCTGCCGGTGCTGGCCAGCACCTGGATTTCGCTGTTCAAGGATACGTCGCTGGTGTCGGTGATCGCGGTAAGCGAATTGGCCTATGCCTCGATGCAGGTGCGCGCGCAGAGCTTCCGCGTGCTGGAAATGCTGACCGCGATGGCGGTGATCTATTGGCTGATGGGATATCCCCAGGCCAAGCTGGTCGACTGGATCCATCGCAAATACGGAGTCAAGGAATGAACGACATGATCCTGGAGCAGGAGCCAACAGCGGCGCATGCCGCGTTGGCCGGGCGCAAGGGCGCGGACCAGCCGCCCGTGCTGGTCTATGAACACGTGCGCAAGGTCTACGGCGATTTCGTGGCGCTTGCCGATGTGTCGCTGCAAGTGAACAAGGGCGAGGTGATGTGCCTGATCGGCCCGTCCGGTTCCGGAAAATCCACGCTTCTGCGTTGCACCAACGCGCTGGAAAAGCTGGACGGCGGCCGCGTGCTGCTGGACGGCGTGGCGCTGCCGGAATCCGAATCCGACGTGCGTCGCGTGCGCCAGCGCATGGGCATGGTGTTCCAGAGCTTCGAACTCTTCCCGCACAAGTCCGCGCTGGATAACGTGGCGATGGGGCCGATCACGGTGCTGGGCATGACGCCCGACGCCGCCCGGGCCCGGGCGATGGCATTGCTGGAGAAAGTGGGCCTGGCCTCCAAGGCGGGAAATTTTCCCGCCAATCTGTCCGGCGGCCAGCAGCAACGCGTGGCCATTGCGCGCGCGTTGGCGATGGAACCCGAAGTGATGTTGTTCGATGAACCGACGTCGGCGCTGGACCCGGAAACGGTGGGCGAAGTGCTGAACGTGATGAAGAAGCTGGCGCAGGAAGGCATGACGATGATCGTCGTGACCCACGAGATGAGTTTTGCGCGCCGCGTGGCCAATTGGGTGGTGGTGTTCGAGAACGGCGCCATCCTGGAGCAAGGCCCGCCCACGCAGATTTTCGACAACCCGCAAGTCGCCCGCACCCGCGACTTTCTCAGCCATCTGGGCTGGGAAGGCTAGGGCCTTTTCCCGTCTCTACGGAAACCAAGAAATGAAAATTACGAACGCACGCGTGATTGTTTGTTCGCCGGGCCGCAATTTCGTGACCCTGAAAATCGAAACCGACCAGGGCTTGACCGGCATTGGCGACGCGACCCTGAACGGGCGCGAACTGGCCGTGTCGGCGTACCTGACCGAGCATGTGATTCCCTGCCTGATCGGGCGCGATGCGCATCAGATCGAAGACATCTGGCAGTACCTGTACAAGGGCGCGTACTGGCGCCGCGGGCCGGTCACCATGACCGCCATCGCCGCCGTGGATACGGCGCTGTGGGATTTGAAGGCCAAGGCGGCCGGCCTGCCGCTGTATCAGCTGCTGGGCGGCAAGAGCCGCAGCGGCGTGATGGTCTACGGCCACGCCAACGGCTCGGACATCGAGCACACGGTCGACGAAGTGCTGCGCTATGCCGACATGGGCTACCGCGCCATCCGCGCGCAAAGCGGCGTGCCGGGCCTGGACAAGGTCTACGGCGTGGGTCGCGGCAACCTGTTCTATGAACCCGCCGACGCCGACCTGCCCAGCGAGCACGACTGGTCCACCGAAAAGTACCTGCGCCACGCGCCGAAACTATTCGAGCGCATCCGCGAGAAGCTGGGGTTCGACCATCACCTGCTGCACGACGTGCACCATCGCCTGACGCCGATCGAAGCCGGCCGCCTGGGCAAGTCGCTGGAGCCCTACAACCTGTTCTGGATGGAGGACGCGACGCCGGCCGAGAACCAGGATGCGTTCCGTCTGATCCGCCAGCACACCACCACGCCGCTGGCCGTGGGCGAGATCTTCAATTCGATCTGGGACTGCAAGGATCTGGTGCAGAACCAGCTGATCGACTACATCCGGACCACCGTGGTGCATGCGGGCGGCATCACGCACCTGCGCCGCATCGCGGACCTGGCCTCGCTATATCAGGTGCGCACGGGCTGCCACGGCGCCACCGACCTGTCGCCGGTCTGCATGGGCGCGGCCCTGCACTTCGACCTGTGGGTGCCCAACTTCGGCATCCAGGAATACATGCGCCACACGGACGAGACGGACGCGGTCTTCCCGCATGCGTATACGTTCGACCATGGCATGCTGTATCCGGGCGACGTGCCCGGCCACGGCGTCGACATCGACGAGAAGCTGGCCGCCAAGTATCCGTACAAGCGCGCCTATCTGCCGGTCAACCGTTTGCAGCAGGACGGAACGCTATGGAACTGGTAGCGGCCGGCGCGACGCGCTTGTCGGCGCGGCGCCTGGACGCGCTGCCGCACGCCGTGGCGCGGCCGGGCTATGCACGGGCCGGCCTGCGTCTGGGCATCGTCCATCTGGGCCTGGGCGCGGTTGCACGCGCCCACCTGGCCGCGGTCAACGAGGCCGCGCTGCATGCGGGCGCGGACCCCGACTGGGGCATATGTGGCGTGTCG
>NZ_JBHFII010000034.1:125423-144021 GCF_057334215.1 Achromobacter maghribensis | reverse complement strand
GCAATCCTTGCAATAACCGCTGGGCTCTAATTTCTGAACCCTATCGCGGCAGGCTTGGCTGAGTGTCCGTTGGGTTGCCCCGGGATGCCCTGCTTTGCCTGTTGTGCTTGCTTGGCCCCGCCGTTCAAAAAACTGTCTGAACTGCGAAGGAGCGAGACTATAGCACAGAAAATCCGCTGTTCCTGGCTCGTATGACGCCTGTTTTGCAGAAACATGAATTTTTTAGGGACACATTCGTCTTCCTGGCCCTTGCCCCTCTATATATAGAGGGGTAAGACAGACTCGTTCCGGGCGCGCCATCTTCCCTCTTATATATAGAGGGACACTCTCATCAGATCCGTAGCTCCGTGGTTTCCTTGATTTGCTGGAGGGCGAAGAACGACCGCATGTCGATGACTGCCGGGTGGCGCATCAGCGTGTCCATGGCGAAACGGGAAAAGTGAGCCAGGTCGGCCACCTGAATCCGCAGCAGGTAGTCCATGTCGCCGGACATGGCATAGCACTCGACCACTTCCGGCCAAAGCTGCACGTCGCGGGCGAAGTCGCTCATTGGGGCATGGCTCGACCCGCTGTGCTTATTGAGCCGGATGTTCACGTAGGCCAGCAGCCCCAAGCCCACCTTTTCGGCATCGATCAACGCGACGTATTTCTTGATGAAGCCTTTTTCTTCCAACCGGCGGACCCGGCGCAGGCAGGGACTGGGCGACAGGGAGACGCGGTCCGCCAATTCCTGGTTGCTGAGGCGCCCGTCCCGCTGCAATTCAGCCAGGATCCTTAGATCTGTCCGATCCAGCTCAATATCCGACATTTTTTGCCCTTATATTTTCCAATACGGCAATATTATTGCCCAGAACACCCAGTTTCACGACATGTTTGCAATTGTCTGCCTGACGTTCCTTCCTACAATGTCTGCCTAGACTTGAACAACAAGTCGTCCTGAAAAATGATGCAAGGGAGCAAACACATGAGCAGCGCTTTCCAACCCTGGGACAACCCGATGGGCACCGCCGGGTTCGAGTTCATCGAGTACGCCGCGCCGGACCCCGCCGCGCTGCGCAAGGTATTCGAACTGTTGGGCTTCAAAGCCATCGCGAAACACCGCCACAAGGATGTGACTCTGTACCGTCAAGGCGGCGTCAACTTCCTGATCAATGCCGAGCCCGATTCCTTCGCCCAACGTTTCGCTCGCCTGCACGGCCCGTCGATCTGTGCGATCGGTTTCCGTGTGCAGGACGCTAATGCCGCTTACAAGCGCGCGCTGGAATTGGGCGCCTGGGGTTTCGATTCCCACAGCGGCCCGATGGAATTGAACATTCCGGCCATCAAGGGAATCGGGGACTCGCTGATTTATCTGGTTGACCGCTGGACGGGCAAGGAAGGCCACGGTGGCATCGGCGACATCAGCATCTATGACGTGGACTTCGTGCCCGTCGATCCGGGCAACGCGCAAGCCGACCTGAATCACCGCGGCGCCGGCCTGACGCTGGTGGACCACCTGACGCACAACGTGCACAAGGGCCGCATGGCGGAGTGGTCGGAATTCTACGAGCGCCTCTTCAACTTCCGCGAAGTGCGCTACTTCGATATCGAAGGCAAGGTGACGGGCGTGAAGTCCAAGGCGATGACCTCGCCCTGCGGCAATATCCGCATTCCCATCAATGAGGAAGGCACGGAGGAAAAGGGCCAGATCCAGGAATACCTGGACCTGTACCGCGGCGAGGGCATCCAGCACATCGCCATGGCCACCGATGACATCTACAGCACGATCGAAGCGCTGCGGGAATCGGGCGTGGTGTTCCTGGATACCCCCGAAACCTATTACGAACTGCTGGACCGCCGCCTGCCCAACCACGGTGAAGACATCGCGCGCCTGCAGAAGAACCGCATCCTGCTTGACGGCGCCCCCGGCGGCGGCCTGCTCTTGCAGATCTTCACCGAAAACCAGATCGGGCCGATCTTCTTCGAGATCATCCAGCGCAAAGGCAACGATGGTTTTGGCGAAGGCAATTTCAAGGCTCTGTTCGAATCGATCGAACTGGACCAGATGCGCCGTGGCGTGGTGAAGAACGTCGACTAACTGCTTCCCCCGCCGGCGTTCGGTGCCTGGCACTGGCGCCGGCTTTGAAGCCTCACCTGGTGGTGAGGTTTTTTTTGTCCAAAAAAAGCCCCCTTGCGGGGGGCAGCGAGCATGCGCGGCATGGGCGCTTTTTTTCCCTGGGGCCGCTGAGATTCAGCGCTGCAGGCGGTCCTGGAACTGCTTGCGAAACTTGGCCACCTTGGGTGCGATCACGAACTGGCAGTAGCCTTGTTCGGGATGCAGGGCGAAATAATTGCTGTGATAGTCCTCTGCCTGCCAGAACTTGACGGGCGCCAACAGCTTGGTGACGATCGGCGCGTCATAGACCTTCTGGGCCTCGACTTCGGCCATCACGGCCTCGGCTTGTTCACGTTGGGACTCGTTCTGCCAGAAAATCGCCGATTCGTACTGAGGGCCGACGTCATTGCCCTGGCGTCCCGGCGTGGTGGGATCGTGAGTGGCGAAGAAGACGCGAAGCAGGTCGCTGTACGAGAGTACCGCGGGGTCGAATTCCACGCGCGCGACCTCGATGTGGCCGGTGTCCTTGCCGCACACTTGCTCGTAGGTGGGATTGTCCACGTGCCCGCCGCTATAGCCGGGCAGCACGCTTTTGACGCCCTTCAATTCGGTGAAGACCGCTTCGACGCACCAGAAGCAGCCGCCGCCAAGAACGGCGACTTCATTGCCCGGAGATGCTTGTTCTGCCATGACGATTCCTTTCTGTAGACGGCCGCTTGCCTGCGGCCGGCGCCCCCGGCTTCATGCGCGGGGCATAGACAATAAGACTACTGCTTGGGCGGCGCCAGCGACAAGATCCATTCGGCCAGCAGGCGGGCATCTTCCTGGCTGACATGCGTTTGCGCGGGCATGGGCACGGCGCCCCAGGCGCCGCGGCCGCCGCCACGGATCTTGCCGGCCAGGTAATCCACCATGGCGTCGCCCTGCCCTGCATAGCGTTCGGCCACGCTTTTCAACGGTGGCCCCACGCGCTTGGCTTCCACTTGGTGGCATGCCATACAGGCTTTGCTCTTGGCCAGGTCCAGGCCAGTGGTTTGCGCCTGAGCCACGCCAGCGCCCAAGACGCCGGCGATGGCCACCCACAGACTAATCTTCAAATGCATCGGTTACTGCCCCACGGCTCGCGGTGCTGGCGAGCTTGCCGAACTTGGCGAGCACACCGCGTGTATAACGCGGCTTGGGTTGAACCCAGGCCTGTCGACGAGCCGCCAGGTCTTCGTCGCTGATATTGAGCTGCAACAGCAGCTTGTGGGCATCGATGGTAACCGAATCGCCTTCCTGTATCAGCGCGATCGGACCGCCCACGAAGGCCTCCGGCGCGACGTGGCCGACGACCATGCCCCAGGTGCCGCCGGAGAAGCGACCGTCAGTGATCAGGCCCACGGTTTCACCCAGGCCCTGCCCGACCAGCGCCGACGTGGGTGCCAGCATTTCGCGCATGCCCGGACCGCCCTTCGGGCCTTCATAGCGAATGACCACCACGTCGCCATCCTTGATCTCGCGCGCCATGATGGCCGTCATGGCGTCGTCTTCGGAATCGAAAACGCGCGCAGGGCCGGTCATGACGGGATTCTTCAGGCCCGTGATCTTGGCCACGCAGCCTTCCGGCGACAGATTGCCTTTCAGGATGGCCAGATGCCCTTGTGGATACAGGGCGCGGTCCAGCGGCATGATGACGTCCTGGTCCGCGCGCGGCGCATCCGGCACATCCGCCAAGGTTTCCGCGATGGTCTTGCCGCTGATCGTGATGCAGTCACCGTGCAGCAGCCCGGCGTTGAGCAGCACCTTCATGACCTGCGGAATGCCGCCCGCGCGGTGAAGGTCGGTCGCAACATACTTGCCGGACGGCTTCAGGTCGCAGAGCACGGGGACACGCCTGCGGATGCGTTCGAAATCGTCGATAGTCCACGGCACTTCGGCGGCGTGCGCGATGGCCAGGAAATGCAGTACCGCGTTGGTGGAGCCGCCGGTGGCCATGATGACCGAGACGGCGTTTTCGATGGACTCACGCGTGATGATGTCGCGCGGACGCAGGTTGCGCCGGACCGCGTCCACCAGTACCCGCGCCGATTCCGCGGCCGAGACGACTTTCTCGTCGTCTTCGTTGGCCATCGTGCTGGAGTACGGCAGACTCATGCCCATGGCCTCGAACGCCGAGCTCATGGTGTTGGCCGTGTACATGCCGCCACAGGAACCGGAGCCGGGAATAGCGCATTTCTCGATCTGCTTGAAATCCGCTTCGGGCATGCGGCCCATCGTGTATTCGCCCACGGCTTCGAAGACCGAAACGATGGTGAGGTCGTTGCCCTTGTAATGGCCCGGCTTGATCGTGCCGCCATAGACGTAGATGCCCGGCACATTGGTGCGCGCGAGCGCGATCATGCCGCCGGGCATGTTCTTGTCGCAGCCACCGATCACCACCACGCCGTCCATCCACTGGCCCTGCGCGGCGGTTTCAATGCAGTCTGCGATGACTTCTCGGGAGACCAGCGAGTACTTCATGCCCTCGGTGCCCATCGACATGCCGTCGGAAATGGTGGGTGTGCCGAATACCTGGGGATTGGCGCGCGAGGCCCGGATGGCGTCGATGGCGGCGTCCGCCAGACGCTGCAGGCCGCTGTTGCATGGGGTGATGGTCGAATGGCCGTTGGCCACGCCGATCATGGGGTTTTCGAAATCGGCTTCCTGATAACCCAGCGCGTAATACATGGCGCGATTGGGCGCGCGCGCGACACCGTGGGTGATATGGCGGGAACGTTCATTGTTCGGCATGGTCTGTCTCTCCTGTCGGCCGTCGGGGCGCGGACATGGCGAACGCACCCAAGGAAGCTGGCTCGCTTGCATGCATGCGAATCTTCAGTGCTCGCCGGTTATTATCATTCAACTTTATTGTGTCGGGCAGAACATGCTGCAATATCCAAAATTCGACCCCATTGCTTTGCAGATCGGGCCGCTTGCCATCCACTGGTACGGCCTGATGTACCTGGCGGGCTTCGCCCTGGTGTACTTGCTTGGCCGACGCCGCATCACCAGCGGCCACACCACGTCGCTGAACGTGCGGGACCTGGAAGACCTGATCTTCTATAGCGTGCTTGGCGTGGTGCTGGGTGGCCGGTTGGGCTACGTGCTGTTCTACAAACCCGGGTACTACCTCTCCCACCCGCTGGAAGTGGCGTACCTGTGGCAAGGCGGCATGTCGTTCCACGGCGGCCTGATTGGCGTGATCCTGGTCATGCTGCTGTTCGCGCGCAAGAAGAAGCTGCCGTTTTTCGCGGTCAGCGACTTCATCGCTCCGTTGATCCCGCTGGGCCTGGGTTTCGGCCGGCTGGGCAACTTCATCAATGGCGAACTGTGGGGCCGGCCGACCGACGTGCCGTGGGCCATGGTGTTCCCCGACAGCGGCGACGGCTTGGCGCGCCATCCCTCCCAGCTGTATGAGCTGGGCCTGGAAGGCATTGTGCTGTTTGCACTGCTGTGGTGGTTTTCGAGCAAGCCGCGTCCACTTGGACAGGTGAGCGGGCTTTTCCTGATGGGTTACGGAACGTTCCGCTTCCTGGTGGAATTCACCCGCGAGCCGGACAATTTCCTGGGTCTGCTCGCGGGGGGATTGAGCATGGGACAGTGGTTGTCCCTGCCGATGGTCGCCTTGGGCGCCATCATGTTCGGCCTTACTGCAAAACGATCGTCCCGTTGACGGCGATGCTGACCGTGACGTCTCCCGCTTCCAGCGGGACGTCAGGGCTGTAGCCGCCAGAGGCGTCCTTGGCCATGGCCGCGGCGCCCAGCATGCGCGGCATCGGCACCGGGCCGCCCGAACCGCCCAATTCCAGCTTGGACAGGCGATAGCCCGAGAACCCGAACGCGTTGGCCGCTGCCAGCGCGCGGTCCTTGAAGGCTTGGGCCGCTTCTTTCAGCAACTTGCGCTCTTCGGCCTCGCGCGCTTCGCGCGACAACGAGAAGCTGATGTTGGAAATGGCGGTCTTGTCCGACAGCTTGGACGCCAATGCGGCGGCGGCCTCGAAGTCTTTCGATTCAAGCACCACTTCACCCTGGCCACGCCAGGTGCCGATCTTTCCCTTGCTGTTAGTGTTGGGCCAGACGTTGTAGCCGCCCGTGCGGACTTCCACGCCTTTGGTGTCGCGCGCGCGCTTGACGACATCGTCCAGCGCCGCAGTCAATTTCTTGCCGGCGGCCGGCTGGTCCGGCGCCTCGACCTCAGCGGACAACGAAATGCGAACCGTGTCGTGCTTGACCTCGGAAGACGCGGTTGCCTGCAACGTCATTTCGGGCGAGCGATTCGCGGACGATTCCGTGGCAACAGGCGCGGCGGGCGCTTGCGCCTGCGCGTAAACGGGTTGGACGGCAGCGATGGCGGCCACGGCTGCGCACGCTGCGCCGAGTTTCGTCAGCGAAAAAACAGGGTGTTTAAACATGGACGGGTCCTAGGAGGGAGGACAAAGGGGAAGGACTGGAGGGGCAAGGGGGGGATGGTGAAGCGCCCGACGCGGACCTGCGCTTAGGGCAGGCCCGCTGGGATAAATGCCCCGCCTGTGCCGTCAAGGCCGGCATCTCGAACCCTAAGGTAAGAGGTGGTCGCGTTCCGCAGAGCGTCGGGTTCGTCTACGAGAGACGATCACTCCAGCTCTACACTCCCGCAACCATATGCCGAAAGCATAGGTTCAGAGAATGTATGGCCTAGTCACGGACACGGCAGGGACAAACTGAAAATTCTTGAATACTGCTTATGAACGGTTAGAGCAGTTTTTCCTGACCCGATAAGGCGTCATCGAGTACTGCGTTCATGTCCTCAATTCTACGCTTGAAGTCGCCGACTGCCAAACCACCTAGCGGACCATCAGGCGCTTTCATCGCGAGAAGCTCGCCCGCGACCTGCAAGGCCGCCATCACGGCGATGCGCTCGTTGCTGGAAATCTTGCCCGACCCCTGGATGCGCAGCATCAGTTGGTCGACATGGCGCACCGCTGCCATGAGCGTGGGCTTCTCTTCAACAGAGCAGGCCAGGGAGTAGTCGCGTCCCAATATGGTGACATCTACGCGTTCCATCAGTGTTGCTCTCCAGACGGTGCGCCCGGCAAGCGGGCGAGCACGGCGTCGATGCGCTCGCGGGCCGCGGCCGCGGCCACGCGCAAGCGCTGTAGTTCAGTGTCGCGAGTTTGCAGGTTGCCCTGCAGTTCGGTTTCCCGGGCGGAGAAACGCGATTCAAGCGACTGGCGTTCGGTGGACTCACGGGCGAGCTGCTCGCGCAAGGCGGCTTCGGCCTGCTGGGCCTGCTCGAGCATCGCGGTGACCGCGCCATCGTGATCCTGAAGCTTGCTTTGCAGCGTGACGATCTCGGCCTCGCGCTCGGCGGCGCGCTGCTTCAGCACACGCTGTTCAGCTTCGAAGTCATTCAGGCGGAGGCGCAACGCGTCACGCTCTGCGTGGAGTTGGCGGGTGCGTTGCACCAGTTGCCCGATTCGGGCGGCGAGTTGGTCTAGATCTTGCAGCATGGGCGCTATCGTAAACCATCCTGAGTTCAATCGGGCCTCTTCACGCGCGTTGAGAAACCCGGCAATATTCGGTAGGAAATAGGCGCGTGATTCCGGCGGCGCAATGCCAGCCGATGACAACCGCGGAAATGTCGCCCCCCTCGTCCAAATTCCACGCATCCGGCCGATCCGGCTTTCGCATTTCTTTCTATAAACTTTCACTTAGCTTTCAAAAAGCCCTCAATCTTCCCGCGCCGTTACATCTGGGGATCGGGAGTACCCGAATTCTAGGGAAAACCCCAGGCTTTCACCGAGCTTACAGGGTTTCCAGCGTGGCAGGCGTCCATTACCATTCGCCCTTTCAAGAAACCACGCCGTCGCTTTCAGAAGAACTAATGGCACCCCGAAGTGCCTTTTTTGTGCCTGTCACTCGCCTTTCGGCGGGTCCCATCCGGCTACAAACTTTTTATCTACATGCTGTAAATAGGAGCCAACCAATCATGCAGCTACGCAATCGACAGGACTTCTGGTCTGGGGTGATGTTCATCGCCCTCGGACTGGGATTCGCCTGGCAAGCCAGCAGCTATCAAATGGGTACTGCAGCCCGAATGGGCCCAGGGTATTTTCCTTTCTGGCTAGGCATTGTTCTGGCTTTGCTGGGCGCCATCGTGCTGCTTGGCTCGCTTTCCAAGAAAGCGCACGAAACGCACGTCGACAAGTTCGACTGGCGCATCGTTTTTCTGGTCGTGGGTTCGGTGGTCTTGTACGGCTTCATCCTGAAGCCGCTGGGCATCTACCTTTCGGTATTCATCCTGGTTGTCCTAAGCAGCCTGGCCAGCCATGAGTTCAGCTTGAAGGTCGCCGTCGCCAACGCGATCTTCCTGGTGGTGTTCTCGTATCTGGCATTCGTCAAGGGGCTGGGGCTGATCTTCCCGCTGTGGCCGTCCTTTCTGGGCATGAACTAAGGAGCAACCGGTCATGGAATTGTTTGACAACCTGATGTTGGGCTTCTCGGTGGCGTTCACGCCCGAGAACCTGGCCTACGCACTGCTGGGCTGCATTCTGGGTACGCTGATTGGCGTGCTGCCGGGTATCGGCCCCGTCCCGACCATCGCGATGCTGCTCCCGATCACGTATGTGTTGCCCCCGATTGCCGGCTTGATCATGCTTGCAGGCATCTATTACGGCGCGCAGTACGGCGGTTCGACCACGGCCATTCTTGTGGCGCTGCCAGGGGAAACGTCCGCGGTGGTGACGGTGCTGGACGGTCACCAGATGGCCCGTAACGGCCGTGCTGGCGCCGCCTTGGCTATCGCCGCACTGGGCTCGTTCTTTGCCGGTTGCGTGGCCACCCTGCTGTTGGCCGCCTTCGCGCCCCCGTTGGCTGAAGTGGCTTTCAAGTTCGGCCCCGCCGAGTACTTCTCGCTGATGTGCCTGGGTCTGGTCGGCGCCGTGGTGCTGGCTTCCGGTTCGCTGCCCAAGGCGATCTCGATGATCATCCTGGGCCTGCTGCTGGGCATGGTCGGCACCGACGTCAACTCGGGCGTTGCCCGCTTCGACTTCGGCATCCCCGAACTGCAAGACGGTATCGACTTCGCCATCGTGGCCATGGGTGTGTTCGGCTTTGCCGAAATCATGACCAACCTGGAGCAGAAGGAAAACCGCGTCGACATCACCGACAAGATCGGCACGCTGTACCCGAACAAGCAGGAATTCAAGGAAGCTGCTCCCGCCGTGCTGCGCGGAACGGCCCTGGGTTCGGCCCTGGGTATCTTGCCGGGCGGTGGCGCCGTGTTGTCGTCGTTCGCGTCCTACACGCTGGAAAAGAAGATCTCGAAGAATCCGGAACGCTTCGGCAAGGGCCACCCGGCCGGCCTGGCAGGCCCGGAATCGGCGAACAACGCCGCAGCCCAGACTTCGTTCATCCCGCTGCTGACGCTGGGTATCCCCGGTAACGCCGTGATGGCGTTGATGGTCGGTGCAATGACCATCCACAACATCCAGCCCGGCCCGCAAGTCATGACGAGCCACCCGGAGCTGTTCTGGGGCCTGATCGCCTCGATGTGGATCGGCAACCTGATGCTGGTGGTGCTGAACCTGCCGCTGATTGGCCTGTGGGTCAAGCTGCTGAAGGTGCCCTATCGCATCCTGTTCCCGGCGATTCTGGTGTTCTGCACGATCGGTGTGTATTCGTTGAACTACAACTCGTTCGACATCTTCACCACGGCAATCTTCGGCGTCATCGGCTACGTGTGGTCGAAGCTGAAGTGCGAAGGCGCTCCGCTGCTGCTGGGCCTGGTTCTGGGCCCCATGATGGAAGAGAACTTCCGCCGTGCCCTGCTGCTGTCGCGTGGCGATTTCAGCACCTTCGTAACGCGTCCGCTGTCGGCTTCGCTGCTGGCCGTGGCGGCGTTCCTGGTGATTCTGGTGGCGCTCCCCGCCATTCGCAAGAAGCGCGAAGAGACCTTCGTCGAAGAAGAGTAAAGCGCTGGCCGCTGCCTTGCGGCGGCGGTCAAGCCTTTCTAAAAACCCCCGTGGCGTGCCCCGGGGGTTTTTCTTTGCGCGGCCAGAACGTATTCCTGGTAAAAGCTACTAATAACTACAATACACTACTAAGCGTAGGGCATTTCCCGGCATCTACGTTAAGCTACGGGTTTACCCCACGCGATTATTCGGCATGAATTTCGACTGGAAGAATCCCTACCCCACCACCCGGATTCCGGTGTTCGCTCGCAACGTCGTCGCCACGTCGCAACCGCTCGCCGCACAGGCAGGCTTGCGGATCCTGGCCCTTGGCGGCAATGCGGTGGACGCGGCCATTGCCGCGGCCGCCACGCTGACGCTGACCGAACCCGTCAGCAACGGTTTGGGCTCCGACTGTTTCGCCATCGTCTGGGACGGTTCGAAGCTGCATGGCTTGAACGCCTCCGGAACGGCTCCGTCCGCGTGGAACGTGGACTACTTCCGCCGCAAGCACCAAGGCGTGATCCCGATGCGCGGCTGGGACAGCGTGACCGTGCCGGGTTGCGTGGCCGGATGGGCGGCGCTGCATGAAAAACTGGGCAGTCTGGCGTTTGCCGACGTGCTGGCGCCTGCCATCGAATACGCGGAACGCGGCTACGCCGTGTCACCCGTGGCGCAGGAAAAATGGGCGGCGCAGGCCGACATTCTGCGACCGCAACCCGGGTTCGCCGAACATTTCCTGCCACGCGGCCGTGCTCCCCACATCGGCGAGCACTTCGTGCTGCCGAGCGCCGCGGCAACGCTCAAGCGCATCGCCGCGAGCGGTGGCCGCGACTTCTATGAAGGCGAGACTGCCCACAAGTTGGTGGCGCACGCGCAAGCGCACGACGCCGCGTTGACCCTGGCGGACCTGCGCGACTACGCACCCGAATGGGTGACGCCCATCGGCCAGACGTACCGCGGCCATACGCTCCATCAGATCCCGCCAAACGGGCAAGGCATTGCGGCGTTGATCGCACTGGGCATCTTGCAGAATTTCGACCTGGCGTCCCGCCCGGTCGACCACCCCGACACCCAGCACCTGCTGATCGAGGCCATGAAACTGGCGTTCGCAGATGTCTATTCCCACGTGGCCGATGCGCGCCATATGCGGATGACGCACGAACAGATGCTGCGGCCGGACTATCTGGCGGAACGCGCGCGGATGATCGACCCCAGGGTTGCCCAGGCTTTCGCTTCCGGCCATGCCCCCCAAGGCGGCACGGTCTACCTGACCGCCGCGGACAAGAACGGCATGATGGTCAGCTTCATCCAGTCGAACTACATGGGCTTCGGCTCCGGCGTGGTGGTGCCGGGCACGGGCGTCAGCCTGCAGAACCGCGGGCATTGCTTCACCACGCAGCCGGACCATCCCAACGTGGTGGCGGGCGGCAAGCGCCCCTTCCATACCATCATCCCCGGCTTCCTGATGCGCGACGGCGCCCCCGTCATGAGTTTCGGCGTCATGGGCGGCAATATGCAGCCGCAGGGACAAGTGCAGACGCTGGTGCGCATGCTTGACTACGGCCAGCAGCCGCAGGCCGCCTGCGACGCGCCGCGCTGGAAGTGGAACCAGGGGCTGGCAGTGGACGTGGAAGCCGGCCTTGCGCCGGCCGTGGCGCAGGGCCTGCGCACGCGCGGCCATGTGCTGGAAGGCGTCGACGACCCTTATATGGACTTTGGTTCGGGTCAGTTCATCTGGCGGCTGGGCGACCCGGCGGTGGATGGCTATGTCAGCGCCAGCGACAGTCGGCGGGATGGACTCGCCGCCGGCTTTTGATTGCGTTAAGGTTGATGTCCTGAGACTGACCTTACCCACATAGAGCGGAGTCCCCTGCATGGCAACGATCGGTACCAAGAGCTACGACGCGGTCGTAGCCCAGAAAGTCGCTTTCCTCGGATTGGGCGTCATGGGCTTGCCCATGGCCGGTCACCTGGCCCGTGCCGGACACGACGTGACCGTCTACAACCGCACCCCCGCCAAGGCACAGGCCTGGGCAGCCGAGTTTCATGGCCACCATGCCCCCACGCCGCGCGAAGCCGTCGCGGGCGCCCAGATCGTCTTCGCCTGCGTGGGCAATGACGACGATCTGCGCAGCATCGTGCTGGGTCCGGACGGCGCGTTTTCGGGCATGGCGCCGGGCGCCGTATTTGTCGACCACACGACCGCGTCGGCCGATGTGGCGCGCGAGCTTTACGCGCAAGCCAAGGAACTGGGCCTGAACTTCGTGGACGCGCCGGTTTCGGGCGGACAGGCGGGCGCCGTCAACGGCGTCCTGACCGTCATGTGCGGCGGCGAGCAAGCCGTTTTCGACGCGATCAAGCCGGTGGCACAGAGCTTTGGCCGCGCCGTCACGCTGGTGGGCCCGCCGGGCGCGGGGCAATTGGCCAAGATGGTCAACCAGATCTGCATCGCCGGCATCGTGCAAGGCCTGTCGGAGGCGGTGGCATTCGGCCAGGCGGCCGATCTGGACATGAAGCTGGTGCTGGACGTGATCAGCAAAGGCGCCGCGCAAAGCTGGCAGATGGAGAACCGCGGCGGCACCATGGTCGACGACAAGTTCGAGTTCGGCTTTGCGGTGGACTGGATGCGCAAGGACCTGGGCCTGGTGCTGGCCGAGGCGCGCAACAACGGCGCGCGCGTGCCGGTGACGGCCCTGGTGGACCAGTTCTACGGCGACGTGCAGAAAATGGGCGGCGGACGCTGGGACACGTCCAGCCTGGTGAAGCGCCTGCGCGACTGAACGGGCATCGCCCTGCCCCTGGCAACACGGTGCGGCGGCAAACAAAAAGGCGAGCCTGGAAGGCTCGCCTTTTTGTCGTCCATGCCGTTACGCGGCCAGGTTCGCCTGGGCGGTTTGCCGCAGCAGCGCATCGATGCGCTGCTTGGCCAGCGTCACGCCTTCCAGCGCGGCCACTTCACCCATCGCCATGCCCTCGGCCGCGATGAACGTCACGTCGTTCATGCCCAGGAAGCCCAGCATCTGACGCAGATACGGCGTCATGGTGTCAGACGGCGTGCCCTCGGCCTTGCCGCCTCGCGCCGTCAGCACGAACACCTGCTTACCCTTGACGAGGCCCTCCGGCACGCCTTCGGGCGTATAACGGAACGTGACGCCGGCACGGGCCAGATAGTCCAGATAGCTCTTGAACTGCGCGGGCAGATTGAAGTTGTACACCGGCACGGCGAATACGATGCGGTCCGCTTCCATCAGTTCGGCGACCAGCGTGTCGCTGAGTTCGACGATGCGTTGCTGCTCTACGCTGCGGGCATCGGCCGGGGTGAACAGCGCGCCGGCGGTGTTGCCGTCGAAGTACGGGATCGGCTGCGCGCCGATGTCGCGTACCTTGACGGTAGTAGCCGGATTGGCTTCTTTGACGCGCGCAATCAGGTGATTGGCCAATTGCTTGCTGTTGGAACGATCGCCGAGAATCGAGGAAAGGATAACGAGGGTCTTCATTGCAAATATCTCCAGTGGTGGCCCGCCTGTACGCGGGCGGTCAGGACCTGTCAGCGCCACGCCCGGCGCTTCAAGAGGGCCGGACCGGAGCTTGCCGCCGGGTGGCGTTCGCAGATCCCGAATGCATGGGCTCACTGTAGATCGGTTCATTGTTTACATAAACCGGGGTATGATGAACTGTTCGTTCCACAAATAGAACAATCATGCAAGATCTTAACGACCTCTATTATTTTTCCCAAGTCGTCGAGCAAGGCGGCTTCAGCGCTGCGGCCAGAGCGCTGGATATCCCGAAATCCCGCCTGTCGCGCCGGATCTCGCATTTGGAGGAAAGCCTGGGCGTCAGGTTGCTGCAGCGCACGACACGCCGCCTGCGGCTGACCTCGGCCGGTGAACGCTACCTGCACTATTGCCGCGAGATGGCCGCCTCGGCGCGAGCCGCCGACGATGCCATGCGGCAATTGCAGTCAGAGCCGACCGGCCCGGTGATCGTGAGCTGCCCCGTTTCCATTGCCCAGGATGTGCTGGCGCCGATCCTGCCCGAATTCCTGGATGCTTGGCCGGCGATTTCCGTACAGCTGCTGGTGACCAACCGGCGTGTGGACCTGATCCGTGAAGGCGTCGACCTGGCGCTGCGCGTGCGCACCAAACTGGATACGGACGCGGAACTGGTGGTCCGCCATCTGGGATCGGCGCGGGGCACGCTGGTGGCCAGCCCCGGCTACCTGCAACGCCACGGCACGCCCGACACGCCGCAGGATCTGGCGTCGCACACAACCTTGAGCTTTTCCGACCCGCAGCACGACGTGCGATGGCCGCTGGTGAACGATAAGGGCGAAGAAGTCCAGGTCGAGCTGAAGCCGCAACTGTCCTGCAACGACTTCATTGTGCTGACCGAAGCCGCGGTGCGGGGCCGAGGCATCGCGCTGCTGCCGTCGATCGCGACGCAGGAAGAACTGCGCCGCGGCCAGTTGGTGCCGGTGCTTGCGCAATGGCAATCACCGGAAGGCATCGTGCACTGCATTTATCCGTCGCGGCGGGGCATGATGCCCGCCGTCCGGACGTTGCTGGATTTCCTGTCGCAACGACTGCCGACGATGTATCAACGGCTGGAAAAAGCCGTCGCGCCCGTAGCTTAGTAGCCGCGCGTGCGTTCGACGACGCCGGTGATGGATTCGCCGCGCATCAGTTGAGCGACCTTTCCCGCGATCTGCTCGATGCTTTCGTCGCGCAGCGTGCGCGCCGCGATGTGCGGCGTGATATGAACGCGCGGGTCGCGCCAGAACGGATGGTCGCCGGGCAAAGGCTCGGTATGGAACACGTCCAGCGTGGCGCCGGCGATCTCACCCTCTTCCAGCATCTGTACGAGGTCTTCTTCAACCAGGTGTTCACCCCGGCCGACGTTGACCAGATGCGCTTGCGGCAACAACTGCGACAGCGTTTCGCGGTTGAGGATGCCGCGCGTGTCCGGCGTGAGCGGCAGCACGTTCACCAGAAAGCGCGTGCGGGCCAGGAACGCTGGCAAGGCGGCTTCTCCGGCAAAGGATTCCACGCCCGGGATTTCGCGCGGCGTGCGGGACCAGCCTGCCACGGGATAGCCGAAGTCGGCCAGGGTCTGCGCCACGCGCGCGCCCACCTGGCCCAGCCCCAACACGCCGACGGGCCAGTCCTTCTGCCGCGTGCCTTCGCGGGTATCCCAGTGCTGGCGCGCCTGGGCTTGGTCAAACGCTTCGAAATCGCGCGAGACGCGCAGCAGCGCGTACAAGGCGTATTCGGCCATCTGCACCGACATGCCCGCATCTTCGAGGCGAACGATCCGCACGTGCGGGGGGATCTCGGGCATCTTCAGCAGTGCGTCGACGCCCGCGCCCAGATTGAACAGCGTCGTGATGCCGGTCTCGTGCTGGAACAATTCCACGGGCGGGCGCCACACCAGCGCCACCTCGGCGCCAGACGGCGGACCGTCGGGATTCCACACGGAAATGCGGCATCCGGGCATGGAGGCTTCCAGGAGCGGCACCCAGACGTCGGAATCATGGAGAGGGCAGGCAAAGAGAATGTGCATGGTGGCGGTTCTGCAAGGCTTTTCGGAAGCCTCAAGCATGCAGGATGGCGCCTCACAAATCAAACGGCCCGGCAGATCGCCGGGCCGTTCGACCGCGCCGGGAAAGACGCTTACGCGGTTTGCGGAACTTCAGGCTTGCCTTTGCCCTTGCCTTTGCCGCGATGCACGAATGCCCACACCTGCAGCAGGATCAGCAAGGCGCTTGCGCCGATGAACCAGGCGCTGATCGGGCGCTGCACGAACACGGCCAGGTCGCCGCGCGACAACAGCAGGGCGCGGCGGAAGTTCTCTTCCACCATCGGGCCCAGCACGAAACCGAGCAAGATGGGCGCCACGGAAAACTCCAGCGTCATCAGGATGGCGCCGATCACGCCGAAGGCGAGCACTTCCCATATCTGGAAGAGACTGTTCTGCGTACTGAACACGCCCACCGCGATGAAGAACAGCGCGGACGGGAACAGATAGCGGTACGGCACCTGCAGCAGCTTGACCCACACGCCGATCAGCGGCACGTTCAGCACCATCAGCAGCACGTTGCCCACCCAGAAGCTGGCGATCAGGCCCCAGAAGATGTCTGGATGCTCGGTGATCAGCTGCGGGCCGGGCTGGATGCCCTGGATAAGCAAGGCGCCCAGGATCAGCGCCATCACGGCGTCGCCAGGGATGCCCAGGCTCATCGTCGGGATGAAGTCGACCTGCGTCTTCGAATGCGACGACGCTTCCGGCGATGCCACGCCGGCGATCATGCCGGTGCCGAACTTCTCGGGCGTGCGCGAGATCTTGCGTTCCAGTGCGTAGGCCACGAACGTCGTGATGGTCGGACCCGTGCCCGGCATGGCGCCGAACAATGTGCCGACCGCCGTGCCGCGCACCATCGGCCAGAACGCGGTCTTCAATTCCTGCTTGCTGGGCCGCATGTCGCGGATGCGCAGCTTGGCGCCGCTGCCGATGATGGTCATGCGATTGACGCTCATCAGGAAGTCGGCCACGCCGAACAGGCCCATCGAGATCGCCACCAGTTCCAGGCCGTCCGACAGGTCCAGCAAGCCGAACGAGAAACGGATCGTGCCCGTGTTCACGTCGGTGCCCACCACGCCGCACATCAAGCCGAACAGCGTCATTGCCACGCCTTTCAGCGGCGAGCCGCGCGACATCGTCGCACCGGCCAGCAGGCCAAGCAGCATGATCGAGAAGATCTCGGTGGGGCCGAACTTGAACGCCACCTCAACCAGCAGCGGCGAGGCGAAAATCATGACGATGATGCCGACCGATGCCGCGAAGAACGAACAGATCATCGTGATGCCCAGCGCCGTTCCTCCCTTGCCCTGTTTGGTCAGTGGATACCCGTCAAGGCAGGTGACCGCGTGCGGCGGATGCGAAGGCAGATTGAGCAGGATGGCGCCGATGGCGCCGCCGTATTGGGAACCGTAGAAAATGCCGGCCAGCATCAAGATCGCGGGCACGGGCTGCATCACGTAGGTCAGCGGCAGCAGGATGGAAATCGCCGACAAGGCGCCCATGCCCGGGAGCACGCCGATGAGGTTGCCCACCAGCACGCCGAAGAACGACCACATCAGGTTGTGCCATTGGAACGCGACGCCGAAGCCGTACCAAAGGTCCATCAAAGATTGAGAGATCATGGCGCTTCAACCCCAACGAAACAGCGGCAGCTGCAGTTGCAGCGCCCACCAGAACACGACGACCGCGATCGCGGACATCGCGAGCGACAGCAGGATGGCTTGCTTGATGGTGTTCTTGCGATCACCCAGCGCCGAGATGAAAACAATGGCGAACGTGGCCGGCAGCAGGCCGCCGTAGTGGCCCAGCAGCAGGAAGGCCAACGTGCCTAGCAAGATGCAGGCGCTGCCGCGGAAGTCGGGCAGCCCGTGCGCATGGCCATCGCCTGGCGCGGGCGGCGTGGCCTCGCCCGAACGCGCGGACATGGCGATCAGCACGCCCGTCAGGGCCAGCAGGCCGCCGAGCGCAGCCGGGAAGAAGCCTGGCCCCATGTGGCTCAAGGTGCCGATGTGGTAATCAGTGCCTCCGTATATCGCCCCCAACCCGATCAGGACCATCAGCGCGCCGCCGTAGTAGTCCTTCCTGTTGATATTTTTTTGCACTTCCATCCTCCTTCTGGTGCAGGACCGTGCCGGCCCTGGATGCGCAGCTCGAAACGAGCCGCGCCCGGCCCTTAACAGCGAGCCGGTGCGCAGATTACGGAGGGAAGCTGCTAATCCGCTTTCTATGCGCTGTCGCCATCCTGAATTCGGGGGTTATCCCTGAGAGGAAGCGATGCGGCGTAGCGGGGAAAGCAGAAAAAAATTTGAAAGCCTGCCGGCTTTATTGGTCGCCCTTGAGCTCGACATCGGCAGGACGCGGGTATTGCGAGACGGTGGCGCCAAGCGGCAGCCACAGCACCGAGGCCAGGCCCACCCCGCCCTGCGCGTTGGGTTCGCCATCGCGCAATTCGATGTCGCCGTCGTTGCGGCGAGCATAGGCGCGCGCAATCGCCAGGCCCAGGCCGGAGCCCGAGGAGGTGACGGGCTTGTCCGTGCCGACCCGTTCGAAACGCGCGAAGGCGCGGCCCCGCAGGTCGGGATCCAGCCCCGGACCGTTGTCCGACACCGCGACTTCGGCCCGGTTTTCCAGCCGGCAGACCGACACGGTGATCTGCGCGCCGACAGGCGCGTAATGGATGGCGTTGTGCACCAGGTTGGATAAGGCTTCGTGCAGTTCGGCTTCGCTGCCCAACACCGGCACGGGCGTATCCAGCCCTTCTTCGGAACCCGCCTGGACCCAGCCCAGGTCTTGCTGCTTTTCATGTGCCAGCGGCAGGTATTGCAAGACGACTTCGCGCGAGACCGCGTTCATGTCCAGCAACTGGCGCGGCAACTGATCGGCCTGGTTGGCGTGCGCCAGGGACAGCAGTTGCTCGGTCAGGCGGCGCGTGCGCCCCAACTGGTCGACGATGGCGCGCAGGCCCTCGCGC
>NZ_JBHFII010000034.1:116705-125340 GCF_057334215.1 Achromobacter maghribensis | reverse complement strand
GCGCGCCGGGTCGCGTTCGCGCAGCGCGTACTGGGCCTGCGTCAGCATGATGGCCAGCGGCGTGCGCAACTGATGCGAGGCATCGGCCAGGAAGTGCGACTGCTCATCCAGCACGCGGCGATAGCGGGCGATATGGTGGTTGACGGCGTCGACCAGCGGCGACACTTCGTTGGGCACGCGCGAGGCGTCCAGCGGGGTCAGGTCGTCGGGGCGACGGTTGCGGATATCGACCCGCAGGCGGCGCAGGGGCTTCAAGGCCCACGACACGCCCCACCAGACCAGCAGCACCACCAGCGCCAGCATGCGCGTGTCGCGCAGGATTTCCTGGCGCCGCGCATTGTTTTCGGCTTCGATCCGCTTGCCGGTGCTTTCCGCCACCACGACCAGGACCTGGCGGTGCAAGCCCTGGTAATAGAGATCACGCACGACCGCGACCACCCGCACCGGATCATTGCGGTAGACGCCGTCATAGAACACGGGTTGGCCGTTTGAGCGCGGCCAGCTCGGCGGGCGCGGCATTTCAGGCATGCCCAGCAGCGTCTTGCCCTGGTCGGTGGGCACGGGCGCGCCGTCGGGTAGCGGCGGGTCGATCTGTTCGATGCGGAAGTACTTGCGCAGCCCCGCGCGGGACTCGAGCATCACCTGCGCATACAGCGGCGTGGCCACCTGGAGGTTGCCGTCAGGCGTGAATTCCAGGCTGCTTTCCAGTACGCGGGCAGGTTCCACCAGCGCGCTGTCATAGGCCTCGTTGGTGATCTCGGACAGTGTGCGGTAGTCGTTCAGGCTGTCGATGACCAGCAGCACCACCACGCCGGGCAACAGCAGGATGATCAACAGCGCGCGGATGCCGACGCGCGGCAACCCGGGGATCCGCAGGCTCACTCAGGATTCCGATGCCGCGGACTCGCTGGTGACGCTTTCCAGCATATAGCCCAGCCCGCGCACGGTGACGATACGCACGTCGCTGCCGGCCAGCTTCTTGCGCAGCCGGTGCAGCACGACCTCGATGGCGTCGGGATTGGCTTCGCTGTCGTGCGTGAAGACCTTGCCGAACAATTGCGATTTGTCCACCGGATAGCCGCTGCGAGTCAGCAGCGCCGCCAGCGCGGCGTGTTCGCGCGGGGTCAGGAACAGCAAGGAGCCGTCCAGCGTGAAGGCACGGCTTTCGCTGTCATAAGACAGCGAGCCGCATTGCAGGCGCGGATGCTGGCGGCCGCGGCTGCGACGCACCAGCGCGGTCAGCCGTGCTTCCAGCTCTTCCAGCGCGAAGGGCTTGGTCAGGAAATCGTCGGCGCCCAGGTTCAGTCCGCGCACGCGGTCCTGCAGTGCGCCTTGGGCGGTCAGCAGCAAGACCGGCGTGCGGTCGTCCCGGTTGCGCATCTCGCGCAGGACGACCAGGCCGTGCTTGTCGGGCAGACGCAGGTCCATGACGATGGCGTCATATTCCGTGCCCGCCATGAATGCCTCGGCGGTGCGAGCATCTGCCGCATGGTCTGGCACGAACCCGCTTTGGGCAAGCGCGCGCATCAACCAGGACGCCATGTCCCGTTCGTCTTCAACCAACAATATGCGCATGACCGTCCGTTCCTTCGGGCAAATTCTCTGCTGCCCGCTGTCCGTGCACGCGTTGGCGCAGATAGCGGGTTTCGTGATGACGCCGAAAGAGGATCGCCGACAACTCGTTCAACGCCTGGGTATAGACATCGCGCTTGAACTCGATCACGGCGTCCAGGGGTACCCAATACTGGCTCCAGCGCCAGGCATCGAATTCCGGATGCTGCGTCGCGCGCAAGCACACATCGCTGTCACGTCCCACCAGGCGCAACAAGAACCAAATCTGTTTTTGTCCTTTATAGTGGCCACGCCACTCACGCCGGACGAAGTGATCGGGCACGTTATAACGTAACCAATCGCGTGTACGCCCCAAAATACGGACATGCTCGGGCTTCAAGCCCACCTCTTCATGGAGTTCGCGATACATGGCCTGCACCGGGCTTTCGCCATATTTGATGCCGCCCTGGGGGAACTGCCATGCATGTTCCCTGATACGCTTGCCCCAAAAGACCTCGTTTCGACTGTTGACGAGAATGATGCCGACATTGGGGCGGTAGCCTTCGCGGTCAAGCATGGGCCACCCCCACCGAATTCAATACAATTACAGTCGATTATACGTATCTGCTGCCACCTTTAAACATGCGCGCATCCAACTACCACATCAACACCCTCAAAGAAGCCCCTTCCGAAGCCGAAGTCGCCAGCCATCAGCTGATGACCCGGGCCGGGATGATCCGCAAACTCGCGGGCGGCATCTACACCTACATGCCCCTGGGCCTGAAGATCATCCGCAAGGTCGAGGCGATCGTCCGGGAGGAAATGAACGCCTCGGGCGCCATCGAGCTGCTGATGCCGGTGGTGCAACCCGCCGAGCTGTGGCAGGAATCGGGCCGCTGGGAGCAATACGGCGCCGAACTGCTGCGCATCAAGGACCGCCACCAGCGCGACTTCGTGCTGCAGCCGACGTCCGAGGAAGTCATTACCGACATCGCGCGCAATGAAATCCACAGCTACCGCCAGCTGCCGCTGAATTTCTATCACATTCAGACCAAGTTCCGGGACGAACGCCGCCCCCGCTTCGGCCTGATGCGCGGCCGCGAATTCACCATGAAGGACGCCTATTCCTTCGACCGCGACGAAGCCGGCGCGCTGAAAAGCTACGACACCATGTACGCCGCCTACATGCGCATTTTTGGCCGTCTGGGCCTGGAATTCCGCGCAGTGGCGGCCGATACCGGCTCGATCGGCGGCACCCGCAGCCATGAATTCCAGGTCATCGCCGATACCGGTGAAGACCTGCTGGTCTATAACGCCGACACCGACTACGCCGCCAACATCGAACTGGCGGAAGCCGTTGCCCTGTATCCGGTGCGCGGTGAAGCCACGCAGGCCATGGCCGACGTGCCCACCCCGGGCGCGGCCAAGTGCGAAGACGTCGCCAAGCTGCTGGGCCTGCCGCTGGAAAAGACGATCAAGTCGATCGTGCTGGCCACCGACGGCGACAAGGGCCGCGTCGACATCTGGCTGCTGCTCTTGCGCGGCGACCACGAACTGAACGAAATCAAGGCGAGCAAGGTGCCGGGCCTGGCGGGCTTCCGCTTTGCCACGGAAACCGAGATCGTCGAGTATTTCGGCTGCAAGCCCGGCTATCTGGGCCCGGTCAAGACGGCCAAGCCGGTGCACGTGATCGCCGACCGCACGGTCGCGAACATGGCCGATTTCGTCTGCGGCGCGAACAAGGAAGATTTCCACATCCAGGGAGTAAACTGGGGCCGCGACCTGCCCGAGCCCGAGCTCGTGGCCGATCTGCGCAACGTGGTCGCGGGTGACCCGTCGCCGGATGGCAAGGGCACGCTCTCCATCCAGCGCGGCATCGAAGTGGGACACGTTTTCTACCTGGGCAAGAAGTACTCCGAAGCCCTGAAAGCCACCTTCCTGGACGAAACCGGCAAACCGGCCGTCCTGGAAATGGGTTGCTACGGCATTGGCGTGACCCGTATCGTGGGTGCCGCCATCGAGCAAAACCATGACGCCCGCGGCATCATCTGGCCCCGCGCGATTGCCCCCTTCGAAGTGGTGATCTGCCCAGTGGGCTGGGGCAAAAGTGAAACCGTGCGTGACACCGCCCAGAAGCTCTATGAATCGCTGCTGGCACGGGGCGTGGACGTCATTCTGGACGACCGCGATGCGCGCCCGGGCGTGATGTTCGCTGAATGGGAATTGATCGGCGCGCCGCTGCGTGTAACAGTTGGAGAACGCGGCCTGAACGATGGTGTGGTGGAATTGCAGGCCCGTCGGGAAACCGAAGCGGCCAAGATTCCGGTAGAGTCCGCGCTGGAAACGGTGCTGGCGAAGCTGGACACCCTCTAACCTTATAGCTACTACGGACTTTCCGCGTCCCGACCCGCATCACTTCCTATCCGTATCGTGACCGACCCGAAGTCCGCCGAATCCCTCCTGCATGTCCGTGTCTACTACGAAGACACGGATGCGGGCGGGGTCGTTTTCTACGCTAACTACTTGAAGTTCCTGGAACGCGCACGCACTGAATGGCTGCGTAACCTGGGAGTCAACCAGTCCGGGCTGGCCGCCAGCGAGCAACGTTTATTCGTTGTCCGCTCCTTGGACATGTCCTACCGGAAGCCGGCCAAACTGGACGATTTGCTTACCATACGCAGCCGAGTCACCAAACTGGGCCGCGCTTCGATACACTTCGCGCAGCGCGCGGAACGCGACGGGGAACTGCTTGCCGAAGGCAACATCCAAGTCTGTTGCGTCGATGCCGCCAACATGCGGCCGACGGAACTGCCGACCGATCTCCGCGCCAAACTGGAATCAATTCAGGAATAACCATGCAAGCCACCAGCGACATGTCGTTGCTTTCGTTGATTTCGCACGCCAGCGTGCCGGTCCAGCTGATCATGCTGATGCTGTTGGGCATCTCGATCATGTCCTGGACCTATATTTTCGCCAAGCGGCTTGCGATCAAGCGCGCCCATACGCAAACCCGCCGCTTTGAAGACGATTTCTGGTCGGGCGGCGACCTGTCCATGCTGCAACAGGCCGTGGCCTCGCGCCGCGACGAACAGGGCGCGCTGGCTCGCATCTTCGATGCCGGCATGACCGAATTCCTGAAGGCCCGCCGCGGCAACTCGGCAGGCGACGCCACCGCCCTGCTGGATGGCCCGCGCCGCGCCATGCGCGCCGCCTACCAGCGCGAGATGGATTCGCTGGAATCGCACCTGAACTTCCTGGCATCCGCCGGTTCGGTATCGCCCTACATCGGCCTGCTGGGCACGGTCTGGGGGATCATGCACGCCTTCATCGGCCTGTCGAACATGCAGCAGGCCACGCTGGCCTCGGTGGCTCCGGGTATCGCGGAAGCCCTGATCGCCACCGCGATCGGCCTGTTCGCCGCCATCCCGGCCGTGGTCGCCTACAACCGCTTCACGAATGACATCGATCGCATCTCGATCCGTTTCGACAGCTTCGTCGACGAATTCCTGAACATTCTGCAACGGCAGGTGCGCTAATGCCCTCGGTAAGCTCACGCGGCAGGTCCGGCCGCCGCATGAAGGCCGACATCAACGTGGTGCCGTACATCGACGTGATGCTGGTGCTGCTGGTCATCTTCATGGTGACCGCGCCCCTGATCACGCCCGGGCTGATCCAGCTGCCTTCGGTCGGGGCGGCATCGGATGTGCCCGTGAAACCGTTGGAAGTCCAGATTTCGGAAGACGGCAAGATCGCCCTGCGCATGCGTGAGCCCGGCGCCACGATGCAGGACATCGCGCGCCCCGAGCTTGTGGCGCAAGTGCGCTCGCGCATTACCGCGGAAACGCCGGTGGTCATCGCCGCCGACGGCAAGGTGCCCTACGAGACGGTCGTGAAGGTGATGGACGAACTGCGCACCAACGGCATCACCCGCCTGGGCTTGCTGGTGGACCAGTCCGCCGCCGGCGCTTCCCAGCCCGCATCCGCGAAAAAACGCTAACGCGACGCCTTCCGCCGGCTTGCCCGGCATGCAACGCCCATGACGCCACCCATAATTCGACACCGCAGCGGCCCGCCGGCCACCCCGCCCAATAACGACAACCGGAATGCGCTCATTCTGGCTGTGGCGGTGCACTTGCTGCTGCTGGTTGCCCTGATTTTCGGCGTGAGCTGGCGCACGGAGGCCCCCGGCCCCGTCGAAGTCCAGCTTTGGGCCGACGGCAATTCGCCCGTCTCCCCGCCTCCCACGCCCCAGCCCGAACAACCCAAGCCGGCCCCCAAGCCCGAGCCCAAGCCCGAGCCTGAAAAGGCGCCCGAGCCGCCGCCTCCGCCCCCTCCTCCGCCCAAGCCCGAACCCGAGGTTCAGCCCAAGACCGAGGAAGTAGATCCCGAGATCGCGATCCAGGAAGCGAAGAAGAAGCGCGAGCAGGAAGAAAAGGCGCGTCAGGCCGCTGAAGCGGCCAAGGAAAAGGCGCGCCTGGAAGAAGAACGCAAGCAGGCTGAATTGAAGGAAAAGAAGCGCCTGGAGCAGGAACGCCAGGCTGCCGAGAAGGCGGCCGCCGAAAAAGCCGCGGCTGACAAGGCCGCCGCCGACAAGGCTGCCGAGAAAGCCGCTGCCGAGAAAGCCGCTGCCGACAAGGCCGCTGCCGAAAAGAAGGCCAAGGACGACGCTGCCAAGAAGGCCGCCGCGGAAAAGGCCGCTGCCGACAAGGCGGCCGCCGAGAAAGCGGCCGCTGACAAGGCCGCAGCTGAAAAGGCCGCTGCCGAGAAGGCCGCCGCCGCCAAGAAAGCCGCTGCCGACAAGGCCTTGAAGGATGCGTTCCGTAATGACGCGCTGGGCGCCGCAGGCATCCCCGGCGGCACGGCAGACCGCAACCAGGCGGGCGGTGGACGCGATAACGGCTATGCCGCCAAGGTGCGCGCCTGCATCCTTCCGGGCGTGGCTTACCAGCCTCCGCCACGCAGCGGATCCGGAAATCCGACCGCACAATACCGGGTACAGTTAGGTACTGACGGGAAGGTTAACGGCGTATCGCTGACCCAATCCTCCGGCAATCCGGCGTTCGACCGCGCGGTCGAGACCGGCATCCGCCGCTGCAACCCATTCCCGAAGCCCTCCACGGGCGGCTACGACAAGTTCATTGACGTAGTGCACAAAATGTATGATTGACAGGAGATTGATGAATATGACTCCCGCTTATAGCCGACGAGGTTCCCTCCTCGCTCTCTGGCGATCGTATGGGCTCGGTTTGCTGATGCTTACACTGGCCTGCCTGATGGCGATGAAACCGGTCCACGCCCAATTGCGCGTTGATATTTCCGGCACGGGCGCGACGCAGTATCCGGTCGCCATTGCCGATTTCGCGGTGGACGACACCCACGGCCGCGCCCTGGCTGAAGTGATCCGCGCCGACCTGACCCGCACGGGCCAGTTCCGCCTGATCAATGCCGCCGGTTCCGGCCTGAATGTCGATTCGCCCATCGCCCATGACGACTGGCGCGGCAAAGGCGCCGACTTCCTGGCTTATGGCAGCATCACCCGTGGGGCCGATGGCCGCTACGACGTGCGCTACCGCCTGGCCGACACGGTGAAGAAGGGGCAATTGGACGGCGTGGCTTTCTCCGGCACCGAGCAGGAACTGCGCCGTGTGGCCCACCAGATCGCCGATCGCATCTACGAAAAGATCACCGGCGTTCGCGGCGTGTTCTCGACCCGTATCGCGTATGTGCTGAAGAAGGGCGCCACCTACGAACTGCAAGTGGCCGATGCCGACGGGCAGAACCCGCAAGTGGCGCTGCGTTCGCGCGAGCCCATCATTTCGCCGTCCTGGTCGCCCGATGGCGCCAAGCTGGCGTACGTGAGCTTCGAGTCCGGCAAGCCGGTTGTGTATGTGCACACCCTGGCCACCAGCGCCCGCGTGCCCGTCGCCAACTTCAAGGGCAACAACAGCGCCCCCGCCTGGTCGCCCGACGGCTCCAAGCTGGCCGTGGCGTTGACACGTGACGGTTTGTCGCAAATTTACATCGTTGGCGCGTCCGACGGGTCGAATCCCACCCGAGTTACGCGTTCTCCCGGGATTGACACCGAACCGACCTTTACGCCAGACGGTGCTTCCATTATCTTTACGAGTGACCGCAGCGGCGGGCCGCAAATCTATCAGACCGGCTCGACAGGTGGCGAAGCACGCCGCCTCACGTTTAATGGTGGTTACAACATATCACCCCGAATTTCCCCCGATGGATCGACGCTGCTGTACGTTGCAAGACGCGACGGCGCGTTTCGAATCGCGTCGTTGAACCTGTCCTCAGGCTCCGAATCCTTGATCACTGATGGTCGTGACGATCAGTCGCCAAGTTTCGCGCCGAATGGCATGCAAGTCCTTTACGCCGCCATCCAAAATGGACGTAGCGTACTTGCGGGTGTTTCGAGCGATGGCCGCGTACGGCAGACGCTTTCGGTACTGAACGGGGAAATACGTGAACCGACTTGGGGCCCATTTACCCGATAACACGTGTGACTCTCTTTGCAAAGGAACTATCATGAAGTCGCGCATTGCCAAAAGCCTGACCATTGCCGCTCTGGCTGCCACTCTGGCAGCTTGCAGCTCCGTCCCTCTCGACGATAAAGCGGGTCAGGGCGGAGGCGCTGGCCAAGGATCTTCGGCCTCTGGCCAAATCCTTGATCCCTTTAACCCCCAAAGCATCCTGGCGCAACAGCGCTCGGTGTACTTTGATTTCGACAGCTACACCGTGTCGGACCAGTACCGTGGCTTGGTCGAAACCCATGCCCGCTACCTGGCTTCGCACCAGCAGCAGAAGGTCAAGATCGAAGGCAACACCGACGAACGCGGCGGTGCTGAGTACAACCTGGCCCTGGGCCAGCGTCGTGCAGACGCCGTGCGTCGCATGATGACCCTGCTGGGCGTCAGCGACAACCAGATCGAAACCATCAGCTTCGGCAAAGAAAAGCCGAAGTCGACGGGAACGTCGGAAGCCGACTTTGCTGAAAACCGCCGCGCCGATATCAACTATCTGCGTTAAGCTTTTCGTATAGTCCAAGAGCCCTACCACGCGTCGGGGCGGGCAG